>JAFAQT010000388.1 GCA_019246215.1 Verrucomicrobiota bacterium
GGGAGAAACAGATCCGCGCTTCAGAGTCTTCGTCGAGCTTACTGACAAAGACGAGGAGTTCTGGGAAAGCCAGACGCTCGGGACACCGGGGGGGCGCGACCAAATGAACGCGTTGCGAAACGGGCTGATCGAAGTTTTGCCGAGCGAGACCAAACTTTCGCCGGCGCCGGTCGCTACTTTTTTCGAAGGCGACGCCGAGACAATCATCGCGAAGGCAGAGCCTGTTGTTGCAAAGGACGGGCGCAGGGCATGGATCGTCAGAGATTAATGCAGCACGAGAGTCGTACAGGATCTACTCCGGGCGTGTCAATTTGGTCGGGAGGTCAGCGCACACGTTTTGAGTGCCGGAGCTCTGGATGAAAATCCCTCCAAGGGGAACAGCAGCAGAGAAGGAGGGTGCTGTAGTCTTAGTAAGCCTGTTCTCAGTGCGCGCGCGATTCGTATTCTGTGAATCGTCGTGACCCCTTGCCGTGCATGGACAACGAGACGAAAACCGAAAAGATAGTATCTTCTCTCCCCGGAGAGATAGACAGGTAGACCGCCCTTTGCCTGTTCAGAGGAAAATCCAGGCGGTTTCTCCGGGTCCGACGTGGGAACGCTACGTGAGGGGTTCCGGAAACGAGCCCAAAACCGGCGTTTTGGGGCCTATTTGAGCCGATTGCCGAGGGTCATCCGTACGATACTCGCCAGAAATTCCGTTGAAGCCTTTCATAAACCACCCCGGCGGTCGGCGCGAAATTTCGTCTCGCTCAGGCGAGACTAGCGACAATTTGCAGTGAGAACGGCCCCCGGGATTCAGACTAGCGACTCTCTGCTCTTTTTCAGGACAGCGTCAAAGTGCTTTGCAAGTTCTAGATTACAGTCCCGGCAACCTGATACCACTCTCTCTGCCCAATCCAAGTATTCTAGTTTGCGCTGCAACGGCCATTCGGCTGGTTCGGTCGCTGTGATCTCGCCTACATTGCAGATTTTGTCGCCAAGCTTGATCAGCTTGGCGCGGGTGGACAAGTTCGGTGCATGTTCAACCTGCAACCGCTTTCGTTCCTGCTTGGGCAAATTCTTGTCGTCGGTTAACTCTTGCACGAGGAGGCAAACCTCCTGGCCGAAGTAATCCTCAAGCTCTTGGGGTGAGGTCTCCGTGTCCTCAATGGTGTCGTGCAAAATCGCCGCCTGGAGGGTGAGCAAGTCGGTGATTCCGCCAATGCGACTTAAAGCCTCGGCCACTTCAATGGGATGATTGATGTAAGGACTGGCTTCCAAGTCCTTGCGACGCTGCCGCCTATGCTTATACGCTGCGAACTTGAGCGCGGCCAAAAGCAAAGAAGAGATTTCCTTAGTTGTATCTGATGAGGGCATGAGAGCGCTGAATGCCTTGCATTTGCTTATGTGGGCGAGATTTGTGGTCCGCTCCTACGAACCGGCCAGCGTAGGTGTACAATCCTATCTGCCTTTCACATCCAGCCTGCGGTTCAACTCGAACGCCGCGCTGATGAGCGCCATGTGGGTAAACGCCTGCGGGAAATTGCCTAAATGTTCTCCCGATGGGCCTAGCTCTTCCGGATACAGGCCCAGATGATTCGCATACCCCAGCATTTTCTCGAAAAGGAATCGCGCTTTGTCGATGTCGCCGCTCCTCGCCACGCACTCGACGTACCAGAAAGAACACATACAAAATGTTCCTTCACTGCCGGTTAAACCATCTTCGGTCCTGTATCGATAAACCAAGGAATCATCCACCAATTTTTGCTCAACCGACCTAAGTGTCGATAACCAGCGCGGATCCGTCGGACTGATGAATCTCACTAAAGGCGCCAACAAACATGCGGCATCCAACGTACTGCCGCCCTTGGTTTGCACAAAGCTTTGCAGTTCCTCGTTCCAGAATTCTGTGTGGATCTGACGGTAAATTTCGTCACGCACCTTCACCCAACGTTCCACAACCGGTAAGCTACGTTTCGCGGCTAGACGCAATCCTCGATCGATCGCCACCCAACACATTAATCGGCTGTAAAACAACGGCTGCCGACCTCCTCTCACTTCCCAGATTCCTTCATCCGCTTTATCCCAGTTTAGGCAAACCCAATCAATTAAGCGCACCAGCTGCAGCCACAGTTCATAACTAATTGCCTCGCCGTACTTGTCGTATAGATAAACTGAATCCATCAGTTCGCCGTAAATATCGAGCTGCAATTGATTTTGCGCACCGTTCCCTATCCTTACGGGATAGCTCTTGCGATATCCTTCCCAGTGGGGGAGCACGAATTCAGTGAGGTCCCGGTTCCCATCGATTCCATACATAATCTGGAGGGCTTCGTCAGGTCCCAGCTCTTTGCAACGAGCACTCAACCAGCGTATAAACGCCTTTGATTCCGACAGAAACCCGAGCCGGCTCAGGGCGTACAATGTAAAACTAGCGTCGCGAATCCAGGTATAACGATAGTCCCAGTTCCGTGCACCACCGATCTCTTCCGGCAAACCAAAAGTCGGCGCCGCTACGATCGATCCGTGCCGCTGACTGGTCAGGAGTTTTAATACCAAGGCAGAACGGTCGACGGTCTCGCGCCACCGTCCCCGGTAGTTTGATTTGCTAACCCAGGACTGCCAAAAGTTGAGGGTGGCCTTGAACTCGTTGCCTTCGCGATCGCGGTCAATGGCATGGGACCCATTCTCATCGCCATCGAGGATAAAAAAGACACTTTCTCCCGAACGCAAAACAAATTCGGATTCCAGCCGTCCTTCAGATATGGCCAACGGCGTCTGGGCCCGGAGTCGGATCGGTTTGGATTCGCGGCCTTCCGGAATAAAAACCCCTGCCTGTTCCGAAAGAAGCTTCACTTGATGTTTGGCGCGTCCGTAGTCGAACTGCGGGTCGCAGATCATTTGGAACTTGACCTCCCCTCGGACACATTTCGCTCGACGAACTAGCTGGTGAGTCCGGTCGTAACGATCTTCTCGGGACTCCAGTGAGATTGGCATGTAATCACTCACTTCCGCCACTCCGTCCGGGGAAAGGAACCGAGTCAAGAGGATGTTCGAGTTTAGAAGATAAATCTGTTTCGGACGTCTATGCTGCAACACCGGCGACAAGCTGAAAGATCCTCCGCGTTGCACATCCAGCAAACTCGCAAAAATGGAAGGCGAGTCGAAATAGGGGAAACAAAGAAAATCAATGGATCCGTCAATCCCAACGAGAGCGACGGTCTGCAAGTTCCCGATAACCCCATAGTTCTCGATCGGCTGATATTCCCTGGACATATCGATTCTCTCTACCAATCCACTTGGTTCAACGCGCATCGCGTTCTCCGTATAATTTCGATTTACCGCGCTGAAGCGGACGTGTGTTCAAATGACGAAAGCCGATACTACGATGACGAAGAGAAGGAAGCGAGTCGGTTCTGAGAGCTTCGCCCACCGAAGCTCTCGGATTTGGCTAAAGGGCTGCGACCTGCCCTCTTACTGCATGCATAAGTGGGAGGCATACCGCGTCCGCGATTTGGCCGATTTTCAAGACGCGCGTCGAAGTCCCATATCTAGACTGATATGGGTCAGCGAGCAACGCCCTAAATCGCCAATCGGCCCCAAGGGGTTGAAAATGAGCCGGCGGCTGCGTTGCTCGTTGCTTACGCATCGATTTAGATACGCTCCCTCCTACCGCCCGTCCGGCTCGGACCGCCTTGCCGGCAGCTCATTTTGAGCTCAACGTCGCTCACCAGCCTCGGACTTAGTGCACTGGGAGCAGATGAGACAGTTTAGCCGCATTGTAATCTGTTAGTAAGCTGAGCTCTCTGGGCCTTGGAAAACGGGAATGCCGTGTTTTAGTTCTCACCCAGTTCCAATGAGATTTCATTTCGGATTGCAAACATGTCTCTTTGCGCTCATTCTTTCCGGGTCGATTGCATTTCGGTCCGCTGCGGCCATCACCTTCAACGATCTGTTTGTTTCTGACGTTGCACACACTCTTGACCGCCAGATCGAAGATATCGAGAAACAAAACAACCTGCCGAGCGTGGCGGTCGGTGTGTTCATCCCTGGAAAAGGCCGATACACGTTCGTCGACGGATTTGCGAATTTGGAGACGCGCACCCGGCGCACCCTTGATGAACCGTTTCGTGTTGCGAGCATCACGAAAACGTTCGCCGCGACTGCCGTCCTGATTCTGATCGACCGAGGATTATTGCACAAGGATGACCACATCTCTAAGTGGTACCCGCAGTTTCCGAATGCCGATAGCATAACTGTCGACGACTTGCTCCGCATGCGCAGCGGTATTCCAGCTCCAAATGATGACGAAGTATTGGCGCGAGTCTACGATGCGCCGCTCGCACCTGCCCCATCCCTCGATGACGAACTCGCCTCCTACGTGCGGCTCAAGTCCCAATTCAAGCCTCCCAACAGAGAGGGCGTCTACACCGATTTCAATTATGATATCCTGGCTGGTATCGTGCAGCGCGTTACCGGGAAGGACATCGGCGAGCTGATTACCGAGATCGTTATTGCCCCGCTCAAGCTGCGTCATACGTCTTATCCGTCCGGTACCGAAATTCCCGGTAAGCTTCGGGGCTATGGTTGGAACCCTTCGACAAAGCGTTTCGAGGATAAGACACTGTTCAATCCACCGCTGGCAGGAGCCGCCGGGGCAGTTATCTCCGACATTTCCGATCTGCTTGTTTTCTCTCGAGCACTGTGCAGAGGCGAGTTGCTGAAAGCGCAAACGGCGCGAGAACAAATGGAGGGTCAACCCATAACCGGGGTGGACGCTGAGTACGGGGAAGGGGTGGCACTGGGTCACGGGTTTTGTGGACACTCAGGCACAATCAATGGATTTAGCTCCGATATGTACTACATAATAAAGCTTGATGCTTCTTTTGTCATCAGCGTGAGCCGCCTCGATCGCGACAACAAATCGCAGTCCACGCCGATCCTTGCCACCGTAAGCAATACGATTTTGTCTGCGCTGGGGAGCGGGCGATAAGTCGAAGCCTGCAGTGAATTAGCCGGCTCAAAAGCTCGTATACCCGTGCGCGAATGGCGTCAACGATTTCGAGAAGGCGCCATCGCGCAGACTCCGCTCGGCCGCATCGGCCAACCTGGCGACATCGCCTCCATCGCTATCTTTCTGGCCTCGGAAGACTCTGCCCGGCTGACCGGTGAACAACTTCTCGCGACTGGCGGCCTTCGCTGATCCGCAAGCAACCGTTTGATAACCTAGGAGTCATTGGTGCCGCGTCAGCCGGATTTCGAGTCAGCACGAAGCCTTTCCGGGGATGACTGAGCACTTTCTGAAGCTCGGGCTTGCGCGAGCCGCCTGACATCGCATCCTGGAAAATTCTGAGTGGTTAGCCTGGCTTTGGTCTAAAGCTACTCTTCGCGTCTTGGCATGTTGCAGACCAAGTGAGAGGCTCCCGTACCGGTGGGCGCCGTAGGATTCGTGACGTTGAGTTCATCTCCGGAGAAGTTGAAAGATGATTTTCTATCGATGCCGTTCCAATTCGGGAATGAACTGCTCTCAATGTGGTATGTAATGGTCTTACCTGTCTCGTTCACCGAGTAGGTACCGAAGTAGGCAAAGATCCCCTGTACGACGACCTTGTTCTCTTCTGGAGTTCCTGTCTCGCGATCGTCGGAAGCGAATTTGGGAAGATCCGCCTGGTGGGAATGAGCGACACGTCTCCCTCAGGTTCATAGATCATTTGCCCTTTTTTACTTTATTATAAGCCGAGACTCGCCGAGTCGTTCACAACCAAGTAAACCCACTTATGGCGCACCAGGTTTTCATCAGCCATTCGCGTCAGGATAAAGTGACGGCGGACGCCGTCTGCCACTGGTTGGAATCCGAAGGCCTCCGGTGCTGGATGGCACCTCGAGACATCCCGGCAGGAGCCGACTGGAGTGAGGCCGTCCTCCGCGCCATTGATTCCTGTCAGGTTATGGTGGTGGTATTCTCTGACCACGCCAACCAATCGCGACACGTTCGCATCGAAGTTGCGCAAGCCTTCAAACGCGAGCTAACCATCATTCCGTTCCGGATCGAACAAACCGCACCCAAAGGCAGCTTGGAATATTATCTGGACGCCGTTCACTGGCTGGATGCCCTGACGCCGCCTCTTGAGCGACATCTTGATGAGCTTTCTGACCGCGTAGAGCCGTTGGTTGCGCCCCCGGAAACCTCCAGACGCGTAAATCGGGCCGACGCAGAAGGAGGAAAACCGGCAGCCGCATCGGAAACTCAGGAGAGAACAAACGGTGCGAGTGGTTCTGCTGAGGCCAAGGAAGCGCGCCGAAGACCCGCTTCAGTCCAAGGCCGAATACAGCCCAAGGCGCTGAAGAAGTTGGCACTGCTGATGCTTTCTCTGATGCTGGTCGTTGTTGGGACCTCCGTGTGGTTCGCCTTCAATCTTCCGAGACCAGACGATCGCCACAGACAAGGCGGGAGCACGGCTTCGCCTACGCCGTCGCTTGAGGCTCCGTTGGCAACCGAATCCGCGTCGAGCATTCTCACCTTCGACAAATTCGACCCCGGTCCGCTCCCGCCAGACGCGTTTGTTGATCGCGGGGGGCGTTTCATTCCCGGTAAAGGCGAACCCGGTGTTTACAAATCGGGGCCCAACATGGTGCTGCCGCCCGGTCGCAAAAACGTATTCCTTGTGAGCGGTGAGCGCCTGACAGTGCTGACGATCGCGTTAAAGACGCCAATCAGACGGTTCAGCCTCACGCGAATCGGCACCGCAGGCGGCGCCTCCGTGCCGACCTGGACGCTCGATGCGTTCAACAGCGAGGGTAAAGTCGTCGGTTCCGCAGGCGAAGAGCATGGGCTTCCGCCAGTGCCGCAGCAGTTTTCAGTAGAAGGCGATTCGATTGTGCGCGTGCAACTAAGCACAGACAACCGCGTCGGCGCGGAAACGTGGGCCACATGGAATTCGTTGCCGGTGGTCGAGCTTAAGTTTGATCATTAAAGGTTCGCCGAGCGTGAGACGCACTGCCGCCGGTGAACAATTGGTGATGACGGATGGAAGCAGGGAATGTGGTTTCACGCGAGATATTCAACCGCCCGTTCAGCTTTGCTTAGAACGGCAACACTCGGTCGATTGACTGATCGTGCAGAATAGCAAAGGCATAGCCGAGAGCCACTGCACTTATTAGATAAAGCGCCGCGAAAACCAAGACAAACACCTCGAGCATTTCTGCGTTCCAATGCGACGACCGCGCGGGGATCGAGCTTCTGGAGGATATGGTGCTCTTTTCAGCTTTTGGTACTGCAGGAGTAATCGCTGAGAATTCGCTAGCAGGATCTATTGTTAACATTGAATTCATGCTGCTGGACTGTTCCTATTTCTTTTGGTTGTTAGAAGGGGATTTTTGGGGGGCCCGCTGATTCGAACTGGTCTCAGCATGCTTCATGCCAGGTAGACGGTAGAATACGTTGGGAGGAAGCTATTTCCAGTTGAACAGGAAACACCGTAAACGACGTACCATTACTGGGAAACGCGTCCCGGTTTCAAACGGAATTGCCAACTATCGCGGAGTGCTATGGTAAGAGGGTTGGAGTCTGAATCTTTGCAACCACAGATTTATCTTGCGGCAGAACTT
>JAFAQT010000442.1 GCA_019246215.1 Verrucomicrobiota bacterium
CCCAACCGCGAACGGCAAGAGGGTCAGCATTGTAATTTCTGCCAAAAGCGGTCCAAGCGAGCCGGATCCGCTCTTACCCGTCACATGTATCAGCAGGCCAACCAATAGAGGAGTTAAAATAACGCCGACAATATTCGAGAATGCCGCACTCAGTATTGCCGCGGCGGTGTTCCCGCCAGCGACTGAAGTCAGCACCACCGAGGTGGAGACCGTTGAAGGTAAGACGCACAAATAGAGAAAACCGTCTCTGACCGCCGACGGTTCGGCTGGCCAGATTCTATGGAGGAAAAAGCCAAATGCGAGGCCGAGGAGTGGAAAGATTACAAAAGTGAAACTTTGGATAATCGCGTGCAGTCTCCAATTCCCCGCCCCCTTTCTCACCTTTTCCAAAGGCATCGATATGCCCTGGAGGAATAGAATCAAAGCAATGCCGATATTTTGCACCAGAGCCGGATGCAGCCATCCGTTGTCCGCCGCAGGTTCCGGGAAGATAAACGCCAGCAGAACGACACCGAACAATCCGAGAATGAATCCGTTGGTTTTCAGCCAGGTCCCCAATGGGAAGGCCGCTGCTCTCGCTCCCGGTCCAGACTGCCGCCGAGCTGCGAGTTGCTCGTGTTCCGACGCTTTCATTTGGTAGAAGACTCGATGTTAGAAGCCGAGATCGGAGGTTTCAATAACGCGTCTCGTCCGGGAAAAAATAATGCGGCGGCTCCGACTATTTCCGTTAAATTCGTTTTGGTCTGCCATGCGTGCGATGATTCTTGAGAAGCCGGGGATCGCTCTCCAGGAAAGGGAGGTTTCCACCCCTTCTCCGGGTGCCGGACAGGTGTTGGCGCGGGTGTTGGCCTGTGCTGTTTGCCGAACGGACCTCCATGTGGTGGACGGCGAATTGCCAAACCCAAAGCTTCCTCTCATTCCGGGACATGAAATCGTCGGAGAAGTCGTGGATTGCGGTCCCGAGGTCGAACATTTCAGCGTCGGGATGCGCGTCGGGATCCCGTGGCTCGGTTGGACCTGCGGCGATTGCGTCTACTGCAAGACGAACCGCGAAAATTTGTGTGACTATGCCCGATTCACCGGGTACACGATCGATGGCGGTTACGCTGAATTCACGGTGGCGGAAGCGGCTTTTTGTTTTCCGCTGCATGAAACGTATGGTGACGTCGAGGCGGCTCCGCTTTTGTGTGCGGGCTTGATCGGTTACCGTTCACTGGTGATGGCAGGTTCTGTTCAGGAGGCCAGTCACTTGGGGATATACGGCTTCGGGGGAGCAGCACACATCATTGCGCAAGTCGCTCTGTATGAGGGCCGTAAGGTCTATGCATTCACCCGGCCAGGCAAAACAAGCGATCAGGAATTCGCTCGCTCGCTGGGCGCGACTTGGGTCGGCGGCTCTAATGAACTTCCGCCTCATCCGTTGGATGCTGCCATCCTCTTTGCTCCTGTCGGGCCGTTAGTTGTCGCTGCGTTGCGGGCGGTGCGCAAAGGTTGCCGTGTCATCTGTGGCGGGATTCACATGAGTGATATTCCGAGTTTTCCGTATTCGTTGCTTTGGGAAGAACGCAGCATCCACTCGGTGGCAAATCTGACCCGAGCCGATGCCCATGCTTTTTTGAACTTAGCGCCAAAGATCCCGGTGCGGACTGAAACGGAAAGTTTTTGGATGTCAAACGCAAACGAAGCCCTGTCTCGATTGCGATCAGGCCGAATACACGGAGCCGCCGTGCTCGTTCCTAACTGGTAAGGCAGCTGCCAGTGTAAGTGTCAGTCGAAGACGGGGATTAGCGCGCGCCTGGCCGATAAGCGGCTCAATCCCAACCATAGTTGAAAAATCCAGACCCTGAGATGTGAATTTTCTGTACTGACACCGGCGCTGGCACTGAGAACTTCTTTCATGGATCTGATCTTTCGCCGCGCTAACCTTCCGGACGGTCGCTCCGGCGTGGACGTGGGCATAGAAGGAGACCGCATTGTGGCTGTAGAATCACGGCTCCAGGCGACAGCCCTCGAAGAGATTGATGCGGAGGGCCGGTTGTTATCACCTCCATTCGTCGATGCGCATTTTCATATGGACGCAACGCTTTCCCTCGGTCTGCCGCGGATGAATCGTTCAGGAACGCTGCTGGAAGGGATCGCGCTTTGGGGGGAACTGAAGCCGCGGTTGACGCATGAATCCGTCGCTGCCAGAGCAATGGCTTACTGCGATATGGCCGTCGCGCAAGGTCTGTTGGCTATCCGCAGCCACGTCGATGTTTGTGATGACCGTCTGATCGCCGTCGAATCTTTGCTGGAAGTAAAAAAGCGCGTCGCGCCCTATCTCGATCTCCAGCTGGTCGCCTTTCCGCAGGATGGAATTTACCGGTCGCCCACTGCCGAACGGAATCTGCTGCGCGCTCTCGACAAAGGGATGGAAGTGGTGGGTGGAATTCCGCACTTTGAGCGCACTATGGCGGATGGCGCGGCCTCGGTGCGGCGCTTGTGCGAGATTGCAGCCGAACGCGGGCTAATGGTGGACATGCACTGCGATGAATCGGATGACCCCCTTTCGCGGCATATCGAAACGCTGGCAGCGGAAACCAGGCGACTCGGATTGAGCGGTCGGGTGGCAGGCTCGCATCTGACTTCGATGCACTCCATGGACAATTATTACGTCTCCAAACTCTTGCCACTGATTGCCGAAGCGGGCGTAGCGGCTATCGCCAATCCGCTGATCAACATCACTCTCCAAGGCCGCCACGACACCTATCCAAAGCGACGCGGATTAACACGCGTGCCAGAGTTGATGGAGTGCGGTGTAACGGTCGCTTTCGGGCACGATTGCATGATGGATCCCTGGTACGCGCTCGGGTCCGGTGACATGCTGGATGTGGCACACATGGCGGTGCATGTTGGCCATCTGACAGCGTTGCATGACATTGGTGCGTGTTACGATGCGGTTACTGTGAACGCGGCTAAGATCCTGCACCTCGATCGGTACGGTATAGCGCCGGGTTGCCGGGCCGATCTCGTCCTGTTGCAGGCTGTCGATCCTTTTGAGGCGATTCGCCTGAAGGCGTCCCGCTTGTTGGTCCTGCGGAAGGGCAAAATCGTGGCGCGGACACCCGAAAAGCTAACCAGCCTTTTCTTGCCAGGTCGCCCGGACAAAGTCGCATTGAACTTTGTGCCCGGAACGGTCGCATAAGACGAGCCAAATCCTGGTCAATCACAGAAGATAAAGAGAATTTGAAGAGAAGGAAACAAAGGAAATGAAGGATTGAGTTTCAGCTGAGTGTTTTCGCGAGAAAACGGGTTCCGGAACGCTTTTCAAGCTGGTTTCTCCGGCTGCAGCAATCGCCTGCAGCGGAGCAATGTCAAACGTCACGGGCGCAATCGGGGACTATGTCGAATGAAGAGGACCGTCCCTAGCCCTAGCCCTGATTCCTCTTCGTTCCTTGTTTGCTTTTGTTCAAATTCTCTTTGGTTGCTTACGTCAGCCCGTGAATGCTCAATCTTGCGTTTGACGCAAGACTCAGCTTAGCTGTGTACAGGATTTCGCAGTTGATTTATAGTCCTGCACCCCCCAACGCAAAATTTGAAAATAACTCCCCGCGAAGAGCTTAGGCAGAATCGCGCAATGCAAGCCGAGGACGCCTGCTGCAACTTTTTGAAATTGGTTTCATCTCATGAATAACTACCCAAAATTACACAATGCTATGTGGCCGGGCCTTGTCGGCAAAGGACCCGGGTCAGAACCTTTCATCGGGCTGGATACAATGCTGGAGCTGACTGCGTCCGCCGAAAGTGAGGGCGTCAGGTTTGATGGGGTGGACCTGTTCCTGGCCGAGCCTCATACCAGCATCGATTCAACGCACGATCAATTAAAGGAGCTCGCGGACAAAATAGCTTCCAAGAACCTGAAGGTGGGTACAGTTATTGCACCCGTTTGGCCTCCAACCGGAGGCGGATCCGCGATGGGCACGCCAGAGGAACGGCACCGCTTCGTCGAACAGGTCGAGAAATCCGCGAAGATCGCCAAATACCTGCGTGAACTCGGAATCAGACCCTACGGAGTGGTTCGCATCGATTCGGCGACAGATCCAGAGACATGGGCCAATGACCCGGAAGCCTCGAAGAAAATTGCGTCAACCTTCCGCGAATGTTGCACGATTGCGGAAGATAATGGAGAACGTCTGGCCGCTGAGGGCGAGATCTGCTGGGGCGGAATGCACAGTTGGAAAAGGATGATCGAGCTATTGGAACTGGTTGATCGTCCCGAAACTATCGGTTTTCAGGCCGACATGGCACACACCTTACTCTATACAATGGGCTATAACGCGCCTGAGGACGCGATTCTGCCTCCGCAATTTGAATGGAAAGATGAAGAGAAACTCAGCGAGGCTTTGACAACTATGACGAGCGCGTTGCGTCCGTGGACAATCGATTTTCATGTTGCCCAGAACGATGGCACCGTGAAAGGCAGCGGCTCCCATGACAAAACCGGTCGCCATTGTTTGCCTGATGACCCAAATGGAAAGTTAAACATTGCGCGCGATGCCGGCCATTGGCTCCGGGATGATAAAGGACGACTGACGAAAGCTTTTGAACACGTTTGCTGGGACGGTTGCATGTTTCCGAATGAAGTCATGCTCAAACAGCAGACGTGGGATTCCATTCTGAGTGCAATGATTTCGGTCCGTGAAGCACACGGATGGAAGGAATAGCAGTAATTCAAAATCTAGCTGCGAATGAAAAAGATTAACATTGGCCTGATCGGCTATGGCTTTATGGCGCGTGCGCATTCGAACGCATACCTGAGTGTGGGCCAGTTTTTTGATATCCGCTATCAACCAGTGCTGAAGGCCGTTGCTGCAAGGGATGCTGAAAATGTAAGACAATTTGCCCACAAATGGGGCTATGAATCACATTATTCCGACTGGAGACTCCTGGTCGAAGATCCGGGCATTGAGGTCGTCGACATCGCTAGTCCGAACGACACGCACGCCGAAATAGCCATCGCGGCAGCGCAGGCTGGTAAAATGATTCTGTGCGAAAAGCCGCTGGCGCGAAATTTGCCGGAAGCGCAACAGATGACGGATGCCGTCAAGAAAGCCGGTGTTCGCACGATGGTCTGGTATAATTACCGCAGAATTCCGGCGGTGACCCTGGCAAAACAGATCATTTCATCAGGAAAACTCGGCCGTATCTTTCATTATCGAGCAAAGTTCCTGCAGGATTGGACAATCTCGGCGGAAGTGGCGCAAGGTGGTGCAGCGTTGTGGCGGTTAGATATAGATGTGGCCGGAAGCGGTGTGACCGGCGATCTGCTCGCGCACTGCATTGACACGGCGATCTGGCTAAATGGCGAAATTGACTCTGTCACCGGGGTCACCGAGACATTCATCAAGGAGCGTAAACACAGTTTAACTGGCAAGATGAAACCGATAGGGATCGATGATGCTAGCGCATTCCTTGGCCGGTTTCAGAACGGCTCGTTGGCAACCTTTGAGGCGACTCGATACGCGCGGGGCCATAAGGCGCTTTATACACTTGAAATCAATGGGGAGCATGGATCGCTCGCCTGGGATCTCCACGATCTGCATCGATTGCAATGGTTTGATCATAAGGATGAAGGATTGCTCCGGGGCTGGCGATCTATCCACGTGACGGATAGGGATCACCCGTACATGGCCAGCTGGTGGGTACCGGGCCTGGCGATCGGATACGAGCATTCATTTATCCATCAAGCGGCGGACTTTCTGAATTCTCTGGAAGGAGAGAAGCCGGCCGAACCGACTTTCGAGGATGCAATGAAGACGGAGCGAGTTGTGGACGCAGTCCT
>JAFAQT010000003.1 GCA_019246215.1 Verrucomicrobiota bacterium
ACCAACCGAGCGCCGCTGATGTCGATGTCCGCCAGCGCAGCCCCACCGAAGGCGACCGCCAGAACAGAGATGGTACGCATTGCCTGCACCGAAAACAGTCAACCGTTTTCAGAAAGTTCATCTCTTGTGGCGATTGCCTTTCCAGGCCGGTTGTATGCCGAACGGATGCAGCGTG
The DNA here is from genome assembly GCA_019246215.1 of Verrucomicrobiota bacterium. Taxonomy (GTDB): domain Bacteria; phylum Verrucomicrobiota; class Verrucomicrobiia; order Chthoniobacterales; family JAFAMB01; genus JAFAMB01. The sequence continues at coordinate 176 of JAFAQT010000003.1, forward strand.
AAGACCTACTCCGCACTAAAGAGTTGATATCCTCGTCAAGAAAGAGTTGATATTCCGATCAAGTCAATTGCAGTGGCGCGCTGGCCGCGATCATTGCCGAAAGCATCTTTTTTCGTGAGGACACAGCAAGCGTCAGTCGTCAGGCTTCCTGAACAAAAGTACGATGAGCGAATATAACCTGAATGGTAAGGTGGCCGTCATCACAGGGGCCAGTAAAGGACTGGGCAAGGCGATGGCCTTGGCGCTGGGTGCTGCGGGCGCCACCATTGCGCTCGCTTCACGGAATGTCGAGCAGTTGAGCGAAGTGAAGGCAGCGGTGGAGAATGTCGGCGGCAACGCGCAAGTCTTTCAGGCCAATGTCTTGGAAGAGGAGCAGATTCGCCGACTCGAACACGACATAATGAAGGCCTTTAACGGCGTCAATATCCTGATCAACAACGCTGGAATCAATCTTCGGAAGCAGTTGGTCGAATTCACGCTGGAAGAGTGGCACCGCGTCATCGATACCAATCTGACCAGCGTCTTCCTGATGTGCCGATCTTTTGTCCCGCACATGAAAGGCAGAGGCTACGGCCGCGTTATCAATATGGCGTCGATGATGAGCCGAGTTTCGCTGCCCGGTCGCGCAGCCTACTCGGCAAGCAAGGCAGCGTTGCTCGGCCTAACACGCGCACTGGCGCTCGAACTGGCTGAAGAGGGTATCACGGTAAATGCCATCAGCCCAGGACCCGTTGCCACAGAGATGAACACCGCACTGCTACAGGACCCCGAACTCAACAAGCAATTTCTTTCTAAGATACCGCTTCGCCGCTGGGGACGTGTGGAGGAGGTGGGTCATCTTGCTCTCTACCTGTGCTCCGAAGATGCAGGATTCATCACAGGAACCGAGATCCTCATCGACGGTGGCTGGACCGCGCAGTAGCCCTTATTTGTTTCTTGGCCGAATGCTTTCCGCTCCTCTTCAGCGCGGTCTGCCGCGATACGCCGCGATCGAAAAGTGGCGCAAAATAACTTTTAATTTAAGAACCATTATTATCGAACCCTTGCGCCGCGGCTGCCGGATATCAGTAGAAAAAGCGTTACTCATAACTGAGGAGTCGACACGATCTGGCTGATAACCAGATAATTAGAGCGCATGAGCCCGACACGTTACACAGGAGTCGAAAACCACATTGGGAAAACCCCTCTCATCCGTCTCCGAAGGTTGTCCGAACTGACTGGCTGCGAAATCCTTGGTAAAGCTGAATTCATGAATCCTGGGGGCTCCGTGAAGGACCGAGCGGCGCTGGGCATCATCTTGGATGCCGAAGCGGACGGACGATTGCGACCTGGCGACACGATCGTTGAAGGGACCGCAGGGAATACCGGCATTGGCCTCACCGTCGTCGGGCACGCCAAGGGTTATCGCACCGTGATTGTTATTCCGGAAACCCAGTCACCGGAAAAAATAAGTCTTCTCAAGACTCTTGGAGCCAACGTTCTCACTGTTCCGGAGAAGCCTTACAGCGATCCAGAAAATTATAACCACATCGCTCAACGGCTGGCGGCCGAAAAGGGCTGGTTCTGGGCAAACCAGTTCGACAACGCGGCAAATCGGCACGTGCACTTCAATACGACTGGCCCGGAGATTTGGGATCAAACGGCGGGCGAGGTTGGCGCTTTTGTATCCGCTATCGGAACTGGTGGTACGCTGGCTGGCACAGGACTCTATCTTAAAAAGCGCCGGAAAGAAATTGCACTCGTATGTGCCGACCCTTACGGCGCCGCTATGTGGTCCTGGTTTACACATGGGCACACTAACATAAAAGATGGAGAATCTTACGCCGAAGGTATCGGACAAACCAGGGTAACCAAAAATCTTGAAGGTGTTGCGGTGGACCGAGCGTATCGCGTTACTGACCAAACCGCTCTCACGATTATTTATCAATTGCTGCGCGAGGAAGGTTTATTTCTCGGCCTTTCCTCGGGAATCAACATCGCAGGAGCAGTCAAATATGTGCAGGAAAGTGGCCCCCGGCAAACCATCGTGACAATCCTCTGTGACTCAGGACACAAATACCAGTCAAAGCTTTTTAACAAACAGTGGTTGGCAGACCACGATCTTAATCCGGATGATCCTATTGAATCACTGTTGGAAGGACCCTAGTGTACCGTCTCCTAAATCCCTTAAGTTTCGCCGTAGGCCAGTTGGCTGTTTTTCAAGGCGCGAGCGACGAGCATCTAGATCGATATGTAAGGAGCGAGCAACGCGGAAAAACAGCCAACTGGACACGGCCCAGAGGGTTGCGTTGAGAATGGGCCGGCGGCTGCGTTGCTCGTCGGTTACGTATCCATTCAGATATGCGCCCTCCTCGCGCCTTGCCGGGGCGGCCCATTTTGAACGCAACGAAACTCAAGGGATTTAGGAGACGGTACACTAGGTCTCGAAAGCTCCCCCCTAAAAACGTTGACGAGCTGGTGAAATTAGCTTTGACAAGGCGGCCTCGGACCGGTTGAAGG
>JAFAQT010000090.1 GCA_019246215.1 Verrucomicrobiota bacterium
GTCCTGGAGCCTTGCGGGCCAAGTTCGGGGCGCCATAAATAATATGGAAATGGTCCTCCCAAGGAAGGTTTTAATGAAAAAGCGCCTTTGTATTTTCGCGTTTTAAACATCTCGGCCCTTTCGGTTTCCGGTCTTATGATTTTGGAATCGTCAAAATGATACAGTACCCGGGACGACCAGCTTAACACCAGGCGCAAGCGTAAACCCCTCTTTCCAATTGAGTCGCTTTTTTTATGCCCCGCTCATGGCAACCAAAACAAGGAAAGGATTGGATCAAAAGCGACCCGAATTAAAGAACAGTAGGTTTGAAGATCATCCCAGGTCGGCTGCCGAACGTTTTGCCGAATCATCTTGCGGTCTTGAAAACGCCGTTTTTCATGCTCCTCGGGTGAAGCGGGCGATCTAGGCAAGCGGCAGTTCCAGGGTGAATGTCGCGCCTTGATCAAGGCCTGCGCTGTAGCCGCGAATTACGCCGCCGTGGCCTTCTACGATCGCTTTCGCGATGGCCAGACCGAGACCAAGCCCTCCGAATTTGCTGGCGATCGTCTCACCGGCCTGAGTGAAGGCGTCAAAGATGCGTTCAGCCGCTTCGGGTTCGAATCCGATGCCGGTATCGGAAATCTCTACGATAATTTTCGTGCCGGCCTCTGGAGAGACGGGTTCATTGTATGACCTCGCACGAATTTCCCCACCGCCGGGGGTGAATTTTGAGGCATTTTTCAACAGGTTCCACAAAACCTGTTGCAAGCGGATGGCATCTCCATTCACGGAGTGTTCGCCGGCTTCCAAACTGAGGATGAGACGTTGTTTTTTGGCCTCCATATCCTCTGCCGAAATTGAAACTGCATGATGTACCACCTCGTGCAGATCGATCGGCATTCGCACCAACTCCAATTTCCCGCGTCTGATGCGGGTGAGGTCGAGAAGATCTTCAATAAAGCGGGCTTCCAGCTGGACGTTGCGCTCGACCATCTGGAGGACCTCGGTAGCGACCGGCGGAAGACCCGGCTGGCGTCCAAGCGTGCCAACGCCCATCAAAACAGGGACCAGAGGTGTTCGCAGTTCGTGACTGAGCACGGCGAGGAAATGATCCTTAGCCTGCCCAGCCGCTTCTGCCTCGGCACGAGCTTTTTCGGCTTCCTGCAATGCATCTTCAAGCTTTCGGCGGCTTGCTTCCAGCGATCGCTGAGTCTCACGCACCTCTGTGTTGTCGCGAAAGATTTTGACCAAACCTATCGTTTCGCCAGCCAAATTATGCATCGCCATCATTGCGCCACTGCCCCAAAAACGAATGCCTTCCTTACGCACGTGCCAGCGCTCGTCCGAGGCATGGCCGTTAGCCATTGCGATCGCAGCCTCCTGGGCCGGAACGCCTGCGTCTCGATCTTCTTCGGTGAAAATTACATCGGCAGAGCAACCGAGAATCTCCGTTTCATCATAGCCGAGCAGCCGCTGCGCGCCCGCATTCCAACTGGTGATATGCCGATCCAGGTCCATGGAAACGATCGCATATTCGCGCACGCTTTCGGTCACCAGCCGCATCCACTCTTCACTCTCGCGCAAGGCTTCCTGAGCGCACCGGCGTTCAGTGACATCGCGGAAATAAACCGCTAAGCCATCTTCATTGGGAAAGACGTGCTGCTCAATCCACTTGCCGGTAGTTGGGGAGAGGAACTCAAAATGGTCTGGACGGCCCTCAGCCATAGTCCGTTGCTGGCGCAGGAGCACTTCGTGTCCACGGCTCTTGGGCAGCACGTCAGTGTACAGGCGGCCAAGTATCTGTTCTTTGGGCATGCCGAAATAGGCTTCGGTCCGCGGGTTTACATAGGTAAAGCGCCAGTCGCGATCAAGGGCGTAAAAGCAGTCGGTGGTGCTCTCAAGAATGCTCTTGGTGCGGGCGTGTGCGGCCTGCAACGCTTGTTCAGCTTGCTTATTGACAGTGATGTTTACCAAGGTTAACACCACTCCGGCGATTTGGTCTTCCAAGGTGCGGTAGGGAAGCAGTCGCGCCAGAAACCATCGACCATCGCTGGAGGAGGCTTCGTGCTCGATCGGCACCAGACTTTCAAGCACGCTTTCGGCGTCTGCTTTTAACTCCGGGTAATCAAGCTGGTGCTGGAGATCGAAGAGCGGCCGTCCCAAGTCGCTGGGGATGATTTGAAAAAGACCGACGGCGCTCGGTGTATAGCGCGTAATACGCAGCTCGCGATCGAGAAAAATGGTGGGAATGGCAGTCGAAGCCATCAGATTATGCAGGTCGCTATTTGCGCGTCCGAGTTCTTCGAGCTTGCTCTTGAGTTCCTGGTTGACCGTAGTGAGCTCTTCGTTAATCGATTGCAACTCCTCGCGGCTCGTCTCCAGCTCTTCGGAAGCAGAGCGCAATTCCTCGTTCATTGCCTGCAGCTCTTCGTTTCCGGCTTTGAGCTCCTCTGTGTTCGCCTCGTATTGCTCCAACGAGTCACGCAGTTGAATCTTCAGCACCTCCAGCTCCCGTTCGAGATGCCTCATCGCCGGCTGATGCAATGGCTCTATGCCAGTTGCCTCCTCTGGAGTCGTTTCACGTGTTTCGAATACCACGAGCAGAAAACCCGGAGCCAGTTCGCGTGCCGATTGAACCCGAATACCCACCCACCGCGTTACTCCTCCGACTTCCAACGGCACGCGCGGCACATCAACTTCCAGGCCAGTTTCGGTTGCCTTAAAGAGCGCGGCGTGCAACTCAAGCCTTAGAGCAGGATGCACGAGGTGCAGCAGGTTCATCGTCGGCGCTCCTCCGCCAAATTGCAGAAAACGGCCCGCCTGTTCGGAAAGGTGCACGATCTCATGGTCGGGATTGACCAACACCGATGGCTGGGCAAGCCGCTCCACTAACCGGTAGTGTAGTTCGCTCGGGGAGAGGTGTTCCAATCCTTTGGGCAATTCGATGGTCGTTGAGGCAGTTCGGTCAAATGACCGGCGCCACAGCGCAAGGCGGCCGGGTGGTCTTTCCTGCACTTCCAGTGCATGCAGACCTGTGCTTGGCTCTATAAGCACCGGCAGCCTTGGGTGGGAAGCCGGCTGTTGCACATAAATGCGGTGTTTCTTGTCTACGACGTGAAAAAGCTGGCTGCCCTCTTCCACCGACTCCGAAGAACCCATAAAAAGCAATCCATGAGGCCGCAGTGCAAAGTGGAAAATATCCAGAGCTCGTTTTTGAGCGGCGGCGTTGAGGTAAATTAGCAGGTTTCGACACGAGATTAGGTCCAGCCGTGAAAAAGGCGCATCCTTCAAGAGATCGTGCGTAGTGAAAAGCACTCTCTCGCGCACTTCCCGCCGTATCTGGTAGCCCCCAGCTTCCTTAGCAAAAAAACGGCGCAGCCGCTCTTCGCTGACATCGGCGGCAATCGCCTCCGGATAGTTCCCTTTCCGCGCTATCTGAATGGCGCCCTCGTCCAGATCGCTCCCAAAGATTTGCAGTCCCGGCGCTGCCTCCAGAGTATCAGCATGCTCCAGCAGCAGCATGGCAATAGAATACGCTTCTTCGCCGGTCGCACAGGCGGGGACCCAAACCCGAACAAAATCCCCTGGCTCTTTGCCTCTAAAGAGCTCAGGGACCAGAAATGAAATCGCTCCGAATGACTCGCGGTCACGGAAAAAATTGGTCACTGAAATAAGAAGATCCTGAAGCAGAGCTCCCACTTCGCCAGGATTCTTGCGCAAAAACGTGAGATAAGCCGGCACGTCGGCTACGCCGTTAATCTGCAAACGCCGTGAAATGCGCCGAACGATAGTCGCGCGCTTATAATAAGAAAACTCATGTCCTGTCCGCGACCGCAGGTACGCCAGCAATTCGCGCAGGGCGGCTTCGCCTTCCTCCAAGATCTCTTCGGACGCACGTCGCCGCGGCGGCCCTTCCTCCGGCGGCACGCGCAGATGCTGTCCGCGAGCGCGATACTCCAACAAATGCTGCGGTATCTTTGCCGCCCGCAACACCCAATCCACCATCCCTGTCCCAATCGCCGACTGCGGCATGCCGTGATGCTCAGCTTCCTCAGGGTCCTGCGCGATGGTTAAACCGCCGCGCTCCTTGATCCGTTTGATGCCGATTGTGCCATCACCATCCGCGCCTGACAAAACGATTGCCGCCGCATGCGGCCCGTGACTATCTGCCAGGGAGCGGAAAAAAAGATCGACCGCCACGCGTTTACCGCGCTCATGTTCCAGGGTGGTGAGCCGTAGATGTCCACCCAGGACCGCCAGATACTTGCCCGGTGGAATCACGTAAACGTGATTTGGTTCCACTTTCACGCCATCCTCTGCCGCGGTCACCGGCATCCTCGTGCAGCGTGCTAACATCTCTGGAAGCGTGCTTGCAAAGTCGCTCGCCAGATGCACAACGACCACAAACGTCATCCCACTGTCTGCCGGCATCGCCTTGAAAAACTCCTGCAACGCCGCAATACTACCTGCAGATCCACCTAGCCCGACCATCGGAATCAAGGAATACCCGAGTGTCGGAACAATGTTGTCAATCAACTCCCGTTGACGATCCTCCACCAAATCTGGTGCAGCCGCAGGCAGCCCATCTTCACGCGGTTTGGAGTCTTTCTTTTCCAGATTACCTCCGGTTTGGAAACGCAAGAAGCCTACGCTGGAGCCGTTACTCACGCGAGCTTTTCTTGTCTTTCAGAGATGCAATTTATACGGAATTTCCGATTTTGAAAGGTGGCCGCTATTGACGCGCTTTTATTTGTGCGCTGGAGACGCAGTCGGGACAGACGGCTGCGTTATAGAAGGACCGGTTTCATTCAAAGGATCCAAGATTTTGTCGCAGAGCCTTCTCGATTTATGGAGAGCTCTTCATTCCCCGGCAGCCTTGGCCAAAACCGATTTTAATGTTTTGGGGCTGAGCGGCTTAACTAAATGGTCTGGACTCTTAGGATGACCCGCGCGGCGGCTACAGGTGGATTTGGGCATCGACCAGTCAATTACAAAAGCTTCACTACCGGGCGACCGGATGCAATTCGTGACCCGACTGGCACGACGACGTCACTCCCGCGACAAGGCGGTCCCAGGACATGAACACCGAAACTGAACTATGGCTTCTGTGCCTCTCCGGATTTCAAGGTCACCCGAGGCGCAAAATAAAGGCGATTCCGCCAGTGCTTAGAAAGTGTCTTGATCACGAAACCTCGTTCGTCGTGTAATTGGGCAAACACAGAACCTCTGGCATGTGAGAAGACTATGAACACCCAATCACCAAAATCAGAATACCTGGTGCTCTGCCGAGGCTTCCGGAGCGCCTCTCCTGAAGATAAGCAAAACGCAATGACACGGTTCTATGCCTGGTTCGAACGATTGAGCGATGAGGGAACGATGAAAAACGGGCGTCAGCTCGCCCCTGAAGGTAAGACTCTTTCTGGAAGAACAGGGGTATCGGACGGGCCGTTTGTGGAATCCAAGGAAGCGATCGCAGGTTATTGGTTTATTTACGCGGACAGCCTTGAAGAAGCGGTAGAGATCGCGAAGGGCAGCCCCGCTCTGGAATACGGTCAAATCATTGAGGTGAGGCCCACCCTGCCGGAACTCCGGTAGGTTGCGGTCGGC
>JAFAQT010000127.1 GCA_019246215.1 Verrucomicrobiota bacterium
ATTGCTTTGGCAGAGATTGTTGGAATTGAAAAACCCGATGAGAAACTCTTTCAATACGCTCTTGACAAAGCCGGTATTCAGGGGAGTCGCACGGTACACGTCGGCAATCGGCTCGACAGCGATATCCGACCCGCCAAGAAGCTCGGGCTCCGGACGGTCTGGATTTTGCGCGGCGACGCCCCGCCCGCCCCGACACTCGATCAATTGGCAGAACCTGACGCCATAGTGATATCGCTGATCGGTGTGCCAAAGGCTTTATCGCGGCTTATGAGCGTCACTGGCCAGGAGGGTTGAGCCTGCCGACAAGCTCTGTCGATCGGAACCATTTGCACTTGCCCGATGATTATCCACAGAACAGTATTCCTCGCAACCATGCACGATTCCCGTGCCATCACCAATGACCCCCCCAAAATAATATGAGCAAACTCTTCTGCACGTTATGTGCCGGAATCACTTTCTCATGCCTGGGCTTAAGCGTTGCTGAAGCCTGGTCTCTAGAGGAAGCGGCTAAAGACTACAAAGGAACCGAGATCAAAGTGATCTTCCTGGATCGTCCCGGATACAGGGCAACCATCAAAATGTTACCCGAATTCGAACAGAAGACCGGGATCAAGGTTGCCTATGAAATCGTCCCCTACGAGAGCACTCGCGAAAAAGAGGTTCTTGATTTCAGTGCGCAGGGTGATCTCACGATCGCTCTCGTAGACCTTGTCTGGCTGGGTGAATTTGCCGAATCCGGCTGGATCGTTCCGATCGACGAGCTTCAGAAGAAATTCGCTAACCTTACAGATCCGGATCTGGACCTGAATGATTTCTTTCCACTCCTGCTGAACGCGTTCGGGACATGGAACAACACCGTCTACGGCTTGCCATTCGATAACTACTCCGGCCTCCTTTATTACAACAAGGAAATGCTCAAACAGGCAGGATTCGATAAGCCCCCGGAAACCTGGGATGATCTCCTGAATGTCTACGGGCCGAAATTAACAAAAGGCGGAAAGTACGCCTTCGCGCTTCAATCACGACGGGGAGAGACCCAATCTTGCGATAGCTTCATGCGTTTCATCTGGCCATGGGGAGGTTCGCTTCTGGATGCAAAATTCAAACCGAATCTAATGAGTGCGAAAGATCAGGAGGGCCTCGATTTCCGGCAGAAGCTGGAGAAGATCATGCCACCCGGCATTGTGGACTTCGACCATAACGAAGCAGTCAACGCGCTTGCGCAGGGCCAGGTCGCGATGATCACCGAATGGTCCGCGTTCTATTCAACCTTAGCCGACCCGAAAACCTCGAAGATCGTCAATGATCTCGGGATAGCACCGGAACCGAAAGGTCCGGACGGCCGCAAACCCGCCCTTGGCGGTTTCTCCCTGGCGGTAACGACTCAAGCCGATGACAAGAAGAAAGGCGCTGCCTGGTTATTCATAGAATGGGTCACATCCAAAGCGAAAGCGAAAGAATATGTCGAAAATGGCGGCGTGAGCGGGCGGCAATCGACTTATCAAGACAAAGACTTTGTCGCGAAGTACCCTTTCGTTTCGCCCATGGTTGAGTCCTGGAAGCAGGGTGTGCCGGAATTCCGTCCGCGCTTTCCCGAATGGCCGCAATTGTCCGAAATTATCGCCGAATGGGGCACTAAGATGATGGATGGCCAAACCACGGTGAAACAGGGTTCCGAAGAAATCGACAAACGCGTTCAGGATGTCTTGAAGAAGGCCGGCTACTACGACGGCAAGAAGACCTTGGCACAATAGTCGCAGGGCAAAGATCGATTCCCACTTGCCTGGCCCGCCATGCAGGGCTAGGCGGGTATCCAATCGCGGCAGAAAACTGGAATTGATTGACTCCAGGATGAGTGTTGATAAAAGCAAGAGAACCTACTCAACGGGCGCATTCTTCTTCCTTGCGCCCGCAGTCGCGGTCCTGCTCGCCGTTGGAATATTTCCGTTGATCTTTGCCGTAGGGGTTTCGTTTCACCAGTTTCTTCTCCCAAAGGTGCATTGGCATGGAAATTTTCTTGGGGTCTGGCCAATCTACGATGCTCCTCTCTCCTGGTTCCAAAACTATATTTCGATTTTTCAAGACGATTCGTTTCGAGATGCGCTGAGCCGGACCTTCCTTTTCCTGATTATCGTGCTCCCGTGCGAACTCGTCCTTGGCCTTGCCATCGCGCTGCTCTTGCATAAGCCAGGGAACGAACTGCTTAAGAAGATCTGCCGCGTCGCACTCGTCATCCCAATGGCAACCACTTTCGCCGTGGTGGGCCTGATGGGACGCCTTATGTTCGACGCGAATTACGGGATCTTGAACTATCTTTGGAGCTTGATTTTTCGTTCTCGTCCCAATTGGTTGGCCGATCCGAACCTGGCTTTTTTTTCGATATCGATTATGGAGGTCTGGCAGTGGACACCTTTCTGCGCACTGGTTCTATTCTCCAGCCTCACTATGGTGCCCCTTGAGATCGAAGAGGCGGCAAAATTAGAAACCGCTAAATGGTGGCAGATTCTTTGGAGGGTCCAGTTGCCGTTTTTGTTGCCCGGCATCACCGCAATCCTGATCCTGCGGACGGCGGATATCCTGAAGCTTTTTGATGTCGTTTACATCATGACTAAAGGTGGCCCGGGATCAGCCACCGAACTCATCAGTCTCTTTGTGCAGCGCATTGGCTTTCGCGCGTTTGACCAAGGGATCGCCTCGGCGCAAGCCATCGTTTTGCTCATCATTGCGACGCTACTTTCTCGATTTTACATTAAATTCGTCTACAAAGAAATTTGAGGAAAAATGCTATGACTAGTCCCAAGTCGAAGGCGGGTTCAACGGGTCAGGGATTTAATGTCGGGCATTTCATTCTTCTTTTGGTGATAGTCGTCGTATGCGTGTTTCCGTTCTACTGGATGGTGACGACCTCGTTCAAAGAACAGGGGGCGATCCTGTCGTCCACCCCGCAAATTATTTTCCGCCCGACGCTGGGAAACTACACCACCGCTTTTCAAAAATTTGATATCGGTGCCAGCCTGATTAACTCGTTGATCGTCGCGCTCTCGACTACCGCGATTTCTCTGATCCTTGGTGCTCCGGCGGCATACGCTATTGCGCGATTTGAATTCAAGGGGAAACGTGATCTCTGGTTCTGGTTTATCAGCAATCGAATGATCAGCCCGATCGTCGTTGCGCTGCCATTTTTCCTGATCGCTCGCCAGTTTCACCTGCTCGACACGCAACTAGTCCTGATCCTGATTTACCTTACGTTCAATGTGCCCATCGTGGTCTGGATCTGTGCCGATCAGTTCCGGAATATTCCCAAGGAACTCGATGAGGCTGCTACCCTGGAGGGATACAACTCTTTCGCGATTTTTTGGCGGATTGCTTTGCCGTTGGCTGCTCCGGGAATAGCGGTATCGGCCATTTTCAGCTTTATTTTTTCCTGGAATGAACTGCTTTACGCGCTGGTGCTCACTCGGACCAACGCGAAGACCGCCCCAGTTGTCGCGACGAGCTTTCTGAGCGGCTACGAACTGCCCTGGGGACAAATCATGGCGACAGGTACACTAGTCGCATTACCGGTGATCATCTTCAGCATCATCGTCTCCCGCCAACTGGTTCGCGGCCTCACCATGGGCGCAATCAAGTAGTCACGGCTTGACAAAGCGAAATAGAACCAGCGTCCATTGAGATCGCTGCTCCCGATGGCCTGTCGGTACTTTGCGAGAGGCTGGCGAATTCCGGATTGCAAACCGCAACTTCGACAGCTTCGAACGACGATATAATAACTGTAAACATTTGTGTTGCTACTTTAAAATAACTATTTATACATTATGTTATGTATTTCCATTGGGCTGTTGGTGGTCTCCTGCTTTGGAGATTTCTTGTTTGTTCGCCCGTGATCGCGCAACCTGCCGAGGCGCCCCCCGCAGTGCGTGCCTTCGTCCAACACGCTGATCCCGGCGCAAGTGTCGAATACTGCGGCGCTGTTTCGAGCAGCAAGTTCGACTATTATTTGTTTCTCCTGCAACGAAAAGAACTCGCCGGAATCGTTTTAGTCCGACAGCGACCTGGAACGCTCCCCGTGATCGCCGATGCTGACACCTCTCTTTTCCCGTTCCGCGCTGATTCCGCACGTTCAGTGGAAATACCGGTGCAACACGGAATCGAAATACTTTTGCGCAAGCGAAACCTGGCCAAGAAAAGTCGAACACCTCAGCGTGCCTCAAGTCCGGACCCTGACGTCAGCGCTGTTGGACGAGAGATCGACCGTGTAATTTACCCCCTATCGGGCTTCCGATTGGGCTCAAATTCCACGCGCGAAATCCTTCGCGTTCTCCGAATGGGTCCGACGGTAGCCGTCGATCCAAGGACCGCTCCTCCTGGTTCAATCATTGTTAGTCCAACGCAATCTTCTATCTATGGTCCGATCTATCTCGGACATGCGGGAATCGTCGGATCGGACGGTTTGATCTACAGCGCGGATGCCAGATACGGCGGTGCGCGCACCAAGAACTATTCGGTTGCCGGCTGGTCCAAGCAATTCTCCGGGAGCAACGGCTCTTACGCCTTTATCCTCCATGCGCCATCCGACAAAGATGGTCAAAGATTTCAGTCTCAGATCACGTGGCTCAATATCGATCCCTCAAGCTCCGAGAGCTGCGGAATATCCGGATCTTAATTTTGGCGATGGCTCTCTTTCTGTTTGGATGTGATGACCAGGAAAGCGCCGAGTCTGGGGTCTCGTCAGGATCTTCTGAACCGGCGCAGGTCGACCTGGCTCAAGCAAGACGGATCGCAGGCGAAGCAGAAGCCGGAGCAATCGTGCCAAAAAATGATAGAGACGCTTCTTCCGTGGGCAGCAACGACCTGAGCGTGCTGGGCGGCGACGCCGCCCAAAACCAGCAAGCCTTTCGACAACGCTTCGGTTTGGCTGACCCGACTCCGGACCAATTTGCGCAATGGGCTGAGTATGATGCCAGACTAACTGCCTATTCCAACAAGGACGCCGATTGGGCATATCCAACGGCCGCGTCACCGAATTGGACGGAAGCTACGTCAGCAAACGGTGATCCTCTTGCAATTGAAGGCACGACGGTCGCGGTGGACTTCACGCGAATCCCACGAGGCTCTCTGATCTACATTCCGGCGTTGGACATGTACGCGGAAGCGAATGACACTGGCGCGACCGGAGTATGGGCAAATGCTGATGCCGGCCAAATGGACTACGGTGCAAACGGAGTTGGGCGAGTGGATGTTTACAATTTAGCCGGAGACCGCTCGTCGGGACAGGTCGAACGAAATTTTCAGAGTCGGGTTGGAAGCAATGAGTACGGGCAGATCTATGTCGTGCACAGGGGATCCGGCTGGAAAAATGGAGGCATTTAAAATGAAGAATCCGAAATTTCTGATGAACCTCGTTCCAGTAACAATTTGGATGCTAGGTGTGCTGACGGTTGGCGCGGCAGCGCAGAACCCGCCAATGGCAGGCGATCCATATCGGGCGAGAGGAAATCCGCAAAGCCCAGACGGAAAATACGAATGGACGCTTATAACGACTAATCCTATCCATTACGAGCTTGTCAATGTATCTAATGGAAGGACCGTGCTCACAGTTAACAGCTACTACCCGGATGCCATTAGCTCAAATATCCGATATGCCAAGGCGTACGGAGTGTTTTGGAACAAAAACGGAACGGTTGTCGCCTTGGACGAGCTAAATCGTCGAAGAGCGGGTCACCTCTACTTCTTTATTCTGCGCGGCGGAACAGTGCGTGAGATTCGATCCGAGAATATTTTTCCACTCCCTTCCTACGCGGAAGAAGGTCGCGTGGTTGTTGACCCCGATTGGGTGTCCGAGACAAAGATCCGGGTTCGACAAGCGCTAAAAACAAGGTCAGGCGAATTCAGGAGCAAATTTTTTACCATTAACTTTGAAAACCCGGATGATCCGAAGATTCAATCTGCAGAATAGCTTCGCCTAATAAACTTGCCTCAAGCCCTTCGGAGTTTTGTGATCAGCAAACTCGCGTCCGCCTATGTCGCCCAGGCATTCGCCGGGCTAAGGCTCGAGGGTCACCTTCACTGAAGTCAGACCGGAGATTACAAGATCAATTCCTTTCTGGAATTCGGCTAATGGAAGACGGTGAGTGACAATCTCCTCCATCGGCAAAAGACCCTGTTCAATCATTCGGATGGCCACCGGATAACATCGCGGACCCAAGTGGGACCCATGGACGTTTAATTCTTTTGTGTCACCGATAATCGTCCAGTCGACTGTTACCTTTTCGCGCATGACACTGAACTCAACAAAGGTGCCAAGTTTGCGAATCATTAACAGGCCTTGCTCGACAGCCATGGGATGTCCGGTGGCTTCTATATACACGTCACATCCGTAACCGTCGGTCAATTCAAGGACCTTTTTAATGGCGTCTTCCTTTCTAGGATTGATCCCGAGGTGGGCACCCGTGCGCTTCGCGACCACGAGCCGTTCATCGCTCAAATCAAGGGCGATGACCCGTGCGGCACCGTTCATCTTGGCAGCAGCGACCATTCCCAATCCCAGAGGACCACAACCAGCAATCACGACTGTATCCTGAAATTTTATGTTGCCCCGTTCCACCGCATGGATCGAGCAGGCAAGGGGCTCAATGAAAACGGCGTGATGTAACGGAATGGACTTCGGGACTTTGTAGTTCAGGGCACCGGCAGGAAAAAGCATGTAATCGGCCCAGGACCCGAACGTCCGCTGACGAAATCCATAAATGTCATGTACGCTGCACATCCAATAGGCTCCGGACTTGCAATATCGGCAATCCCAACAAGGGACAATTTGTTCACTGATCGCGTTATCCCCGATCTGGAGTCCATACTTTTCTCCAGCACCGTCGCCCAGTCCGACCACTTCACCCACGAATTCGTGACCCGGTGTGACGGGCGCCTGGCAATAGCCCACCCGGTGTTCATCGCCCCAGAACAGAGCGGCGCCCGTATAGCACTTTATATCGCTGGCACAGACTCCTGCGGACCGCACCTTGATCAATACTTCTCCCGCCCCGGGCCGTGGGACCGATCGCTCTTCCAGCCGGTAATCGTTAGGCCCGTGCGCCATCACTGCGGGCATTGTCTTCGGCAACTTGTCTGTAGTAGCACTCATGGGAGTTGTTGGATTGGGTTACCTTCCTATGGACTTTCAATTCAACAATTTAGCAGGAATCGCGGCGCCCTCAGCATCAAATAGATAAATTTTATCGGCAGGAAAGTGGAGCACAACGCGCTCTCCACGGCTAGGGCCGTGCGAGGCATGTAGTTTGACCATGATAAGCGGTATTTCCGGCGCAACCTCGGCATGGAGATAGGTTTCGCCACCAAGATTTTCCACGATGTTAACGACGGCCTTAACTTGGCTGGCCTGTGACCGGGGTTCCAGCTCGAGATGCTCAGGTCTGATGCCGACCGTGAGTGCTTGATCAGTTTTCAGCCCTTCTGCGAACAAAGGCAATTTCAGCATTCCGAGACCATCGGCGACGAATGAAATTCCACCTCCGTTCGCACGGCTGCCGCGCCCCTCAAGGAAATTCATCTGAGGCGACCCAATGAAGCCGGCAACAAATTTGTTGACCGGACGTTCGTACAGGTCCAAGGGGGACCCGACCTGTTCGATGCGGCCATCCTGCAACACCACGATTTTATCGGCCATCGTCATCGCTTCAACCTGATCGTGTGTCACATAAACCGCGGTGTTCCGTGTTTCATAGTGGATATTGAGCAATTCGACTCGCATCCGCACCCGCAACTTTGCATCCAGATTTGATAAAGGTTCATCGAAAAGAAACAGCTTCGGCTGCTTCACGATACAACGACCGATCGCAACGCGTTGACGCTGACCCCCGGAAAGCTGTTTTGGCTTGCGATCGAGCATCGTTTCCAAGTGCAGGAGAGTCGCTGCGCGCTCGACACGTCTACGGATATCTGCCTTCGCGAGTCCCTGCAACTGCAGCCCAAACGCAATATTGTCAAAAACATTCAGGTGCGGGAAGAGAGCGTAGTTCTGGAAAACCATCGCAACGTTCCGTTTCGAAGGATGCATGCTTGTGATATCCCGGCCATCCAGCACGATTCTCCCGCTTGTCACCGTTTCGAGGCCGGAAATGGACCGAAGGAGCGTACTTTTTCCGCAGCCCGATGGTCCTACAAAGACAACGAATTGCTCCTTCTCAACCTGCAGGTCAATGCTCTTCAACGCATGGAAGGAGTCGTAATGTTTCTCGATTTGAATAAGTTCCAAGTAAGCCATCGGATTAGCCAGGTAGTGTTGAATTGCTGTTATGGGGTGATAGGAACACGCGCGCGAGTTCGGCTCAATTGAAACCGACCTGAAGATAGTTGCTCATTTTCCGAATCTGTGCGCGCTGTTTTCCACTTTTTTCGAGAAGGTCGAAAAATGGACGATCCGTCGCAGAGCCAAGCCGGATCAGTTATTGGATACGCCGGCAGGAGTCAATCTCTCCGACGGAAAAAATGTGGTCCCCGAGCCGCAGCAGGGCAGAGTCACGTTCGGCAGACGGGAAAAGGTCTTCGCCTTCCAGAACCAGCTTGCCTCGAAGAATGACGCCGGATTGAAGCTCGATTTCACACTGCTCGCCAAGAGGGCATCCTAGCTCGATTCCTAAGCGTCGAATGCTGGCGCGCCGTTGCTCCCGCCAGAGAGAGAGGCCATCGGTAGAATTGCACGCGAAATCGAAGGCCAGTTGCCGGAACTGCTGATTTGGTTGCGAGAAATCCATTACTCGAGTTTACTCCTCTGCAGAACTTTCGCGCGTTTTCAATAAGACAGATCCTGCCGGAAGACCGTTGCGCATGGGTTGGAAATGCATCATAACCCTCCTATTTTCGCTCAATATTTTTATCCGTCACAAGGACCTATTGCCTTCCTCTGTGCGCTGTTGCTCACATGTGTCCCAGGGCTGGGAGAACCGGCGATCACCGACCCGATTGCGGACTACCTCTCAATGAATGTACCGGATCGCATCGCGAATGTCGGAAGACTGCTGGTGATTAAAAAGGTCGAGATTAACATGGAGGGCAACGGAAAGAACGACATCTTCGTAGGAACCTGGTATCGCAACTCCGGACCTGACACATGGCTCTGGGCCGGATACGCCCCCAGCGCCGGCGGTTACACCCGAATCACTCCCCGGGACTCAGATGTGTTGATCGACTTCGATGGCATTTACGTGGGCTACCTTCCAGACATCGGCAAATACGGGATGGCTCAGGCCTACAGTCTGGAGCTGAACAACAAAGATCGGGACCAATCCAACATGATCAGTGATCTCGACTTTTATTATATCGAGGATGGCCGACTGGCGCAGAGGGGGACTGGGGCGCTAGACCGCGACGACCCTGACCAGGAGGCGAAATTCGAGTACTACTTCGGTCCGGACCGCAAATCCTCGGAAACGCCGAGAATCGAGTCGTTGACCGTCTCGGAGCTATTGCAACGGGGGTACCATGTACCCCTCTGGCGCCGCTCTGCACCTGCGGGAGCTGACTGAGCGCACGTTTTCCCGAGGGAATTGCCCTCAGTGTAACTTCCCTGCAGGAGAACCGTATAGAGTATTTAGAAGGAACCGCAGACTGAACCGTGGTCTGAAACGGTGTGCGGTGAAAGTGAGCGGTACTGCATTATGAACGAATGACATTTCGGCCTGGTCTAATAAGATTGTCGCAGCATCAATACTATAAACATCAATGCTGTGAATAGAGGAGCTTATGAGAACATTTCTGATTACAATTTTTGCCAGTCTCGCAATGACCGCCGGTGTCGCTCTGGCGCAAGAGTTTACAACCAGTCCACGCGTTGCTCCTCAGCCTGGTCCGCCACGCCCGCCTGTGGAACAGAATTCGAATTCCTCCTGGTTCAAAAAGTTTGTGGCGGCTCCGAACAAGTTGCAGCTCATCAGTCCGTTTGCACCGCGGCAATATGGCAGTGGGGAGCAAGTTGTTGTTGCGAATCCTCAAGACCCCAAGGAGAGGCCCTATGCTCTCCGATTGTTCTCCATCGCATTTTGATCTTAGACCACGTCACTGAGGAAAGAGGCAAAAGAGGAGCCAGGGAAGCTAGCGACAGATCAACCCGCTATCGCGGTTTTTTGTCCCACGTTTCTGAAACCGGAAATGCTTCACGTCTATCGGCAGATAGCGGGGCTCACAAAGGTCGCGCCCGTCGTTCTGACCTTTAAACGGGAAAATGCGGAGCAGTTTCCGTTTGAGCCGGTCCGGTTTGTCCGCCGTTCTTCTCTTCGGTGGCTGCGCCGGATCTGGAATGTCCAAATTAGAAAAATCCCGCAGCAGGCTTATTCGGATGAAATCAGCTCAATGGGAGCCCTATTGGCCGCGTATCGCTGTCGACTTTTACATATCTATTTTGGGAACAATGGCCTGTTCTGGTTACCGCTTCTGCGCAAGTGCCCGGTCCCCGCGCTTGTATCATTCCATGGCGCGGACGTTCAGGTGAATGCCGATTCCCCGGTCTCCAAGCGGTTAATCCAGGATGTTTTCGCTTCCTGTGCTCTCGTGCTGGCACGGTCGGAATCTCTGGCCTCAGCACTCTTTGCTCTTGGATGTTCGCCGGACAAGGTCCGAATTCAGCGAACTGGAATTCCGTTGGATACCTTTCAGTATTTTGCTCGTCAGCGACCCGCAAATGGAGCTTGGCGATTACTTCAAGCCTGCCGGCTGGTTAAGAAAAAAGGGATTGAATTAACGCTCCGAGCCTTTGCCGGATTCTTGAAGCGGTATCCAAATGCAAATCTGACGATTGCCGGCGATGGACCGTTGCGCGGTGCGCTGGAAAAGTTGGCGAAAGAACTCCAGTTAGGCAGCAGAATCCAGTTCACGGGATTCATGGATCAATACAGTCTGCTGACTCTTTACCGGAGCAGCCACCTGTTTCTGCATCCCAGCGAAGAGACTCCAGATGGCAATCGGGAAGGCATTCCTAACAGCCTGCTGGAAGCTATGTCCACGGGACTCCCGTGCATCGCCACCCGTCATGGGGGTATTCCGGAGGCCGTCACCCATCTGGAGTGCGGAATCCTGATACCAGAATCAGATCTCGCAGGTGTAGAAGACTGGCTTCTCCGTCTCGCCGCAGACGATCCTCTTCGAGATTGCCTGGGCAAACGTGCGGCTCAGACGATCAAGGAAAAATTCGATCTCACAACCCAGATCGAAAAACTCGAACAGATCTATTTGAGCGTGCGGAGCCGATGATTGGTTGTTGCCCTTTGGCTAAGGTATTCCTGAATAGGAGCGAAGTAAGCATCGCGCCTCGCTCACAAAATCTCTACTTATCGAGCTGTGCAGGTTATACCCTTAGCATTTTACGGCGGTACTCCTCGTCGAGACGATTCTCAATCCGGTTCACTTCGGATTGAGGCATCGAGATATTGCCGCCCAAGGCGTGAGCTCCGACGAATATCTCCGCAGCCTTTACGGTCATCGCCATCGCAACACGAACCGCTTCTGTTGTTTGTCCGATTGTGATGACGCCATGATTCCCAAGCAGGATTACTTTCGGATTTCTCCCGTGCGCTCGTTCAAAGCTCTGCATATCCCGCCGGATTCGTACTGCTAGCGCCAATCCAGGATCTTCGTACGGAATCAACAGCGACACCGGTCCACAACAAACGACTTCATCCGGGAAGCGCCTTTCTTCTGCAAACGAAGCTCCGAGATTGGAACACAGGATCTGATTGACCGGGACAGGATGCGTATGACCGACATAATTAACCCCGGGAATTGTCAGTAAATAAGCGTGGAAAAAGGTTTCGACAGACGGCTTCAAGGTCGTAGGCAGCACCCTGGAGGCGAGTAGAACATTTTCAACTTCCTCTTCTGGAACGCTTTTTCGGTCCAAGAGGGGTATCAACTTTCCGAAATAGCATTCTGTTAACTCGATCTCGGTCAGAGTGCCGAGACTGCTTCCGCTTGATTTGACGGCGAAGACTTTCTCGTCGACCCGCCCGGAAGTATTTCCTTCGCCCAAAATAGCCCAACGAGCTTGGCCAAACTCGCGAGAGAGTTCGATGAGCTGCGAACGAACCAGAACGGCGCCTTTTTGTGGCATACGGGTCAGCAGTCGAATTAGAGGTTGCCGCAGAAGTGAACCTTCAGACCAAGTTCATACATAGCGGCAGCCTTGGTAAACATTGCCGCTTGAGCACCAGCGCGGTCCGGGGCGTACGCCACCTGGATATGATTGGATTTGTGTCGACCCATCATCTGGTCGCGAGTGATTCCTTGCAGTACCGCGTGCATGATAGGCCACTGCGGCGTTGTTTGCTGCCATCGGTCGTCTGTTTCTTCCTCCGGCAATCGCACAACTTCTGCTAATCCGGTGTCAAAGTGCAACGCACCGCCTGCAACGTACACGCGGCTCCAGACAATCCATCCCGGTTTGCTGACGCCCTTGCAGGTGCCTCCTCCCAGACGAAAATACATCGGAGGTTGGCGTTCGCTGGAAGTCCCTCTGTAACCGCCAAGAAAGTGCGCCGGAGGAGCACCACCGCTGATTAGGAAAACCCAGACGTATGCGTCAATGTCGGAGTTTTTGAAGTGGCGGCCCCATCTCAAATCATGCAACGTCGTTTCCGGCGAATAGCCTAATTCCAGCCATACGCGGTTAGTAACTAACCCGTCAAGACCAGCACATTCATCCACTTCGTTAAAATGCGGCAGCGCTTCTCCGCGAAATAGTTCTTGCTGGTTGAGCTCGTGATGAACCGGCGGCCGATCGACGTTATTCAGCAAGCCCTCGATTAGATCGGAGGCCGGTACGAGATCCTTCAGCCCTTGTTGATATTGGATTCCGATCGCCGCACACCCAAACTCATGCGCGATCCGGACGGCAGCGATATACATTTTGCACTGTTGAAGTACTTGATTCTCGGTCAAATCGGTTTCGTCGCTCGGTCCGAGATGGAATTTCACCCCACGAGAAAGAAGCCAATCGTATATTCTCTGGGCTTCTTCATCTGATACTGTGAGCATTTTGGCGTACAAGGTCGACTGACTCAATCTCTCTTTATAGATCCCAGTCGGATGCAGCAGCTCGTCGGGAATAATCGCGTTGTACATCCCCATACAACCTTCGTCGAAGACTCCCATGATCGCTTTTCCGGAAAGAAATCGGCGCGCTATTCTTTCGCCCGCTTTGCGAGAGGAACTCGGCACCTTAACATCCTTGAATTTTAGCACGTGCGCAGTGTCATGTTTGACCTTGCCGTTGTTCAGCCAATCCCGCAGCTTCTTTACAAAAAAAATGTCTTTAAAGTCCTCGCTCCAAAGGGTGCTGTACCTCACATTGGCTTTGGTCAGGCACCCGTTCAAGTTTAGTAAGCCGACGAGACCGGGCCATGTCCCGCTCCAGTTCGCCACGGTCAAAATAGGGCCATTATGGGAAATCAAACCGCCGAGCAAATGTTGACTGTATTGCCACACGGCTTCGGCTACTACCAGCGGGGCATCCTGCGGGACCGACCTGAAAACTTCGAGGCCCATTTTTTGGCTGTCGATAAAGCCGTGTCCTTTAGTTTCATCGAATGAATGGGCTCGTTTAACGTTGAAACCTTCGCGTTGAATCGCTTCGACCAAAGCTTTTTCCATCGCGGCCTGCGCAGGCTCGCATTTTTGGTTAGCCGAGAGGCGGAGATCGCCATTTGCGACAAGGTAGACTGTATTCATAAAATCAAAATTGCGTGACGAGCCCGATCGAGAGCAACGGCAACCGAGGATAGTCGCGCCCGGGTCAGCAGCTACGGTCCGCTGTCAACCTTTACAGCAGCGCTCCAACGCCACGCGCGCCTATCCTGACAACACCTGAATCGGCAATGACTCTACCAAACGGTCCGATTCTTTAAAGACCTATCTTCCAGGGATTCCCTCGAACTTACCACCACCGGAATTGGCTAAGGGTCGCATAAACTATAACGAGAGTTACAACCACGATCAGAAAGAATGTCGAACCGATTAGAACCGATACAAACAGCCAGTCGCCTCCGGTCGGTGCGCTTGCCTGTCCGGCATATCTTTGCAGGATTGTGTAGTTTCGAATGTTCGGCTTGTACCAGAGAACGAAGATATCTCCAATGACCGGGACCATTCCGATAACCGCGTTGATGAAAATATTCAGCGCCATTCGGACTAACGCGATCTTCGGTAATCGGTGCTGGACGCTTCGATATAAGAGTGCTGCAGACACCAAAGAAGTCACTTGATCCCCTAAGACAGGAATCAGTCCTATGATCGGTTCAAGCCCGAAACGGATGCGGGTACCTGGTATCAGGAACACCGTGTCCAATAATCGACTGACCAGTTTGATCAACGGGTCGAGATCGTCTACCCGCTTCGTTTTGCCTGCAGGAGGCAATACCTGCACATCGATGTAATCCGTCCCACTGCCAGCACGAGGATTTTCTGGAGCGCTTTCCATTTACGTACCTCTCAAGGAAGCATCATGACGCCCCGCCCAACAAGCTAAGGACAAAGCTCCTGGCAGAGTGCAGCTCAAGTTCGCACTCTACCCCGGGATCTCCCGCAACATCTGCGCGTTTGTCGGAAACTTTTTGAGAAAGGATAAGAGTCTCTCGATCGCTTCAGGCGGTCGATGCCCAGCCAATCCCCGCCTGATTGTGTTGATCTTCTCCAGATCGTTTGCCGGGATCAATAGTTCTTCCCGCCGAGTGCCGGACTTGAATATGTCGATCGCCGGATAGATTCGCTGGTCGCTGATCTGTCGGTCCAAAACCATTTCCATGTTACCGGTACCTTTGAACTCCTGGAATATGAGCTCATCCATCTTGGATCCGGTTTCAATCAGCGCTGTAGCCATGATCGTCAGCGAGCCGGCTTCTTCCGTATTCCGCGCAGCAGCAAAGAGCTTGCGAGGTATCTCCATGGCGCGGGAATCCATGCCGCCGCTCATGGTACGCCCACTTCCTGCGATTGCGTTATTGAAAGCGCGTCCGACGCGCGTCAAAGAATCCATCAGCACGAAGACGTCCTTTCCGGCCTCGACCAGGCGTTTCGCCCTTTCGATCGCGAGTTGAGCAATTCGCGTGTGACTCTTGATATCGCTGTCGTTGGAGCTCGCCATGATATCGGCCTTCGGAACGGTTCGCCGAATTTCAGTGACTTCCTCTGGGCGCTCATCAACCAACAAAATGATGAGCTTGACTTCATTGTGATTTCGAACAACCGCATCCGCAATATGCTGTAACAATGTCGTCTTACCGGTTCGCGGCGGTGCTACGATCAGTCCTCGTTGCCCCTTGCCTATCGGCGTCATCAAATCCATCACGCGCGTCGTGTACCGATCCGAAACTGTTTCCAGCCGGATTCTTTCAAGCGGATTGATCGAAGTTAGCTCTTCAAAGACCGGGAGGTTTCGGTATTTTTCGGGGTCCTCGCCATTAATCAGAAGAAGTTTAAACAACTGCGGGCCGCGACTGCCTCGTCGGACCTCACCCTTAATCCACAAACCATCACGCAACGCATGCTTTCGAACGACTTCCGGCGTGACAAAAATATCTTGCGGCGACTGGACATAATTCCGTTTCGGGTCGCGGAGGAATCCAAACCCTTTCCCAGAGACCTCAATCAACCCCTCTCCAAAGACCGGGTCGTACCTGGGAGCCTCGACTACTGGAGGCGTCTCGTGAAAACGAGAGGTAACCGGGGTCATCGGCAGCGGATCTTCGACCGGTTGGCTCATTTCGGCGCCTCTTGGATCGTTCGACTGCTCTGCCGGTTCCACAAATTCGTGGGGATGCGTTGGCGCAATTTCACGCGCATTCGCAACATCCGAAGAAGGAGTGCCCTCTTGAGTCTCCGAAAATGTTAGATGGTTATTCGTATCGGACCCCGTCTGTTCATCCTCTTTTGTCGATTTTTTGACTTTTCTCGCACCCGTTTTGCCTGCTGTTGTCCTTCGCGGACGCGCAGCAGTCTTCGATCGCCGAGGCTTTTTTATCTCGTCCACGTCTTGATTTAGCAAAGCAGGTTGTTCGTTTGCTTCTGCCATAACTTCCATTTTAAAAAAATATGCGACCGCACAGTTAGGTTGTAAGGCTTGCTAGTAACTCGTCGGAGATATCGAGATTGCTGTGAACACTTTGGACGTCATCACTATCCTCGAGCGCGTCGCATAATCTGAGTACTTGCGAAGCTAACTCTTGATTGACGATTGCAACCGTCGTGTTCGGTACAAAGGTTAACTTTTGAGATTCAAGAGGGATGCCGGCGTTTTTTATGGCCTCTCCGACTTGGTACAGACGGTCGTGAGGTGTAGTAATCACGTACAAATCATCATCGGTAATAAAATCTTCCGCCCTCGCCTCCAGAGCGATTTCCATTAATCGATCTTCGTCAACTTCTCCCCTTTCGACCGTGATCTGCCCCTTCCGCCGGAACATGTAGGAAACAGCCCCGGATGCCGCCAGATTCCCGTGACTCTTGGCAAATATACTTCGTATATCGGCCGCTGTTCGGTTCTTGTTGTCAGTCGCAGCCTCCACAATGATCGCGACTCCTCCGGGACCGTACCCTTCGTACATCAATTCTTCGACAATACCTCCCGCAATCTCGCCTGTCCCTTTCTTAAGCGCCCGTTCAATTGTGTCGTGCGGCATGTTTTGGGCACGGGCAGCAAGCACAGCAGTCCGGAGACGAGGATTAACTGCAAGGTCGCCGCCTCCCATTCGGGCTGCAACCATAATTTCCTTCGAAAACCTACTGAATATCTTCCCACGCTTCGCATCCAATACGCCTTTAAAGCGCTTGACTTTCGACCATTTACTATGACCCGCCATACTCCGGGTGAAAACCAGATCAATTCAGAAAAAATGTTTTAAACTAGCGACGCACTTGAGAGCGATGAGCAAGACAGAAGAATTCCAAGAGAGAACCGCTGATTGGCGCATCAACAAGCGATCGGCAAAGCTAACTGCAAGTAAACGGGTTTGTCAACTTACTTTGCTGGAGGCCCGCTTTCGAGCGTTCGAATCGAGGATCTTCTTGCGCAATCGGAGCGTTTTCGGCGTCGCCTCTACGTACTCGTCCGGTCCGATATATTCCAGTACACGCTCCAGAGTCATCCGCAAAGGAGACGTCAATTGCACGCCCTTTCCATCGCCCTGGCTCCGCATGTTAGTGAGGTGCTTCGTTTTGCAGGCGTTCACAGTGAGGTCGTCCGGACGCGAGTTTTCCCCGACAATCATCCCTTCGTAAACCTCTTCCTGCGGACCAATGAAGAGCTTGCCGCGTTCCTGGACGTTATTCAAGGCGTACGAGGTCGAAATTCCACTTTCCATAGCAACCAGAACACCATTATCCCGATTCGAAATTTCGCCCTTCAAGGGTCCATATTCCTTAAATAGATGACTCATCGAACCGAGACCTCTCGTCAGGTTAACCAAATCGCTCTCAAAACCGATCAGCCCACGAGTGGGAATAATCGCCTCGATCAATACGGTGCTGGTTTGATGGTCCATGCCGACGATCTCAGACCTACGACCGGCGAGCGATTGCAGGATATCTCCGAGGTTTTCGTTCGGTACATCGACATAAAGCGTTTCGAACGGCTCCAGCACATTTCCTTGGTTGTCCTTGCGGAAGATGACTTCGGGCCTGGACACAAGCAGTTCGAATCCTTCGCGGCGCATCTGTTCGACGAGAATCGCAATTTGCATTTCGCCCCGAGCGCTGACCGTAAATGTTCCGGCCGTATCTGTCTCGACAAATTGCAGCGAAACGTTCGTGCGGCATTCGCGAACCAAACGTTCCTTAATATGCCGGGCGGTCAACAGCTTGCCTTCGCGCCCCGCCAACGGTGAATCGTTTACGAGGAAATTCATCTTTATCGTTGGGGGATCGATATCAACGAACTCCAGAGCTGGCCTCTCTTCCAGATCCGTTAACGTTTCTCCAATGGAGATCTCCTCAAAACCGGCAAGACCGATAATGTCGCCGGGACCGGCATGCTTAAGCTCGATTCGGTCCAGCCCCTGATGGCCGAATAATGCGGTAACAGTATCGCGCTCGCGCCGGCCATCTTTATGGATGCAAACGAGCGAATCACCGACTTTCACGCGTCCGCTGACGATGCGACCAAACGCCAGTCTGCCCAGGTAATCCGAATAATCGAGATTGGACACCAGCATCTGAAAAAAGGCTTCCGGCGCCTTTGGCGGAGGTGGGATATGCTTCACGATCGCTTCGAATAACGGTTCCATGGAAGCATTCGGCTCGTGGATCTCCCGCATCGCATATCCCCCCTTCGCACTCGTGTAGATGACCGGGAAATCCAATTGCTCATCCGTGGCGTCGAGTTCGACGAATAGGTCAAAAACCATATCCAGCACTTTGTGGGGTCGAGCATTCTCCCTATCGATCTTATTGATAACAACAATCGGGCGCGCCTTGTTCTCCAAAGCCTTGCGCAGCACAAACTTCGTCTGCGCCTGGGGGCCGTCATGCGAATCGACGACCAGCAGCACGCCATCCACCATCTTCATGATTCGCTCCACTTCCCCGCCGAAATCGGCGTGACCTGGCGTATCCACAATGTTGATGTGATACTGCTTGTACTTGAATGCAGCATTTTTCGCTTTGATCGTGATTCCCTTTTCTTTCTCAAGGTCCATCGAGTCCATCACGCGCTCCTCGACTTTTTGGTTGGCTCTGAAGGTGCCCGAATGACGCAGCAACTGGTCAACAAGCGTCGTCTTCCCGTGGTCCACATGAGCTATAATTGCAATATTGCGTATGTGCTCCATACAAGCCGACGCGGAATCGGGAAGATGGCTGTTTCCAACAAGTTCGTCAACGAGGTTCAAGTTCAATCATCAGTAACCAAAGAGAGTTTCGGCCCAATCGCAACTAGCGTTTTCGACGCTGGCCCCGATGCAGGAGTCAGGAGTCTGGAGTTCATTGCCCTTTTCAAAAACTCCTGACTCCCTTCTCCTACCCCCTGTTTCAATCCAGTAGACGTTCAAACCGATTCGAATCCGACAAGAAAAGAGCTCCCTTCGGCGCTCCGTAATCTGAGCCTATGTTGATCCCGATCGTCCGACCCAAGTTCAGCGGACCGGCGCGGCGGTGAGTGTGACCACAAACAACGGCGACTAGATTGGCTTGCGCCTCCCGCAAAAGGACCCCCATAGATCGGTTCCCGAGATAAGCGCGAAAGAAGGCGTAAGCCGAAGGTCCCGAGCCTGCTTGCGCAAGACTTAGAGGTGGCACACCAAGGAGTTCTTCAAAAGGGGGGGTATGCAAGACCACCAGAGTTCGACAATCTGCGGCGGCCGCCATGCGCTGTCGAAGACCTTCGACCTGTTCACGTGCGACTTCCTTGAGCGGGTGTTCGCACGGCATAAACTGGAAATCGCGCCAGCGCAGAGCGCTGCTTGCCGAGGGGCTGCCACGAGCGTAATCCTCCTCGGTCACCAGGATTCCGTCGTAGGCGAGACCAGGGACGGCAAACCCGAGGTCATAGTGGCCGTAGCCTCCCACGATTGTGATGCCTTGCAGGTGCAGATTCCCCGCGTCGAGGAGCACGATATCGAGGGACGCAGCGGCAGGAAGCCAGTATCGATCGACGATTCCCGAAAGTGAGTCGGGCTCACTTCGAGAATCTCCGAGCATCCAGAAATCATGGTTGCCAAGACAAACAGCAATCGGGCCGTGCAGAAAGCAACGGCGCAAACTTTTCAACGTATCCGCTGCTTGTTGCGCGCTCGACAGGTCGCCTGCTACGACGAACGCGTCCGGCCGATACCGAGTGATCCATTCCCGGATTTTCAACAACGTCCGTTCCTGCGTAGCGCGCAAAAGATGCAGGTCCGCGGTAAATAAAATCTTCATCGCGGTGCTCCAAACCCGCCGCCGCCGGGAGTTTCGACGACGATTACGTCGCCGGGTCCAACCTCTCGTTGCCCACAACTTCCGAGATTTTCCATTCCACCGTCTGCTCGCTGAATGTAAGTCTTCCCAGCCAGGCCCGGATTGCCTCCTTCGAGTCCAAAAGGCGCCACAACCCGGTTATTTGCCAGAACCGCCACGATCATCGACTCGCGAAAACGGATTCGGCGAACGACTCCGTCTCCTCCTGACCAGCGCCCCCGGCCGCCTGAACCGCGCCTGATCCGAAAAGCGTCGATCAGTACCGGATATCGCAATTCCAGAATCTCTGGATCTGTCAATCTGGAATTTGTCATGTGGGTATGGATGGCGGAAGCGCCGTCGAAGCCGGGCCCTGCTCCTGCTCCACCGCAAATGGTTTCATAGTACTGGTAGCGGCTGTTCCCGAAGGTCAGATTATTCATGGTTCCTTGCGCCGCCGCGAGCAGGCCCAAGGCTCCGTAAAGCGCGTTTGTCACGGCTTGTGATGTCTCCACGTTGCCGGCGACTACCGCCGCAGGCGCTCTCGGCGCGAGCATCGAGCCCGGCGGAATCACTATTTTGAGCGCCTCCAGGCACCCATGGTTCAATGGAATATCCTCGTTCACCAGGGTACGAAATACGTACAGGATCGCCGCGTGAACAATTGAAGAAGGCGCATTGAAATTACCCGCATCTTCAGCAGAGGTCCCTGTAAAATCGACCGTTGCCGTGCGCGCGTTCTTGTCGACGTCAATCCGTACATGAATCTCCCCTCCAAAATCCATTTTTTGGACAAACCTGCCGGGCTTTAACCGATCAATTACTCTGCGAACCTGTTCCGAAGCATTGGCTCGAACGTGTCCCATGTACGCCGTGACGACCTGAAGACCGAATTGGTCAATCATGGAGTTCAACTCGCGATCGCCTTTCTCGTTAGCTGCGATCTGGGCGCGAATGTCGCCCAGGTTTTGTGCTGGATTTCGAGCCGGATAGCGGCCATTGCCAAGCAAAGAAGTGAATTCAGCTTCTCGGAAAACGCCGCGCTCCACCAGCAAAAAATCCGTGATCAGGACTCCCTCTTCTCCAATGTTCCTGCTTTTTGGAGGCATTGAGCCCGGGGTCAACCCCCCGATATCCGCGTGGTGACCACGATTGGCCACCCAGAAGAGGGGGCGCGACGACGGACCAAAAACCGGCGTGACCACTGTGACGTCCGGCAGATGCGTCCCCCCCGAGAACGGATCATTGAGCGCGTAAACGTCCCCTGGTTGAATACCCGTTCCCAGCCGCTGAATAATGGCCCGCACAGTCTCCCCCATTGATCCAAGATGGACCGGCACGTGTGGCGCATTGGCGACGAGTTTCCCCTCGGCGTCGAACAAGGCACACGAAAAATCAAGCCGTTCCTTGATATTGATTGAGTAAGCGGAGTTTTGCAGGACCGCGCCCATTTGCTCAGCGACCGACATGAACATGTTGTTGAAAAGCTCTAACGACATCGGATCTACCGTCGTGCCGATCGCAATTCTTTGCTGGCGCGGGACGGCTCTGCTCAAGAGCAAACTCAAGCTGTTGGTGATCTCCGCCCGCCAGCCCTCTTCAAGAACTGTCGTAGTGGTTGTCTCGACAATGATTGCCGGTCCATTGATCCGCACACCAGGCCCCATTGACGCCCGCTGGAAAACAGGAATCGAGTACCGCCGGTCGTCAAACGTGGCATCCACCCAGGTGAGTGGTTCAGGCCAATCGGTTTTCTCCAATTCCTGCGCGTTCTCTCGGTGCACATCGCTCGCGCCGATCGCCTCAAGTGAAACGGAGTGGATGACAAAACGGTGGCCCCTCGGATCCATGAGAAAGCCGAACCGGGCTGAGTGAGCCTCCAGAAACGCCTTCTCCATTGCCTCCAAGCTCCCGGCCTCAACGGCCAAAGGCGTATCGGTCCCCTCGTAACGGAGGTTGAATTTTCGAATAATCTTCTCGACTTCACCAGTCTGGGCCAGCAACTCGTCCTTCGCCTCTTCCTCCAGATCCGCCAGAACCCGTTGCGCTTCCTGCCTGCCGGATGGAGTAAGAAGCTTTTCGACAGAGCACTCTTTCAGTACGCGGAGTTCGGCCAGCCCCATTCCATACGCGGAAAGCACACCTGCGAATCGATGAATAAACACGCGATCCATGCCAAGAGCATCGGCAACCGCACAGGCATGCTGCCCGGCGGCGCCCCCAAAGGTTACCAGCGTGTATCGCTTGACATCGTAACCACGGGCGACAGAAATCTTCTTGATGGCGTTGGCCACATTTTCGACAGCGATCCTGAGAAAACCGCTCGCAAGGCGTTCAGGAGAGACCTCACCGACGGCTGCCGCGAGTTCTTTGAACCTTTGACGGACAAGCTCCACATCGATCGGCAGATCACCGCTTGGGCCAAATATTTTTGGGAAAAAATTGGGCGGCAAACGTCCTAGCAGCACATTGCAATCGGTCACCGTCAGCGGGCCGCCACGCCTGTAACAGGCGGGCCCAGGGTTCGCACCGGCACTTTCTGGACCGACCCGTAAACGAGACCCATCGAACCGGCAGATGGAACCGCCCCCGGCGGCCACAGTGTGAATATGCATCATCGGCGCGCAGATCCGAACCCCGGCGATCTCGGTCTCAACCCGGCGCTCAAACTCATCGGCGAAGTGACTGACATCTGTCGATGTACCGCCCATGTCGAAGGCAATGATGCGCTTGAAACCCGCTTGGATGCCAACCTTCGCTGCTCCGACAATTCCCCCAGCTGGACCTGATAGAATTGCGTCCTTTCCCTTGAAACGATTCGCGTCAGTTAATCCTCCGTTAGATTGCATGAAGAGCAGACACACTCCGGGAAGCGCGGAGCGGACGCCATGGACGTATTTGGCAAGGACCGGGGAGAGGTACGCATCCACGGCAGTCGTATCGCCCCTATTCGTCAACTTTATTAGCTGGCTAGCTTCGTGACTGCTCGACACCTGATCAAAGCCTAAACTACGCGCCAGATCGGCGAGCAAACGTTCATGTTTGGGGTATCGGTAACCATGAATGCAGACGATTGCGATCGAGCGAATCCCTTCCGCCAGTAAGCTCTCCAGGGACTTGCCTACGATATCCAGGTCCAAAGGTTCGAGTTCTTCGCCTTCGACGGAAAATCTTCCATCGAACTCCACCACTTTCTCGTAAATCTGCTCCGGTAGTACGATCCGGAGATCAAAAAGCCGCGGGCGCTGCTGCGTCCCAATTCGAAGCAGATCGGCAAATCCGCGGTTTATCAATAGCGCCGTGCGCACACCCTTGCGTTCCAGCAGAGCATTCGTGGCCACCGTTGTGCCCATCTTGACACTGGCGATTCGATCTGAAGGAATCGGTTCGTCGTGCGCCAGAACGAGCATACGCCGAATTGCTTCTACTGCCGCGTCCGAGTATTGACTGGGGTGCTCGGAGAGCAATTTGTTGGTGTGAAGGGTTCCGTCAGGCGCTCGGCCTACGATGTCGGTGAAAGTTCCACCGCGATCGATCCAGAATTGCCAACGATCTCGGGCTGCATTCATTGGGGAACCCGACCATGAACGACTTCCAAGCTGTGCGACTCAGCTCCGGAGAAATTCCAAAACCTTTGCAAGCGCTCTACCCCGATGGCTCAGGCTGTTTTTAATCTCGGGTTGCAGCTCCCCGAATGTTTCCGCGTAGCCCTGCGGAACAAAAACCGAATCGTACCCGAATCCGCTTTCGCCGCGTTCTTCAAGGACCACGTTTCCACGAATAATCCCAGCAAACGATCCAAGCAATTCACTCTGGCTCGCCAGAACCATCACACATCGAAAACGCGCCGGGAACTTATCTCCTCCAAAATTCCTCAGCTTACGAATGAGCAGGAAGCGATTTTCGGCGTCGTTCGCGTTTGGTCCGGCAAAGCGAGCAGACTGCACTCCCGGGGCGCCGTCCAGCGCATCCACCTCAAGCCCGGAATCATCCGCAAGAACCAATCCCGTAAACATTTTTGAAACCGTGAGCGCTTTGAACGTCGCGTTTTCTTCGAATGTTGCGCCGGTCTCCTCAAGTTTCGGAGCGTGCGGAAGCGACGCCAAATCGCGGACATCCCATCCGGCACCCAACATTTGACCGATTTCCCGAGTCTTATGCCGGTTCCAAGTGGCGATTAAAAGTGTTTGCATCGTAGAGTGACCACCTCAAAGTTGCCTCCTCCGTCCAGGTTGTTCACACCCGTAGCACCCCGCGAGGCCTCGGGATAAGCAACCAGATTCCGGATTTGCAGTGAATAATACCAATGAGTGAGCGACGAAAACAGTTTCCCTTTCCGGATTTCGAGTCGAAATGGCAGCAACTTTGGCTCGAAAGACAGACCTTCCATGCCCCAAATCCGTACGAACCAGGATTCGATCCTCCGAAACCAAAGTTTTACGTTCTCGATATGTTCCCTTACCCCAGCGGCGAGGGACTTCATGTCGGCCATCTGGAAGGGTATACCGCGACCGATATCATCGCTCGTTACAAATGGATGAAAGGCTTCAACGTCCTGCATCCAATGGGATGGGACTCGTTCGGGCTGCCGGCAGAACAATTCGCCATTAAGACCGGGCTCCATCCGTCCGTCGCCACGGCAAGGAACATCGCCCGTTTCAAAAGCCAACTCAAAAAAATCGGGTTCAGTTACGATTGGGCACGCGAAGTGACCACCACCGATCCCGGCTACTACAAATGGACTCAGTGGATCTTTTTAAAGCTTTATAACTCGTGGTTCGATCCCCAAAAAAAAGCCGCCCGGCCGGTCGACGACCTGATCTCCAGAAGACGGCTGGAATTTCCGGAAGAATCCGACGATGAGCGTCGCGATTTTGTGGATCGACATCGTCTGGCCTATGTCACGGAAGCTCCGGTGAACTGGTGCGCCGACCTGGGCACCGTCCTGGCAAACGAAGAAGTGCTCGATGGCAAGAGTGAGGTCGGCGGATTCCCGGTGGTGCGCCGACCGATGCGCCAATGGATGTTGCGCATTACAGCCTATGCCGATCGATTACTCGACGAACTCGAACCTTTGGATTGGCCAGAGTCGATAAAAATACTCCAGCGAAATTGGATCGGCCGCAGCGTAGGTGCTCAGGCGATGTTCAGCGTCTGTGATCTGAACAATGTGATCACCGTGTTTACGACCCGCCCTGACACACTTTTCGGGGCAACATATATGGTGCTGGCACCGGAACATCCCCTGGTCGATCAGGTTACAACTTCAGAACAGCGGGCTGCCATCGAAGAATATAGGGCAAAGATGGCGACAAAATC
Source organism: Verrucomicrobiota bacterium (assembly GCA_019246215.1). Lineage (GTDB taxonomy): Bacteria > Verrucomicrobiota > Verrucomicrobiia > Chthoniobacterales > JAFAMB01 > JAFAMB01. The sequence continues at coordinate 25,246 of JAFAQT010000127.1, forward strand.
CGATCTCGAACGCACTGACCTCGCAAAGGAGAAAACCGGAGTTTTCACCGGAGGATTCGCTATCAATCCCGCTAATCAGGAAAAGATCCCAATCTGGATTGCCGACTATGTTCTTATGAGTTACGGAACTGGTGCCATTATGGCAGTCCCCGGCCACGATGAGCGCGATTTCGAATTCGCTAAAAAATTTGGACTCGAAATTCGCTACGTTGTCGAGCCTCCGGTGGCGGTAGAATCATATTTCACCGGCGAGGGTATCGCCAAGAACTCCGGCTTTTTGGACGGACTACCAACCCCGGAAGCGAAATCTAAGATTATCGATTGGCTCGAGAAACAGGGCTCCGGGAAACGCTTTACTACCTACAAACTCCGAGACTGGCTATTCTCGCGCCAACGTTACTGGGGTGAACCGTTTCCCATCGTTTGGCGCAACAGCCGGCATGAAGCGCTTTGTGAATCGGATCTCCCGGTCGTTCCTCCTCCGCTCGACGACTATCGCCCAACTGGAACAATCGAACCTCCGCTGTCCAAGGCGAAAGCGTGGATCAGGCTTTCCGACGGAGCCACTCGGGAACTCAATACCATGCCGCAATGGGCAGGATCCTGCTGGTACTTTCTGCGTTTCATTTCGCCGAACGAGGCGAACCGGTTTGTAGACGAAGACGCGGAGCGTTATTGGATGTCCGGGAATGAAGCAAAAAACCGTCGGCGCGGAGGAGTCGATCTCTACGTCGGCGGAACCGAACACGCTGTGCTTCACCTCTTGTACGCGAGGTTCTGGCACAAAGTGCTCTACGATCTGGGTTACGTCTCGACCATTGAACCGTTCCATCGCCTGGTGAATCAGGGGATGATCCTCGGCCAGGACAACCAGAAGATGTCCAAAAGCCGCGGCAATGTCGTAAGTCCCGATGAGATCGTCGAAGAATATGGCGCGGATGCGTTGCGGCTCTACGAGATGTTTCTGGGTCCCCTCGAGTCGACGAAACCTTGGAGTATGAGCGGTGTCGAAGGCGTTTACCGCTTTCTGGCTAGAGTCTGGCGTCTGGTGATAGACGAGAATCAGGAAGGGCAATGGCAATTATCCTCTTGTTTGGGAACTGTCCAGCTGAGCACGAAACAACAGAAGGTGGTGCACTCAACGATCAAAAAAGTCTCCGAAGATCTCGAGTCGCTCTCATTTAACACCGCCATTGCGCAGATGATGATCTTTGTCAACGAGTTCACCAGCGCCGAAATCCGGCCTGTGGAAGCGCTTCGCACTCTACTGATACTTTTATGTCCTTTTGCGCCGCACCTCGTGGAAGAGCTTTGGTGGCGTCTCAGCGCCAGTTTTGCCGGATTTGAGGGCATGGCCTGTGAACAATCGTGGCCGGTCTGGCGCGATGAATTCCTCGGTGAAGAAGAAGTGCAGATCGTGATCCAGATCAACGGGAAATTGCGCGACAAGGTAACTGTTCGAAAGGATTTAGGAAAAGAGGAGCTCGAGCAAGTGGCGCTTGCCTCGATGAAAGTGCAGGAAGCGACACGCGGGAAATCAGTTCGCAAGATCATCGCCATCCCAAACAAATTGGTAAATTTGGTAGTCCACTGATGGATGGTGGGACTCAGATCGGCAGTAGGCTTCCACTCACGGCATCAGGATTAGTGCTCGCCACCCAAAATTTTTGTCGACGAAAGATGACCTTTGCATGAACCACGTGCGCACCGATTACCATATCCATACCACCCTGTGCCACCACGCAGTAGGCGATCCGGTCGAGTACGTGAGAGCCGCGCAGAGTGCTGGACTCACCGAGATCGGATTTGCCGATCACAATCCCATGCCGACACATTTCGATGGCTGGCGCATGTCGATCCAGGATTTACCTCGCTACCTCCAAATGGTGGAGGAGGTGCAATCAATCACTGGTTTCCCCGTTCGCCTCGGTCTCGAATGCGATTTCATGGAAGGGTATGAATCCTGGATCGAAACTCTCGCTGGGAAGGCTCAGTGGGATTATTTGATCGGGAGCGTTCACTACATCGCTCCCGGATGGGATGTGGATAATCCGAAGTACCTCTCGCGATTCCGAGAGTTTCCAATCGAGGAAATCTGGGAGCTCTACTGGAACCACTACGTTCGCTGCATCGAAAGCGGGCTGTTTGATTTTGTTGCTCACCCGGACTTGGCAAAGAAATTCGGATACCGACCGCCGGGCGATCTTCGGCGCTACTACTACCCCGCTATAGAATCCTTAGCGAAGCGGGATGTCGCATTCGAGATTAATACAGCCGGGTTACGCAAAGAAGCCGAAGAAATCTACCCGGCCTCCCCATTTATCGAGCTCGCGCGTGAAGCCGGGGTAGCGATGCTGGTCAACTCTGACGCCCACGCCCCCGAAGAGGTCGGATACAAGTTCGACCTGGCGAGAGACCTGGCCCGCCGAGCTGGCTATTCCAAGGTTTGTCGGTTTGAAAATCGACGGCGAATTGAAGTCGACCTATGATCCTGAGATTGCGGGGCCGGGCGGTTACGTTCCCTCGACGCCCCTTGGTGATGGGCATTGTGAACGTTACCGATGATTCCTTTTCCGGGGACGGATCACTCCAGATCGCACTAGCGATTGAAACCGCGCAAAGCCACGTAGCTGCCGGAGCCGATATAATCGACGTCGGAGGCGAAAGTGCGCGCACCAATCGTATAGAGATCAGCGCAGAGGAGGAGTCCGCACGTGTCCTCCCATTCCTGGATCGCTTTGAGGAATGTCACGAAGGAAAAAAGCCCGTAGATGAAATGCAGATTTTTCCGCCGTTACTGTCCATCAATACGTGGCGACCGGAGGTCGCCGAAGCTACTCTTCCTGTTGGCGGCCACCTGCTGAACGATATGGGTGCGCTTGACACAAGCGAGAACGCGCAAATCGCGGCAAGGTATGGCACAGGACTGGTAATCATGCATTCAGTCGGCCTGCCGAAGCAGCGTCACACTTGTGTTCTGTATGCCGACATTCTGCATTCTCTGGAGAGCTTTTTTGATCATCAAATCAACCAGGCCATTGCGGCGGGAGTTGCGCGGGAGGCGATCGTCCTCGATCCGGGCATCGACTTCGCAAAACAAAAGACGGATAATTTGCGCATCTATCGAGAACTGAAATCCCTCAGCCATTTCGAACACCCAATTTTGCTTCCCGTCTCGAGAAAAACGGTGATCGGCGACGTTCTGGGAATCGCAGATCCTTCCGATCGAGACGCAGGAACGATAGCTTGCGTGGTTGCAGGTACGCTCCGTGGAGCATCGATTTTTCGTGTTCACAATGTCCGTGCTGCTGTGCAAGCGCTACGGACTATTTACCCGATTGTTAGTCCCCCATCGGAACGGTGCTATTAAGAAGAATCCGGTCTCGCTAGTGTACCGTCTCCTAAATCCCTTGAGTTTCGTTGCGTTCAAAATGGGTCGCCGGCAAGGCGCGAGGAGGGCGCATATCTGAATGGATACGTAACCGACGAGCAACGCAGCCGTCGGCCCATTTTCAACGCAACTCTCTGGGCCGTGTACAGTTGGCCGTTTTTCCGCGTTGCTCGCTCCTTACATATCGATCTAGATAGATATGCTCGTCGCTCGCGCCTTGAAAAACAGCCAACTGGCCTACGGCGAAACTTAAGGGATTTAGGAGACGGTGCACTAGAACTAGATCAGTGGTCAGGTTTTTATCAGCTTGCACTTCCAGCCGATCGCCCCAGTTTGAAATCGGCGGCACCCTGATGCGAAATCTGTTTGTGGAAAGCGGTAACCCTTCAACGGAAATCATTGCTTTTCTCTTGCCGCGATGGCGCTTTCAACACGAGTTTGCAACTCTTGCGTGCGTGCCTGGATGAAAGCCTCTTTCTGCTGCTGATGATTGATGGCATCCCGCCTGACCAACCAAGCGCGTTCTTCCTCAACGAGTGACTTTTGATCGTCAGCCGACAAGAGACCGTGAAGTTCACGGTAAGTTCGGTTCAGAGACCGGTCCGCAGACTCCTCGTAGGAAGAAGGCTCATACTTTACCAAAGTGACGTTCGTTCCCCCATTTCCGATCTGGAAATAAAGACCAAGACTAAAATCGGGATTTTCTTGCTTGGGAATCGAGGCATTTGCTGACACATAGAATCGCCCTGGTGCAACAAACCAAGGTAATCCGAACCTTATTGCCAGGTTATCTTTGTATTTGGTGTATTCACTGCCCTGCGTGAACTTGAGGATCCACCTAAACGAGGCGTGAAGCGGATTTTCTATGCTGACCGCTCGCGGGGCGGAGACATCAATTAGAAAGACAGCTTCAGTCGACCACCGGGAGTCGTAGATCGCCAGCATTGTACGACTGTTTTCCGACCATACCGTTTCCAACGAGAAATGATTTGGCTGGCCTCCTTCGTATAAATGCCAGTAATGACCTCCTGGTAGTTGCACCACGATTTTGCGTGAGGCAACTTCGATGACATAGTTCGTCACTGGGTTCTTGTCTGTTTCATAAGGAGAGGGCAACTCCTCAAGCTTAGCTTCCCCGGTCGTTGACCATGCCATCGCATATTGACCATCTGGTGAGACGGTATCCCAGAAAATGTACAGTTGTGTTTCTTTAGCGACAGCGCTCCGAGTCCCGAAGCAGGAGAACGCGACAGCCAATATGGTGGCAAGTATTAGTTCGTCGTGCGTTCGAAATATTTCACTTTGCATTGCGAGATAGAGGGATCCTAGTTTGGAAATGGAGAGTTCTTATGGAAATACCACAAACATTAATCGACTTTCTCAACCATCACAAAATAGTCTACGAGATTCTGCATCATCCGGAGGCGTTTACCGCTCAGACCATCGCAGCAGCCGAACATATTAGAGGACGGCATCATGCCAAAGTCGTTATGGTGAAGTCTGGCGGTCAGCACCTGATGACGGTCGTTCCCGCAGACCACCGAGTCGATCTTGAAAAGATCGAGAAAATTACCGGCCAGCCGGCTGTCTTGCAGGCCGAAAGTGAATTCAAATTGCTCTTTCCAGATTGCGCGGTGGGAACCATGCCGCCGTTCGGCGATCTCTATGGCTTGACTACCTATGTCGACAAGAGTCTGACCCAAGAGGATTTTATTGTGTTCGAAGCGGGCACGCACACCGACGCGATTAAGCTCAGTTACCACGATTATGAGCGATTAGCCAAACCCCGGGTCGAAGACCTAGCAACAAAGCTGCATCCGATCCAACGAAGATGAAATCTATAGAGGGACCGGATCTCCGTGTCGATTAGCAACTCACTCTTTTGAGATGTCTCCGGGATCTGAGCTTCGGAAAAAACCTGAGACTTTACCTGCCGCCGCCAATGGCTACGTACAAATGATCCTCCCGATCAAAGGACTCAAAAACGCGTTTCTGGGGATCAATGGTAAGTTCGAGTGCAGGACCCAGTGGTCCTGAAGTCTTGTCAAACAGTTTGACTGTGATTGTGGTCACCAACAATCCATCCTGATTCCTGATTTTTACATCCTGGAGTCTGTACCCTCCGGCACTTTCAATCTCACCGAGCTCAATTTGCATAGAGTGAGAATCTGAGCAATCACTGCCTAAAATCCAAGAGTTTATCTATCATATCAGGAAAAATCGTGTGCACCGACGATTGGGCAACAAAGGCCAGAGCGTAGGTACGTTTTCCTAATCTGCCAGATTATACTCCCGCGCGTAACCCGCTAAGCTTGACAGAAGATTAGAAAGCGATGCCAACCGCATGTTTGTTAGGCAGGTGCCACGTCGTGACTGAGTTTAGGAAGAGTCATCCTCGTTGATTCTCGTTTTCTCCATTCATTTCCAGACTGGTTTCTGCTCCCAGTCGTCACTGGCTCGCACTTTTACCCGGACAGATTTTGAAGTCGGTTGATTGCTTTCATCGGCAACACTGCTGATTGGCACTAACACGTTGGCTTCAGGGAAATATGTAGGCAAGGCACCGCGAGGGATCAGATAAGGTGTGCCAAGAAAGCAACGAGCTGCTTTTTCACGGTCTCCAATTCTACCTATTAATCGATTGGTTGCCCTGCTGTGAATCGTGCCGCCTCGATGTCGTCCGGATTCATAAAGACCACACGCCGGCCGTTATAAATCCCTCGATACCGGTCGTCCAATCCGGCATACTCGCGCATAAAGGCGTGAGCGAACACCGTTCCTGGACGAGGCACCTCTTCAGCAACGTCTCTTTTATGACTCCCTGGAAGAAAGCCAGATCGCTATCAATCGGACCGGATTGCTCCTATTCTCAAAACTGCGATGAGCCGGCAATCATGTGTGTAGTGGCACACTCTTTGTTGCTGAAGCTGGTGGGCGGTTGTTCGGTTGCAAGCTGGGTCGTTTCTCGGAAGAGCGCCGGCAAAATTACGAAGTTTATCAGCCAGGAATAGCTGACAGTTCTCAGGTCATTTGGTCCAAGACTTCGCCCCTCAAGTCATGGTCCGTCTTTTTCGGCCATGAAGACGCAACAGGAAAATAAAACAGACGGAGGAAAGGAAAGTCAGGATCGC
>JAFAQT010000352.1 GCA_019246215.1 Verrucomicrobiota bacterium
TCAAGCAGGGGCTACGCAGAATTTTGATTCGATGTCTCCTCAGCAAGCAATCACCATTATGCAGGAGCAGCAAACTCTGCTACAGCAAACCGTTGGTAATCGAGTGCAAAACATACTGACTCCTGATCAGGCGAGAATACTTCAAACAGCCTTCTCGCAGTTTAGTTTGGGCCCTAAGGTGAGGTGATCCCTTACGGCTCTACGATTCAGCGCCATCACTCTATCGAAAGTTTAGCCGTTACTGCCGAGCGGAAGCCAGTTCAAAACATCCGGCGCGCTATTTTCCAATTGGCAGATTATCTCGCAGCCAGCGGAATGGAGCGGTCACGTTCCATGAGGCTGATTTTTGCAGCGATTCCAATCTCGAGCGGATTGAAGTCAATTCGGCCTTTGCGGCGCTCAGTTCCGCCTTCGCGGCGCTCAGTTCGGCTCTAAGTCCAGCGTAGCGCGACTCACTCGCTTTGAGCTGTTGTTCCAAATGGGCGGCAGTGGGAGCGAGCCGTCGTTCCGAGTTCGTAACTAGCAGGTCGGTCACGCACCCATCCCGGATCATGTTGCGGAAAAGCAGGGCGATTGCTTCTTTTTTGCTAATGGGCTCGAGCAAATTACCCTCGAAGCCAGCTTTTCGCAGCGCGAACACGTGCGTGAAACTGGCCAAGATCCAATCAATGAAATCACGCGGATTGGTGTTTGTGACGCATAACTGGGTCAGTGCATTGAGTTCAACAAGGACCAAAGACTCGAATCGATTGATCATACCAAGCGAACTTCGCATGGCCGAAAGCTCAGAGCCCTCGACATCGATCTTGATAAAATCCACCCGCGGAAGAGCAAGACGTTCTACAATCTCCTCCAGAGTAGTAATCGGGATCTCCACGCCATTTTCCGATACACGACTCCAGGCTGACGCCTCCTCAAAGCGGACAGTGCCTATCATTTCGCCTACCGCAGTCTGCTCGATAAGCACGTTTTCCGCATGATTCGCCACGACGTTAGCCTCTAGACATCGCGCGACCATAGGTGCCGGTTCGATTGCAACTACGCGTCCTAAAGGACAATGCCGGGAAAGGAAAAGAGACTTGATACCAAGATTGGCACCCACATCAAGACAGACGTAATCAGGCGGGATTAGTCTGACGGCCAGTTCACAAAACTCATCTTCGTAATTCGATTGGATCGAGGTGAAATACTGGTCGTCGGGCGCTATCCCGTAAATCTTGAGGGGATATCCACCGAGCACGACCTCCTTGCTCGGAAAATCGGCTAATTTTTGCGGTTCGGCGGTCTCCTTGTCCATTCGTTGGATCGGTTCAAATACCTTCTCTGCCTTACCTGGGTCTTATTCAACGAAAACATTGCACCCTGAAGACAGCAAACTTTTCCTCTTTTTCAAACACAGATCTGAGGGTTGGCTGAAACAACGAAAACCGAGAAACACACTTGCCGGTAAGCATCCCATACCTGGTTAGATAAGCTAAGAGCTTCTCAAATTTGTTTAAGAATCTTCAGACTATAATGAATCTCGGCCGCTACTTCGCTCTCGTGCTTTTCCTCATCAGGAAAGTGGTTGAAATCCAACGTCTTTGGTTCCCAATGGCACCATCGGGTTGTATTTCGACCGGAAAAACCTCATGCTGCCGGGCCAGCTCAAGAACATTCTTCTGGGGAAGAAAATGCATCTCCATTTCCTTTTTTGCAGCTAGCTCTGTCCAGTAGGATTTTACCGAGAAAGAGTAGCTGGCAGAATAAGTTGGTATCTGAAAAAAACAGCACCCACCATCACTTAGCCCGGCGAAAGCACGTGCAAGGATTTCAGTCATAATCGGCGGTGGATTATGTTGGAGAACGATCATGGAGTAGAAGAGACTCACACCGTCAAGAACCCGAAGATCCTCATCTCCTCGGACGAGGATAAAGTCAACGTTGTCGATCCCACGTCGGCAAAGGCGCTCGCGCGCGGCTTTCAGATGGGGTTCAGAAATATCCAAGGCAACGACACGTCGGAATCGAGTTGAAAGCCATTGAGTTAGGCGTCCAACTCCGCATCCGTACTCGCCGCAAACGGCATCCGCATTCAATTCGAGGGAGTTGCGGCGCAGCCAAGCTTCCAGACGCAATAGATCGCTCTGGCCGGTAGCGTAGAAGGACTCTATCGCCTCTTCCTCCGTCATGTTTTTGGCGCGCCACCGGTCGTTAGTAAGAACCGACCAATATGGGTCAGTCGCGCCAAAATTCGTCCATACCAGACCAATGTGATCCCACAGAGCACGAAGCTCTTGGGTGGTAGCATTTGCTTGCACATCCATGGGGGGCGCGGCATCGAGGGGAAAGTCGTTGGGGGGTCGATTCAAAGCGAATTCTTCTGATCTGATCAGTGTGCCGAGAAGCCATTCGAGATCGTGCCCCGCACGAATGCCATCGGAGCACGCTTTGAGACCGCCCGGATCGGGCTCTCGCCTCAAGAGCGCCTTGTAGGCTGCGGTCACCAACTCTTCGGGCTGCATCGTTAACAAGTCATGACGAACCTGAAGTTTCTCCAGCAGTGATCGGAACATCATTGGTACACTTTGTGGTGCTATCTTCTGGGAACAAACCACGCGAACAGTACACTTGCTAATTGAGATAAAAAGGAAAAATGACCAACCGCAATTGGGCTGCCAAAATTACGAGTCTTCACCAGTGTGGAGGGCACGATTCACTTTAGGACCAGCAAGTTACGCTTTAATAGAATGATGCCGAAAATGACCGTAAGGCGTCCTTTACGGTAAACCAAAGCCGCGCTACTGGTGCGAAAATAGCAAGGAAAGAAACATGTACAACAACCTAGGCTGGCAGAACCGGATGTGTCGGATCCGAAAGCCTTGGGAAGACAGTTCCGCAGTATCTCCAATTGGTGTACGAGGTTGGACTCGATGAGATTGCTCCTCGATCTTCAGGCCGCCCAGAACGAACACAGGTCCCCGCGCGGCATTGGTCGCTACTCGCTGGCGCTTGCTCATGCGATTGCTCGGCAAGCGGGGCAGCACGAAATATTTCTGGCGCTCAGCGCCCGGTTTCCTGAATCTATCGAACCGCTCCAAACTTCTTTCGCTGGCCTGATCCCCTCTCAAAATATGCGTGTCTTGGAGTTACCCGGACCTGTGGCAGAGGCAGATCTGGCAAATACCTGGCGGACACAAGCTGCAGAACTGGTGCGCGAGAACTGCCTGGCCGATCTGCACCCAGACATCGTACACGTGTTCTCGATCTTCGATGGGATAGGCAACGAAGTGGTGGCATCGGCCGGGCGATTCGCCACGGAGTTCCCAACCTCGGCAACCATACACGACGTAATCCCGCTGCTGCATCCTGAGACTTACCTGTGGCGGCCTTCGGTAAAACGCGCATTTCTGCGACACGCAACCTCGCTCAAGAGGGCCGACCTTCTGCTCGCAAATTCTAATTTCACGCGTCGACAGGCGATCGAAGTGCTTGGGATCACGCCTGAGCGGATCATAACAGTCGGGGCTGGAGTCAATCAACGATCCGTTGAGTCTTCACCTGACAGCCGGGCAGAACTGGCAGCGCGCTATGGCCTGGCCCGGCCATTTATGTTATACACTAGTTCCCTGGATCCACATAAGAACGCGGAAGGGTTGATCGCGGGGTTCGCGTTGCTGCCGACGCATCTGCGGGCTACCCATCAACTCGCTCTCACTGGCAAGCTGGACAGAGACATCCAGGCGCGACTGAAAGAAGCCGTCAGAAAACACGCATTGAGCGATGAGGAGGTGGTCTATCTCGGTTATGTGCCGGACGAAGATTTGTGTCTGCTCTACGCTACTTGCTCGGTTTTTGTGTTTCCGTCATTCCATGAAGGATTTGGTTTACCAGTGGTGGAAGCGATGAGCTGTGGCGCACCAGTTATTGGATCTAACTGTACGAGTATACCCGAGATTATCGACCGCCAGGACGCGCTCTTCGATCCGCATCGGCCGCAGGCCATTGCTGAGCGCATAGCGGAAGTCCTTTCAAACCCAAACTTTCGCCAGAGCTTGATATTTTGGGGACGCGAAAGAGCAAAGATTTTCTCTTGGGAGGCCAGTGCCCGCAAGGCATTGGATGCCTTCGAGGCACTCCACTGGGAGACAAAGCCGGCATCTGCCGTCGTGCCCCTTGCGCCCGTCCGGCGCCGGCGATTTCTCGCTTTCGTGGCGCCTCTTTCGACAGGACCAAACGGAACCGTTATCCACTCCGCAGAGCTCCTCCCCGAACTGGCACGCTACTACGATATCACCTGTATTGTGGACCAGGGCGAAGTAGCCGATCCATGGATCACCGCCGAGTTCCCCTTACGTGACGCAGGCTGGTTCGAGGCAAATTCCGGCAGGTTCGAGCGCATTTTGTACGAGGTCAGCAACGCCATAGCGTACAAATACGTGTTTCTCCTCCTTCAGCGTCACCCGGGAATCGTCCTGCTGCGGGACTTTCATTTGGGCAGCATCCTGAATCGAATAGCAGACTCTGGCGAGGCGCTCGGCAGTTTCACGAGAGCGCTTTACAGTTCGCATGGATTCTCTGCCCTGAAGAAGGAGCGGGAGCATGGACGCGAATCATCGATTATAGCGTTCCCGTGCAATGCCGAAGTCCTGAGGACGAGTATAGGTGTGATCGCTAGTTCGGATCAGGCAATCGAGCTGACCCGCGCTTGGTATGGAGATAAGGCGGCAGCTCTGATCCGTCAGATTCCATTCACCTTTGACGGATCAGAAGAACGTTCAGACCTTACTAAGACGCGCCCACTGGGGCCGATCGCCGGGCGATATCGCGATGTGATCGAGGAATTTTATTCCGCGAGCTCCTCGGCGCGAGAGCAGAAACTCTTGCAAGCAATTGCCCGAATATCGACCCCGTCCGTGCCGCGCGACGACGATCTGGTCAAAGTCGCGGCCGCGATTGCCGCCAACCGGGAACCTTCCGGTCCCCACCAGATGATTGTCGACGTCAGCATGCTGGCTCAGTCAGACGCGCGTTCCGGCATTCAACGCGTAGCACGCGGCATCGTGACGGCCCTGATAGACGACCCCCCGCAGGGCTATCGCGTCGAGCCTATCCGAGCACTCGGGGACAGGTACGTCTATGCGCGACGCTTCACCTGCCAGGCTCTGGATCTAGCCGGCGACGGCCTGAACGATGATCCTGTCGAGGCAGGTCGCGAGGATATTTTTGTCGGCCTCGATTTAGCAATCGATTTTGTACCCTCCCGGAAGCAATGGTTCCGGACTCAACAGCAGCGGGGAATGCAGGTCATCTTCGTCGCCTATGATCTGCTTGCGTTGCTCCGTCCCGAGTTGTTTCCAACTGATTTGCCGCCGGTTGTGCGTGACTGGATAGACACCGTTTCCGAAGTTGCGGATGGCATCGTTTGCATTTCGCACACTGTCGCCGATGAGCTCTATGGATGGCTCACCCAGGCCAAGCCTCGGCGATTACAACCTCTCTCGCTCGGCTTCTTTCATCTTGGGGCCGATCTGCGTGCCAGCCTACCGACTATCGGCCTTTCGAAAGACAGTGCCGAAATTCTCGAGAAGCTCCGCAGCCGCCCCAGCTTCCTGATGGTCGGCACCCTGGAACCCCGAAAGGGCCACCGCCAGGCACTTGCCGCGATGGAGCGCCTCTGGGTGGAGGGAGTGAATGCCAACTTGGTCATCGTTGGCAAGCTTGGCTGGAGGATCGACAATTTAGCACAGCGCATTCAGCAAAATCCCGAACGTGACAGTCGATTGTTCTGGCTAGACGCCATCAGCGATCAGATGCTCGAGGAGGTCTATCGCAGCTGCAGCGCATTGCTGGCTGCCTCGGAAGGTGAGGGGTTTGGACTACCGCTGATTGAGGCTGCCAAATATGGCCTGCCGATTATCGCACGCGACATTCCGGTCTTTCGCGAGGTGGCAGGCGAACATGCTTACTACTTTCGCGGCGAAGACGCGCAGGCACTAGCAAGTGCACTGCGCACGTGGCTATCGCTTGGCGATGCTGTGCCTGACTCCGCTGGAATCCCGTGGCTCACTTGGAAACAGAGCAGTCGTCAACTTCTGGATGTCGTGCTAAGCAAACAGTGGTACCGTTTCTGGCTCCCTTGACCGCGATAATTCGACCAAAACGATTCGCTGCATTTGCGCTAAGAGATGGCGCCGAAAGTTTCAGGTGCATTTGATTACCAGATGACGCAGTGCCGGCCGAAGAGAAAGACATTTAGGATGCCAGTACCCCGTTTGCCAAAAATCAAACTGATCGACTATTTCATTGACCAGATCGCAGATCGCGTGACTAACCTGCTAGATCAGCAAGCACTCTCGTCTTCGCGGATCAAGAGAAGTTTTGACACCCCAGATAATACCGAAGAGCCCATCAGGGGCGTGGGCGATTCGCCAAACAAGCGACCTGCCGAAGCCGAATGGATGTCCTATGCGAAAGTAATCGGCGAATTGGAGCCTCCCCTATATCCGACGGCCGCTCGCCGTAGACAATCGGACTTGTGCAGGCAAGCTGATTTTGCCTTGGATGCTTATCGGT
>JAFAQT010000064.1 GCA_019246215.1 Verrucomicrobiota bacterium
CCGCCAAACGCCGAAGCGGTATAAAAACTGAAGAGAACCCTTAGGGAAGACACCCATGAAAGCTTCATGCCCAAAAGGTTGTATGGAATATGGCCATTAAAGAGAAGGGAAAAAGATTCGCTTCCGCCCCAGCGCCCCACTCCAAGCCCTGCACAGAAGGCCACAACCACAAGGACGCCGGGTCGGTGCATCGATGGGTCAACCTATCTGTCAGGCGGCCGGGTCCACAGCAACCTGACAAATGAAGATTCACGCCATCAATGCGGCGCCGCCGGTTAAACCCAGGTTCAAGATCCGGAGAGCTAATACTCTATCCGGTGTCCGAGTTTTTTGCCGCCCCCTGCTACGTCCTCTTTTCTATGTGCTCTCTTCTAGTTCTAGCTGCTGAAAACATCCTCCAGATCAACTCCTCCAGTAGATGCACGCCGCAATCAAGAAGATCGTCCCTGCTAAGAGACTGGCAAAGCTTCCTGCAATACAACAATTCTGTTCAAGGGCAGACGCAATCGCCGATTCTCCCTGCATTCTTTGGAGGAATGGCACTATGCCCAAGAAGGAAAACCCCAGGGCTAGCATGACCAGACTAATTCCGGCCGAAGCGCGCTTAAGATCTTTTGGCATAGATTCCTGTCTACAATTGGAAGAATTGTGTGCTCGTTTGAGCGCTGTTAGGATTAAATAAATTCAGGACGTATCGATTCTGGAGCTCGATTGGCGCACTTAGCACAGAGTGCCAATTTCAGACGAACCCTTGCGAGGTATAGATCAGCCCCAGAGATGAGAGGATTCATCAACCCCGGCCCGTCTTTCTCCGGGGGAGTCGTTGGAGGTGACCGCCTAGGAATTAGAATACCCGCGGAAGGAGGCGAACCGTCGCTACGAGTTGCATGAGCAGAGAAATATAATTAGCGTTCATTTTAACAGTTACCTCCTTTCTTCGAAGGAATTTCATGTTGAAATTCTCTACGGATACTGACGGTGTCGAACTAACATCAGAGAGCTGTTCTTTGCAAGTGTTAAAAAAAGAAAATAGTCCTAATGGGTAATATAGGATATTTTCGTGGGAGATCGCTTGAAGATAACTTCCCCTGAAAACCTGTGTAACTTGTGTTTTATCTCTTCTCTTCCTCGATGAGACGAAAGAATGCCGACTGCAGACTCATCGGAAAAGCTGTCTGGATAATGTCATTGTGGCGGGCTCCTGCAATCTCGGAGAATTTGATCCGGTTCGGATCCAAATGGGCCAAGGCCTGCCCCATTTTGGCAGGGATAATCTCGTCTGCCTGGCCGTGAATGATCTCGATCTCCGGACCCTCAGCCTGTGAGAGTATTGTCTTCAGAGAAGCGAGGTTATCGAACCGGTGCCGGAGCAGGTGGCCCAGAGGGAAACGGATCTGCGCTCGGACCATGTCGTCCATGGTCGTAAAGGTAGAAACCGCGAGGATTTTGCGGACCGGGTTTTTGGCTGCGAATTGGAGGGCGGCAGCCCCTCCGAGCGAGTGTCCCAGGACACCGAGAGTCATGGCTCCGGATGTCCAGCCCTCTTTTTCCAGAAGACTCTGGAGCGCGCGTTCTGAGTTCTCGAGGATCGTACGAGGATTTGGTTTTCCTTCACAAACTCCGTAGCCTGGGTAGTCGATAAGTAAAAAGCCGGTTCCTGAGCCAGTAAAAGCGCGAATCAGGCCGATCCAGGCCAGGGCGACATCCCCATTTCCTCCAAACAGCAGCCAAATCATTCTTGGAGCCGTGCTGGAATGCTCGTTTCGCCAGAAGAAGGCCGCCTGATTTCCCTGAGATGTTCGGAATCTGACCTCCTGGACGCCCGCCATCTTTGCTTCCTCCATTTGGGCAGGCGAATAGCGTTGAGGAAAATAGATGAAACGGTCCTGAACCAGGACCACCATAGATACCAACCCGACTAATACCACAGCGGCGAAGAGCCAACCTTCCATCTCTAACATAGTAAAGCCGGGGCCCGGCGCCGCCTTGACAATTTTCTGACCACAGAGTTTTACCTGGAACCGTGACCTTGGGGGTGGTGCTTCGCAGCCTCTTCCGCATGGTGTGTGGCATGCAGGTGGTGACCATGCGCGGCGTGGGCATGATGTGCCGCCCTTTCATGGGTTTTCGGCGGAATGGTGCTTGGCTGCTTCTCCCGGATGGCGGGACGCATGTTCCTGATGTTCCGCCGCTTTGGTGTGCTGTTCTGCACTTTGCCGGCTCACTTGGCAGGAGAGCCAAAACTCGGCTCACTGTTGCCTGGCTTGGAGCGGCCCAGCGTGTTTGGACGTATCGCCGTGAGTAACGAGCTGGGCGCGTCTGACTGTCTCTTTGTGCGCCACCGGTTCTGAACGTCCAGGTTCGGTAGTATTAACAGCGAGCTCCGCCTTCAGGAGTGGCTCTTTGGCGGAAGCATTGGCTTTGCTGATGGTGCGGACCGGAGTGGGCACAGCCTTGCCGTCCTGATTCTGTTTCCCCAGAATATTTTCCAGGAAACTCTGGTCTTCTTTACTGATCCGTTGAAGCGGGACGTTAGCTGCAGATCCGGTATTATGGGTTGAATTTGGAACAGTGAGCGCGTCTCGCGCGGGAAAAACCGCCAAACCCGGAGTAGGGGAAGAGGATGCGGGTGGAACGGCTCTTCGCGGATTTTCTATCATCAAGATAAATGTCTCGAGCAAGACCATCAGAACGCAAGCCGCGACTATGCGGACCGATGCGACCAATCGTTTCAAGAGCGAATACGTCACGATCCCGATCAAGAGGACCGAAATAGTGAGCGCGGTGATACTCATATCGGCCTGCTGCCAGGGTCGTGAAGGGCGCTCGTGGTACGATCACTGGGATATCCCTGTGGGTACGTTGGGAACAGGGGCCGTACATGGGGAGTATGGCCTTGAGATCGGGTTTCCATTTTGCACCTTCAGCGACAGAGCATCCCGAGCGCAGAATAGCGGCTTCTGTATGGATTTCCACTCTTTTTATAGAAATTCCATTGCCAAAGGGAAGATCGAGCAGAATTCTTGGAACGTCGGCGACTGGCCGAACGTTCGTTCGGACGCTTGAATTGAAATTCTCTGAGCTAGCGCGCGGTCGACAGGCTCAGAACGAAAATTCAGGCGGCGTTCCTTAGTTCAAAAATACGCACCTGATTGAAGCTGATCTCGAAACGAGTCGGTGAATCCATCCGTTTCCGGACCCCGGAACTTCGAAATGAGAATATAATTGCATTCCGCATTGCTCCAGACGTGAACATGGTACCCATTAATAACGTACTCACGTTGCGGAAGTTGCTCCCTCTTTGGCGGCCAGCAAAACAGGGTGATAAGGTCTTTATCACTTTTGTACACGATCGTCGCAACTGTGCGATTTTGAATCACATCGACTCGCCCTCCCAGAAGGGCGTACGCCGAGGCTGGCGAAGCTACCACCGGTGGAGAAAAATCAAGTCTTGCCGCCAACCAGGACTTTACAACCAGCGGGTTCGCCGAGTTGACGTCTACCAGATGCTCGGGAGAAATCGAGCGAGAATGGCACAAAACTGCCTGGCGGGAAATTTCTTTCCCGGAATCCGGAAAAAGGATGTTCAAGACTAGAGATAAACACAAGATGAACACCCCGGCGGCGTAGACCCAAGGCTGACGAAAAAGTGCAAATGCCTGCTTGGTCTTCTCCCGCCGCACCGCGACCAGGATTTTTTTCCTCAGCTCCGAAGGCGCCTTATACGTCGATGTGGTAGCCCTGAACAAGGTCCGGAATTCCTGTCGTTCCTGTGCGAGGGACCAACAGGAAGGGCAAAGGCTCAAATGCTCTTGCAATTCGAGACGCGAACTCCATTCGAGCTCTCTATCCAAATAGGCGTCGAGTAAGCGCCCTGCTTCTTCACAGTTCATGTTTTAGCTCCTTGCGTCCCGCCCTAGCTAATTCCTGCTGCAGGCATTGACGGGCCCGGCTCAGCCGCGACACTACCGTCTCTGACGACACCTTCAAGGTTGAAGCCAACTTCCTGTAGGACCAATCTTCAATCTCGCGCAGAAAGAGAATTTCCCGCAATTCAACTGGCAATCTTTTCAACGCCTCATCCAATTGTTGTACCCGCTCTTCGTGGTAGGAGTCGGGCAGCGGATCGCCGACGGTTTCGGCATCAATCGTTGCCTCAAACGGAAGCAGGTCAGATTTTCTGACATGCTTCTGGAGCCGGCCATAGGCGGCGTTCCGCACGATCCCCAGCAACCAGGCTCGAGCGTCGTTTCCGTGAAATTTTTCGAACCCCTTCAGTGCTCGAACGTAAGCTTCTTGCACAACATCTTCCGCATCTTGATCTCTTTCGACTACCAAGCGCGCAAAATTGTATGCAGCATCCAAATGGGGCAGGCAAAGCTTTTCAAAAATCGACTGCACTTCTTCCATTTTATCCACGATCTGATTTCGAAATGGTCGCCTTATGCCTTTACTGGCTGAAAACTCCGGTCCGATTACCCGTATTCCCGCAAGGGCTGGACCTGCTCTCTTTCCACGCCCCAGGATTTTTACGGCCAGGAGAATTTGTTTCCTCTCTCGCCGTATTTGAGAACAAATTTGTCTGGCGGTAGTATTGCCCAAAGGAGGCTGCAGGCCAAATGAACCCCGCCTGCGGGGAGGAGAGTGCGAGCTCGGCGCCGTAAAAAACCATGGTCATGAAGCGTGATTTTGTCATGGACAGATTTCCCGAAAAAGGAGTACCGGGCGGAATTAGTGGAAGTTTTTACCAGTTCCCCAATGATTTATACCTGCAGACTTGGGATTTTATTCCCAAGAATCAATGGTTTTCGCTCAAGGTCTCGGCTTTCTCCCTACCATGGCAAGCTTTAAACGATTAAAAGGCGGAACAACGTACCCGGCGAGCACTTGCAGCTCGATCGGCCCCACTCTGCGACTCTTTCTGGCAGTGATATTTGCCGGCGCCTGCTGCATCTCATTGGCGATTCTCTTTAACAGTGTCACCCAATCCCTGCCGCCAAAGGCAATGCCGCTGAGTGAGTCCGATCCAATCGTCGATATCTGGATCAATAAAATGCTCGGATATTTCTTTATTTTTCTGCCCGATAACACCGTCAAGCTCTACCAGAGTTACTCATTCGAATTAGATAACGTTGGCCGATGGAGAAAAATCGAAGATCGCACCATTTATCCTGAGAGCCCTAAAGTGCCTCTACCTTGTTATAAAGTCGAATTCGAAGATGATCGCGTAATGGACGTTTTCCTTTATCCAATAGCGCACCACTATAGCATTGTTGTCGAGGATAAAATAATAGGCCACCGCGGGTATAACCGGTTGTTCGACGTCGATGACCCGAACGGATTTTATCATCGTAAATTTACCCAAGGCCTTCCTCAGGAACTCTCGATCGTGAATAGCTATTGGAAAGCATATCAGGGACGTCCATACCGCTGATTTCGCGAGAATGGTCTGGTGTACCGTCTCCTAAATCCCTTGAGTTTCGTTGGGTTCAAAATGGGCCGCCGGCAAGGCGCAAGGAGGGCGCATATCTGAAATGGATACCTAACCGACGAGCAACGCAGCTGCCGGCCCATTTTCAACCCAACCCTCTGGGCCGTGTCCAGATGGCTGTTTTTCCGCGTTGCTCGCTCCTTACATATAGATCTAGATATGCTCGTCGCTCGCGCCTTGAAAAACAGCCAACTGGCCTACGGCGAAACTCAAGGGATTTAGGAGACGGTACACTAGCGGCAGCAATTCTTCTACATCTCAGCCGACCCGGCTTCTCAACGGCCGACATAAATTGCCTCATCAGGCCACTCGGGTTTCATCAAGCCATTCTTCATGTTCACCAGCGGCAAGTAATTCCGCATCACGCGGACGGGAGAAAGGATGCGCACTGTTGAGATCTCTTCGATTAAATCTTTGCCATGGTTTTCCAGAAGGGTCGGGATCAATTCTTCATGCATCCGTTGCACGATATCGACATCGCTGTCGCCGTCGATGTAAAGCAGGAGCGCTACCTTGCCATCAATCTCCGCGATGTGACTTTCAAAGACTCTCTCGGTGAAAACAGTGTTGCTCGGCTCCATTTTAATATCGTCTACCAGCCGCTTGTAAGTAATGCCGACCCCGAACTTTATAATATAAAGGTGACGTGCGGTGAACTGATGAGCGCCATTGGCGGAGAGATCGACATTCGCGTAGTAGGATAGAATCCCTTCCTGCTCCAACCGCTGCCGTTTCCGGCTGACTGTGCGCACATTGACCCCCGTTAATTCCCCGACCCCGTTATCCGATTCGCGCGGGTCGCGAATCAGGTGACGGATGATCGCCTTTTCTTGCTCATCTAGAATTCTCATGGCAGTATCCCAAACCAGGTTCGAAACGGAAGCATGGGCAATCCTCGCGAACCGGCTCTTTGCATTGTTTTCCATTACCGAAGGGCATAAATTATTCCACAAACTTGTTTTGGGCGACAGAAATTTGTCAGTATTCTATCGGATTACGTCTTGAATCACTCACATGAAGACTTAAGGTCAGCGAGCTTTCCGCAATGAATCACGAAATTACACTAGCACTAAATGGGCTTCCGAACTCGCTCTATCGACCGGAAGAGGAACACGATTCGTGTGGAGTCGGTTTTGTCGCCACGATCAATGGCGAACGGTCAAATCGCGTGCTGCGATATGGGCTTACTTCGAAATGTAATATGGCACACCGCGGGGCAATGGATGCTGACGCGAAAACCGGAGATGGCTCGGGTGTGATGACACAGATCCCGTACAAACTCTTTCGCAAAGAGATCACCAAACTCGGACACACCCTCTACAATGACACGGATTTAGGGGTCGGATTTGTTTTCCTGCCGCACGACAACGCCTATGCGCAAGCGCGGGCCAAAGCGGTGATCGAAGAAGTTCTGCAGCATCGCGGCTTATTCCAGTTCGGCTGGCGCGAGGTCCCCCTCAATGTCCTTGTGTTGGGCGAAAAAGCGCAGCTCACGATGCCCCGGATTGAGCAGGTGCTGATAGGTCGACCGGCCGGCATGGGTGATGACGAATATGAACGCCGACTTTTTCTGGCCCGAAATGAAATCGAGGCGCGCGTGGATCTGGATAACATTAAGAATTTTTATATCGCTTCGTTTTCACACCGAGTCATCGTCTATAAAGGATTGTTAACTGCGGTATCGCTTGAGAAATTCTATCGGGATCTCGCGAATCCGGACTACGAGACTGCAATTTGCCTCTATCACGAACGCTATAGCACCAACACATTTCCGACCTGGCCTCTCAGTCAGCCGTTCCGGGTTCTGGCGCACAACGGTGAAATCAACACGATTCGCGGTAACCGCAATTGGATGCGCGCACGAGAATCCGAACTGGTGGCTGAAGTCTGGGGCGAAGATGTCAACCTGCTGAAACCGATCATCCAGCCTGGGGGTTCGGATTCGGCGAGCCTGGATAACGCCATGGAGGTGCTGATGCTCTCAGGGCGGGACATTTTGCATGCCATGACCATCCTGGTGCCACCGGCCTGGCGCGCCGACGAGAAAATGGCCCCGGAACTCAGGGCTTATTACGAGTATCACCGCTGTTTCACCGAACCTTGGGACGGACCGGCAGGCCTTGTTTTCAGCAACGGAATCGTCGCCGCTGCCTGTCTGGATCGAAATGGACTCCGACCAGCACGATACAAGATCACCGACGACGGGCTGGTGAGTCTCGGTTCCGAGGTCGGCTGCAATGAAATCGATGACGCTAAGGTCATTGAAAAGGGGAGACTTGCTCCAGGCGAGATGATCGCTGTCGATACGCAAGCGGGCAAGCTGTTGCGGGATGCCGAAATAAAGAAACAGCTCTCGACCGACAAGCCTTATCTGGAGTGGATCAACAGGAATTTGCTCAGACTGCAGCAAATTGCTCCTCAATCGATCCACTTGCCCGCGGGGGAATTGGATATTCTGGAATTGACGCAGCAGCAGGTAGCGTTCGGATATACCACTGAAGAACTCGAGATGGTTCTGAAACCGATGGTCAGAGATGGCCAGGAAGCGGTCGGGTCGATGGGCGATGACACGCCGCTGGCTGTTCTTTCCTTGCAGCCGAGATTGCTTTACACCTATTTCAAACAGCTCTTCGCCCAGGTAACCAATCCGCCGATCGATCCGATCCGCGAAAAACTTGTGATGTCCCTGGCAACTATCATGGGATGGCGCCGTAATTTGCTCGGGGCGAGTCAGGAACACGCGAAAATGGTGTATTCAGATTCGCCGCTGTTGCTGCAGCATGAATTGGACGCCTTGAAATCGATTCCGGATCTGGAACACAAATCGGCAACAATCTCCATTCTCTGGAAGGTTGCGGACGGCGTGGACCGGATAGAAGAGGCAGTAAATCGAATTTCTGCGGAGGCTGAAAGCGCTATCGATGATTCAACGCGGCTGATCGTTCTTTCGGACCGAGGGGTTGATCACGACCACATCGCCATCCCGATGCTGCTCGCCACAGGAGCCGTGCATCATCATCTAACCCGGATCGGCAAACGAATGAAGTGCAGTATCATTTGCGACACAGGGGAAGCTCGGGACGTGCACCAGATTGCGTGCCTGATCGGATATGGCGCAAGCGCAGTCTGTCCGTACCTCGCTTACGAAACGATTCGAGAACTGCTCGAGAAAGGCCAATTGGGGGAAACTGCGAGCTACGAAAAGATGATCCACAACTACAAGGGGGCGATCGAGAAAGGATTGTTGAAGATCATGTCAAAAATGGGCATCTCAGTCGTAGACAGCTACCGAGGCGCCCAGATATTCGAAGCGATCGGGATCAGCTCTGAGCTGACGACAAGATGTTTTGCCGGGACACCTTCAAAAATCGAAGGGATTGGGTTTAAAGAGATCGCGATGGAGACGCTGGTGAGGCACAGACAGGCATATTCGAAAGCCTTACCGGAAGAGAATAAAAAGCCTGAGCTGGGGGATCCAGGGTACTACCGGTTCCGACGCCAGGGTGAGCAGCATGCGGTTACGCCGCCGGTGATCAAGAGCTTCCACGCGTTTGTTAAATCGAACAAACAAGAGGACTACAAGACGTACGTGGAAGCGGTCAAAGCGGTCCGGCCTAATACATTACGAGATCTGCTGGAACGAATCCCAACGGGCAAACCACCAATCCCGCTGGATGAAGTCGAGCCGATCGAAGAAATTCGGCGCCGATTTACCACTGCTGGAATGTCGCTGGGTGCACTGAGCCCAGAAGCACACGAGTGCCTGGCCATCGCCATGAATCAGATTGGTGGAAAATCCAACTCGGGTGAAGGAGGCGAAGACCCGCAACGTTTCCATCGGCGCAAAAATGGGGATTGGCCAAACAGCGCGATCAAGCAAATCGCTGCTGGGCGCTTTGGCGTGACCGCAGCCTATCTCGCCAGTGCGAAAGAGATCGAGATCAAGATGGCGCAGGGCGCTAAACCGGGCGAAGGCGGGCAACTACCGGGACACAAGGTCACCGAATTGATCGCGCGGTTGCGAAAAAGCACGCCCGGCGTGGCATTAATCTCCCCGCCGCCGCACCATGACATCTATTCCATCGAGGACCTCGCCCAATTGATTTATGATCTGAAACAGGTCAATCCGCGGGCAAAAATTTGCGTCAAACTGGTCGCCGAAGCCGGTGTCGGAACGATTGCCGCCGGCGTGGCAAAAGCGCATGCCGACATTATTCTTATCAGCGGCCATGAAGGAGGCACCGGGGCTTCGCCTTTGAGCTCGATCAAAAATGCGGGAAGTGCCTGGGAACTCGGCATTTCGGAAGCGCACCAGGTCCTGATGCTGAATGGATTGCGAAACCGGATCATTCTCCGTACGGACGGCGGTCTCCGGACCGGAGAAGACATCGTCTTCGCAGCGTTACTGGGTGCAGAAGAATTTAATTTTGGTACAACCGCATTGATCGCGTCCGGGTGTGTGTATGTCCGACAGTGCCACCTGAATACATGTCCGGTCGGAGTGGCGACCCAGGATGAGCGTCTGCGGGCGAAGTTCAAGGGCAAGCCAGAATATGTTGTGAACTACTTTAATGGAGTTGCCGAAGAGGTACGCGCGATCATGGCCGAGATGGGTCTTCCTAGTTTCACGGATCTGGTAGGACGGGTGGAATATCTACGCCAGCGATACGTCCAGGAGCACTGGAAAGCGAATAAAGTTAATCTGGGCCAATTGCTGGCGACCGTGGCAAAAGATGGTGATTCGCAGCCGCGGTATAACACCTGGGAACGGAATGACCCTCAACCCGGAAGACGACTTGATGATTCCATTCTGCAAGATGCCCGCGAAGCAGTGAACGACCAATTGCCGATCACCCTCTCGTATCGAGTCAAGAACACCAATCGCGCAGTTGGCACCAAGCTTTCGGGAGAGATTGGCTACCTGTGGGGCGAGCAAGGATTGCCGGAGGGAACGATCGAACTCGAACTGCGCGGTAGCGCTGGTCAGAGTCTCGGTGCGTTCTTGAGTCCGGGCGTCAAAATCACGTTAACTGGCGAAGCAAACGATTACGTCGGCAAAGGTATGGGAGGCGGTGAAATCGTCGTAAGGCCGCCCGCCGATCGGAAGTATGTCGCGCACGAAAATTCGATCGTCGGCAATACTTGCCTGTACGGAGCGACCGGCGGAGAATTTTTCGCTGCAGGCCGAGCTGGAGAGCGCTTCGGCGTGCGCAACTCAGGGGTAGTTGCCGTAATCGAAGGGCTCGGCGACCATGGCGGTGAGTATATGACGGGAGGCCTCCTGTTGGTTCTGGGGCGTACCGGGAAGAACTTCGGAGCCGGGATGACTGGAGGCGTGGCGTACGTGCTCGATCTGGACGATTCGTTTCCGCTGAATTTGAATCGGGAGCTTGTTCTGCTTGAACGGCTCGAAGCTGAAGCAGACATCCTCACGGTCAAAGGTCTGGTCTACAAACATCTTGAGCGGACAGAAAGTGATCGGGCAAAAGAAATTTTGGGAGACTGGCATCAGTATGAGTCGAAATTCTGGAAAATTCGTCCGATCCATATCCCGACAGCCCCGAAACCGCTCCCGGTTGCGGCCGCTGCCGCAGAAGAAACGTCTGCAACGAAGAGCTAGCCTATGGAAATAACGACTCAGCTTGCGCTATTCCTGGCGAACAAGCCAGGAACGCTCGCCGCCGTCTGCGATGCTTTGGCAGCGGAGCAGATCAATATTTTTGGTTTAACGATCTCAGACACGGTGGATCATGCCGTGGTGCGGATGGTCGTCAGTGATCACAAGAGAGCATTATCGATCTTCGAAGAACACGGCACACTCGTCTTGGAAAACGAGGTGCTGATGCTGGAGCACGACAATAAGCCCGGGACACTCTCCAGGGTTGCGAAAAAGCTCGCCCAGGAGAAAGTCAACATCGAGTACGCTTACCTGGCGACCGCACCCACCGCGGAAAAAGGGATTCTTATCATCAGGCCGGACAACCTGAAGAAAGCATTCGAAGTCCTGAGCTGATTGATCGCAGATCAAGAGGAAAATGAAGTCTGAAAGTCATATTTTGCGCCTTCAGCGCTGTAGATCCCAACATGACAATCTGCGCAGCAACAGCTACTTCTTCTCAGTTTTCCCTTTGGTCTCCCGCTTCGTTTCTGCACCCGGTTGATCCACGAATTCAATGTAGGCCATCAGCGCGGAGTCGCTTTGTCTCGGACCAAGCTTGACGATCCGACAATAGCCCCCTTGGCGACTGCTGCTACGAGGCCCCAGTTCCGCAAACAGCACCCGGACAGCCTCTTTTTGCCGCAAAAAAGAAAACGCCATCCGGCGTGCATGGAGGTCTCCCCGTTTGCCCAGAGTGATCATCCTTTCGGCGTAAGGCCGAACAGCCTTTGCCTTGGCCAAAGTCGTCTTGATCCGATTGTGCGCGATCAGGCTGCAGACCTGGTTTGCCAGCAACAAATTCCGATGTTCGGATTTGCGGCCCAATTTGATCGTCTTTTTTGCGTGGCGCATCGATTACTAGAGAGTCACCAATTTTCCCTCATCACTCCGCTCGCCGCCCATCGGGGGTTCAACCAGTCCCGATTCGAATTTCATTCCCAGGCTCAGACCAAGTTGCTGCAGTTTTTCCTTGATCTCGTTCAACGACTTTTTCCCGAAGTTGCGATACTTCAGCATCTCAGCCTCGGTCTTCATCGCTAACTGACCCACGGTGGTAATATTGGCGTTATTCAAGCAGTTTGCGGCGCGCACCGAGAGTTCGATTTCGTTAACGCTCATGTTCAGGAGTTTCTTGAGTCGAGTATTCTCCTGGCTGACTTCCTCAGGCGTTTCATCAAACTCGACCTGGCTGTCATCGTAATTCACAAAAACATCGAGATGGTGACGCAGGATGGCCGAAGCCTGGAGAAGTGCATCGTCCGGAGTAATCCGTCCATCGGTCCAGATTTCCAGGACAAGTTTATCGTAATCGGTACGCTGGCCGACACGCGTATTCTCCACGCTGTACTTCACTCGAACCACCGGCGAAAAAATCGAATCGATCGGGATAACGCCGATCGCCATATCCGAGCGCTTGTTCTCGTCTCCCGTGAAAAATCCCCGCCCAACCCGAACGTCGAACTCGGCCTCGAATTTCTGCCGCCTATCGAGGGTGCAAATCACCTGCTCCGTATTCAATACATCGATACCCTGGACGGTCTGGATGTCCCCGGCCGTGACCTGGCCTTCTTTATTGACGTTCAGGGTAACCGTTCGCGGCTCGTGGTCTACCGCTCTAAATTTAATCTTTTTCAGATTGAGTATCATGTCGGTCACGTCCTCAACGACCCCAGGTAGAGACGCAAATTCATGTTGGGCGCCTGTGATTCGGACGGAGGTGATAGCTGCACCTTCCAGGGATGAGAGAAGAACGCGCCGCAGAGAGTTGCCGACGGTATGACCGTATCCGGCCTCAAACGGTTCAGCGGTGAATTTGGTGTAAGTTTCGGTTGCGGTGGCCTCATCTTTCGTGAGGCTCTTGGGCATCTCGAAACGGCCTAAACGGACGGGCATATGCATTTTGCTTTGATCTTAGCCGGGTTCCCCCTGGCGCGTGCGGTTGCAGGCCAAGCGGCCGCAACCCAGGGACCAACGGCAGATTCTGGTCGCGCGGAGCGGGCAATCAGCCATAAGGGGTTCAGCCTGTCAAGGTCAATTCGAGCCCGCCGTCAACCGAACTCTCCCCCGAGTACCGGCTACACCGCCGCCGCAATGGCTTTCGCCACGTCCTCGGTAGACGCAGAGCCGCCGATGTCCGGCGTCTTTGGTCCGCTTTCAAGAACCTTTTCAATCGCCTTTACTATAGCTCTCGCGCCGTCGTACTCGCCGAGATGCTCAAGCATCATTGCCCCGGACCAGATTTGACCGATGGGGTTCGCGATCCCTTTGCCTGCAATGTCGGGCGCTGAACCGTGCACCGGCTCGAACATCGAAGGGAAAACCCGTTCGGGATTCAAATTGGCCGACGGAGCGATGCCGATCGTACCTGTGCAGGCAGGACCAATGTCCGAAAGGATATCTCCGAAAAGGTTCGAACCAACCACCACATCAAACCAATTAGGATGCAGTACGAAGTGAGCGGCGAGGATGTCGATATGAAACTGATTTGTTTTTATCTCGGGATATTCAGCGCTGATCGCTTTGAATCGCTCATCCCAGAACGGCATGGTGATCGTGATTCCGTTCGATTTCGTCGCCGAAGTTACCTGTTTTTTGGTCCGTTTGGAGGCGGTCTCGAAGGCGCACCGCAGAATGCGGTCGACTCCGCGTCGCGTGAACACCGATTCTTGTGTTGCAAACTCGAACTCGGTCCCTTCAAACATTCGTCCGCCAACGGAAGAGTATTCTCCTTCGTTGTTCTCGCGAACGATGATGAAATCGATATCACCATATTCACGGTTCCGTAATGGGGACTGGATTCCGGGCATCAACTTTACCGGACGAAGGTTAGCATACTGTTCGAAGACGCGACGAATTGGGATCAACAGACCCCAGAGTGAAATATGATCAGGAACACCTGGGAACCCGACGGCGCCAAGAAAAATTCCGTCATGATGCCGGATCTGGTCGAGACCATCCACGGGCATCATCCGACCGGTTTCCTGGTAATAAGCGCAACTCCAGGGAAACTGTTGCCACTCGATTTGAACGCCCGCTTTTTTGGCCGCCGCATCGACCACCCGAATCCCTTCAGGCACAACCTCCTTACCAATTCCGTCCCCCTGAATTGTCGCTATTCGATATTTCTTCATTTCGAAAAAGAGATTACGAAATCATTCTTGCAAGGCAACGCGCCGGTCGCTGGCTATTGGTTGAAAAAGCGTAATGTACAGCAATCCTTCACCTTTATGCCGTCTCTTGCCGAAGTCTTTATCCTGGACGCCATTCGGACGCCGCTTGGACGAGGCAAGTCAACAGGCAAGCTCCATACGCAGGCGCCCTTACGCCTGGTCAGTTCTCTTCTGCGGGAACTGAGCTTCAGATATCCGCAGGTGAAGGAAATCACCGATGAAGTGGTACTTGGGTGTTGTGAACAGTTCAACGATCAGGGTGGCAATCTTGCCAGATCGAGCGCGCTGCAAGCCGATTACCGGATCACGACTCCGGGCTTCATGATCTCGCGATTCTGTGGATCCGGCTTGGACGCTGTCAATACGGCTGCAGCGAAGGTAATGTCCGGACAGGCGGATTTAATCGTCGCGGGGGGTGTCGAAATGCTTTCACTCTTTTCGATCTTCGGCTCAGGAGGTCCGATGATTTCTGACGTTTCGTTCAAAGATGCAAACGTCCAAATCCCACAGGGTCTGTCTGCGGATCTCATCGCAACTTTGTATGGGCATACTCGGCTGGACGTTGACGCTCTTGGCGCAAGGTCCCAGCAACGAGCCAGCACCGCGTGGAACCAGGGGTTCTTTAAGGATTTGGTCGTTCCGGTCACTGACGAAAATGGTAGTCCAGTTCTTGCGCAAGACGAATTGATCCGGGAGAACGTAACGACTGAGAGTCTGGCTAAACTAGCGCCTGCTTTTGAGCAGATTGGGGAGCAATATTGCGATTACATCCGGTTGCGATATCCGCAGGTCTCAAAGATTTGTCATGTTCATCACCCCGGCAATTCTTCGGGAATTGCGGACGGCGCCGCTGTCGTCTTACTGGGCAATCGACAAATCGCCGAGCAACTCGGGCTCAAGCCGAAGGCCAAAATCCTCTCGACCGCGAGCGCCGCGGACGATCCCTGTATCATGCTGACAGCGCCTCCAGCGGCTACCGGCAAAGCACTCGCTCGCGCGGGTCTTACTGCAGCCGATATCGACCTTTTCGAGGTCAACGAGGCATTTGCGTCGGTCGTCCTGTATTTTATCGAAAAGACCAACGTCTCCTTAGACCGGATCAATGTGGCCGGAGGCGCGATTGCGATGGGCCACCCGGTCGGGGCAACCGGAGCGGCTCTGATCGGTACGCTTGTCCATGCCTTGCACAGGCAAAACGCTGAACACGGCGTCGTGACTATGTGCACCGGATTGGGGATGGGCGTGGCGACTGTCGTCCAGCGCGTATGAAGATCGGAAGCTACGCTCAAATTCTCTGCGAACGGCCTCTGGACTCGAAACTGGCCGACTCCATCGAGGCAGCGCTCGCCGATCCGGCCATGCAGGCTTTGCTGATCGAATTTCGCTGCCGGCCGGAAACGGAAGGTGACGAGGTCGATCAGATTCTGGCCGAAGACCCGCTGATTGATCGTCTACGCCGCGTGATCCGTCGAATGGAGCAAGGACCGAAAGCTGCCATTGCGCTGCTGCCCGAATCGATAGGCGGACTCCAGCTCGAAATTGCGCTGGCGTGTCATGTCCGATGCGCAAGCGCCGGCACGATCAGCCTGGATTTTCCCTGGCTAAAATTGGGGCTGATGCCGATCCTCGGAGGAACACAACGGCTGCCCAGACTTTGTGGGATCGAATTGGCAACACGATTATTGATACAGGCCGAGAAAATAAGCGGATCTGAAGCTGCTGCATCCGGATTGCTTGAAATAAGGGAGGACAGCCCGTTCAAAGCTGCCATGGAGTGGGTTGCGGCCCATTCAAAGCCGGCCCAGCCCTGGGACCTGGTGCCCCAGGAACTCTCGCCGACCTATTCTCAGCGGCCCTCGAATCGCCTGCTCCTGGAAAGGATTTATCTCAAGCTCCGCCACCGGGTCGCTCCTGAGGAATCGGCTCCCACGGCCATTCTCCGATGCGTCCAGGATGGACTTGAGCGGTCGCTTGACGCTGGAATTCGCCTCGAAGCAGAACAGTGGTCCGTGGTCCGGCATTCACAGTCGACCTTAAATCGTGTGAAAACCCTGCACCGCGTACGGCAAAAGGCGCTTCACAGGCTCGTGAACCGGCAGGCTCCCCTCCAACGAATCGGAGTGCTTGGAGCCGGTTTGATGGGGACCGGGATTGCCTATGCGGCCGCTCGAGCCGGGTACGAAGTTCTTGTCGTGGATGTGTCGGCGGAGGCGGCCAAACGTTCTCTTGATCGCGTGAAGAAGATTGCAGAACAGGACGCCAACCTCGGTGTGCTAAAACAGCAGACACCCACCGAATTGTTAAATCGGGTTCGTTGGGCAACTGAGATTTCCGTGCTCGCGCAGTGCGATTTTATCGTCGAAGCCATTTTTGAGCGCGCAAACCTGAAGAAGGCCAATCTCGCCGAGATTGCGCGTCTGGCCGACCCTTTGGC
>JAFAQT010000207.1 GCA_019246215.1 Verrucomicrobiota bacterium
GCCAAAGCGGCCATCTGCCGATCGAACCAGGCTTCGGCATTCGGTCGAAAGCTATCGGCCCAACTTAGTCCTGTACGCAAATGGCGTACTCCGAGTTGGTGTAACCAGCGAACAGCGTCCTCCAACCGGTGATCCTCGAAGTGGAACCATTGGCATATGCCGATTTCCGGCGTGTAGTCATAGAAATGACGCAAAGCGCGCTTGGGACTGCCGTCCTCACGCAAGAGCCCCATGTAAAAATGGCGGTAGTAGGAGGAGCCCTCCGCCTCGCGGTGGCGGGTGGTGGCCGGCCAGGCTCGCGGCAGGTCGTAGAGACTGTACCAGTGGATTCGTGGCGCGCGGCCCGCCAGAAGCTCTATCGTGCGTTGCAGACCGAATTCCTGAACTTCCTCCGCGCCAAACGAAGAAGCCCCGGCCTCGCTGACCCAGATCGGCAGATGCGTTACCATCCGGATTTCTTCCAGCTTAGCCGGCCACTCGTTAATCTGCCAGTGATTCCAATCCAGCGGAAAACCGTGCACCGCAATGGCGTCCAAAGCCGCAATCGCCCCTTGATCCGTGAGTCGCTGAATGAACCGGGGATCGATCGGCGAAATCCCACCCAGCACTCGGATGAGAGCCGGATTCGCCGCTGTCACCGCTTCTGCGGCGGCTTTCACCATTGCTGAAAACATTTCCCACTCGGGATCAATCTCGAAATCCCAATGGGATTTGTTGTTCGGCTCGTTCCAGAACATGACGGCTTCAACGGGCATAATCAGAGAATAGTGGTTTCGAAAAAATCTCCCGGAGCACCATCGCACCGGCGGCAGATAAACACTTCGGTTTCGGGATGGGCAACAATTTCGAATCCAGCGCTGCGAAGCATAGCTTCCGCACAAGCCCGATTCGGGATCCACCAGTTAGTCGGGTCTCCCGAGTAGCTTTTCTCAATGAAATACATGACGGGAAAATCGCGTTGCTCGAAAATGCTTGTTTCGCTAAACGGGTAATCCGAATCGAGATGAGAAACTTCTTCGCTGCCTCGTTGCATAGATTGAAACACAAGCAGATCGCGCGCGACGTGCTCGTGGATCAGATCGAGGGCCAGCAATGGATGGCGCAGGTGATAGAACACTCCCAGGAACAGGACAAGATCGAATTTCTCTTTCAGGCGCTTAATATCGTAGATCGAGAGTTGCCGCAGTTCGATCTCCACATCCAGCACCTCGGTCGCCAACCGGGCTTGAGCAAGATAGCGCGCGTCATGGTCAATCGCGACCACCCGTTCGGCACCGCGCCGCTTCATTTCGATAGCATAAAATCCCCCGTTGCAACCGATGTCTAGAACCGTGCGGCCTGAGAGGTCTGCCGGCAAACAGTGGGCGAAACCCTCCCATTTACAACGAGGATAGTCTCCAAGGAAATGATTCGGGGCGGTCGGAATCCCGGCAAGGTTAAGATTGTGAAACCACTCGCCCAAAGCGTCGATTCTTTGTCGAAGAAGCGAAGATTTGGCATCAGGGAAAGACCTGCTCATAATCAAAGTGCGGCCAAGGTTTTTTCCTGCCTGGTGCGCCCTGTAGCCACGCATGCAAGCGGCGAATTCCTCTCTCAACCTCCACCTTAGGGGTCCATCCAGTAGCCGCGCGGAATTTGGAAAAATTAGTTATATAATAACGTTGGTCTCCCGGCCGCCAGTCTCTCCACAGCAAACGCGGCGCGGCACCTTCCAAATCAGCGATAAGAGATATCAATTCCAGTAGGCTGGTCGCATTCGCGGCACCCCCACCGATATTGAAAGCTTGTCCAGCGAGGTCATGCGCCCGTTCTCGCGCTAAAAGCAATGCATCTACTAGATCCTCAACGAACAAAATGTCCCTCACCTGCTTGCCGTCTCCGAAAAGAGTGACTGGGCGTCCTTCCATAGCTTGCAGAAAGAAGTGCGCGACCCAGCCTTGGTCTTCTGTGCCGAACTGATGCGGCCCATAGATGCAACTCATCCGAAAAACGACTCCCGGCAACCCGAAGAGGCGGGCATGGTCCAGCACATATTGATCAGCGGCCCCTTTCGAACAGCCGTAGGGACTATAAAAATCAAGCCGCTGATTTTCATCGATTCCGTTCTCCTTCACCTTCTCGTCTTCAGGTTCATAATGCTCGCCTCGCATGGTAAGCGCCACCTCAGACAGGCTCCCGTACACTTTGTTTGTCGAAGTAAAAATTAACGGAGGCGAGTGCCGGAGAGAACGCAGAGCTTCCAGAATGTTCAGCGTTCCTACAGCGTTCACCTCAAAATCGAGCCTCGGATCGGCCAGGCTCGTTGTGACAGCTACCTGACCAGCAAAATGGAACACGGCGCTGGCTTGGGAGAGTACCAGGCTGACCGCCCCCATGTTGCGCGTGTCCGCAACCTCCAGTTGCACCAGGTTTCCGTGCCTTTGTCGCAGCCATTTGTGGTTTTGCTCTACACCTGGTCGTGAAAGATTATCGAACAGCACAACCCTTTCTCCGGAGGAAAGGAGTCGGTCCGCGAGATTTGTCCCGATGAAGCCGGAACCGCCCGTAATGACTACCGGCTTCGGTTGTCCTCCACGAATGATACTGTCGCCGGCGAAATCTGATGTTCCATTCTTCATGCGCTCAATCCGGGAATAAGGATTCGTCGATCGTTGGAAAGACCTTCACGAAAAGGACTTCGGTTGAGAAAGCTCCGTCGGATGTAAGTAGCACCAGAGAGATGACCTATATCGTCTCGTTCTCGTGCTCGTTCTCGATGTCTATGGCAGCGAGCAACGGACACGCATCGTTTCCTTCGTTTTACGCGTCTCTCCTCATGCTCGGCCCGTGATCTGGCCTCGAAAAAGCGGAGAGATATTTGGTTATAATTCGTGACTTCGGGGTTGCGCTTGAACTCTTCATCGTACCGCGGCTGGGCCTAGATTCATTTCGTTGCTGATCTTGATTCACGTTCAGGTTCCTAGCTTAGCACCTGTCCGACTTTCGAGGCCACCCCACCGCTTTTGATTGACCCAAAGACCGAGGACGAGAACGATTGAAAATGGAGGGTGAAGCCCTGACTATTTAAGGCTTACTAGTCTGCCCGGCGGTCCAGCTCCTCCCGAAGGAGAGCCAGGACTGCTGCCTCTTCTGGCTTGAGATCATGCAAATGTTCAGAGATTTCCGAGTCAGCCTTGACTCTAAGTGCCCGCGCCAGGCTCCCGTTCATGTACTTCATTATCACAGCGGGATGGATATAACACTTCCGACAGATTGCGGCCGTATTACCTAACATGCGCGAAACAGCCGCGACTGCGGTAACAACATTCCGTTTGGCCGCTGCTTTGCTGTCTACTTCCTCCATTTGGTTCAACGCAATGGCCGCAAGAACCGTCCCTGCCCAGGTTCGGAAGTCCTTGGCCGAAAATGGTTCGCCACTGATAGCCTGCAAATAATCGTTTACGTCGTCCGAACAGATTATCGCGGGCTTACCATCTGAATCCTGGTACTCGAACAAACGCTGTCCTGGCAGCTCTTGGCATTTACGAACAATTTTGGCCAATCGACGATCAGACACCGCGATTTTGTGTTGCTTTCCGCTTTTGCCGCGAAATTCAAACATCAGGGTGGACCCGGCTATCTCGACATGTCGATTTCGCATCGTGGTCAAACCGAACGACTGGTTTTCCCTCGCATACTCGTCGTTCCCAATTCGGATAAGCGAAAGCTCCAAAAGCTTAACAATCGTTGCGATTACCTTTTCCCGGCATAGACCCGGGAGTTGTAAATCATTGTCCACCCGTGCGCGAATTTTAGGGAGGGCGCGGGCGAACGACATTACGTGCTCGTATTTCGCCGCGTCACGGACCTTCCTCCAATTCGCGTGATACCTGTACTGTTTGCGTCCTTTGGAATCTAGGCCGGTCGCCTGCAGATGACCATTGGGCCGAGGACAAATCCAAACTTCTTTCCACGCTGGCGGAATGGCCAACGCTCGGATACGTTTCAGTTCTGCTGTGTTTGTGAGAGGCTTATCCTCGGCGTCATAGTATCTAAAGCCAGCCCCTCTGCTTTTTCGAGTGATCCCAGGCGAGTCGTCCGACACATAGCGCAGTCCGGCAGCAGCCGCCGACTGCTTCGGATCTTCTATGGTTATCTCTTTTTTAAGCTCCTCTTTTCTCAACTTCCACGGTTTCGTTTTCAGGAACCTTTCCGGTCTTATTTCTACAAACAGCTCGCGGTCCACTGGGAGGGACTGCGTTCGGCACAGCAGCGATCGGCGCCGAAGCGTCAGCAGGACGCGTCGGCACCTTAACCTCCCCATTGAAGCCGGTGCGCCCGTCTCACGGACGGTGAACCCCTCCCGGCACTGAGGCGCACTGATAGTCCGCACCTTGGTCTGCAAAAGAATTTTGCGGCATTGTACGACCAATTGCAGAATTTGGCGCGAACGGTGCGCAGCTGAGCTAGTTGGCGCACCGTTCTATTTCAGGGAGCTGGCGCGGTAGCTCACAAAAGATTCAAGGAAAAAACTATGTTACATTATGCGATAGTCTTTCTAGTCATCGCCATTATTGCCGGTATATTTGGATTCAGCGGGATCGCAGGAACTTCTGCATGGATCGCCCACGTGTTGTTCGTCATCTTTCTAATCCTGTTTATCGTTTCACTCATCTTCCGAGGAAGACCGTCGGTATGACCTGCTTCCTGATCGACACAATTCCCTGAGGGGAATGTAAGATCTGGCGATTCTGCGAATCGCTCATGGATCATAACAGATTCGTGAGCGATGTGGACTTACGATTGAGGCAGTCTGGATACCCAGGCAGCCGGTATCAGGGGCTTTGGGGCGCTGTGGGCGCCCGAAGGTAGTGTTTAGCTTGGCCCAACAATCCTTAACGGGCGGATTTTGGTGGTTTGACAGTCGTCTCGAGAGCGGAGCCGACGGAATTTCGGCCAACTCCTTAAACTCCGCGTTTACGCTTGCCAACATTGGTTAGCACTAAATAGCTTTACCCCTGAGTTCCTGCTCCCAAGCTA
>JAFAQT010000290.1 GCA_019246215.1 Verrucomicrobiota bacterium
GGGTATGTTCAATGCCCAGGAAATCGACTTGCTTCGGCGTTCCGCGAAGCAGGATAAAACCCTTGACGACCATGCCTTCGGACGGGATGACGGGCGTGGCAAGATCGTCCGCCTTTCCCTTTGGAACCACCCGGGGGACACCATCTACGGCATGTTCGCGCGCTGCGAATCCATCGTCAACTCCGCCGAGCGGATTCTTGACGGCGAAGTTTATCACTACCATTCGAAGATGATCATGAAAGATGCGAAGACCGGCGGCGCCTGGGCCTGGCATCAGGACTACGGCTATTGGTACCAGAATGGCGCCCTTTCACCCGATCTCTGCAGCGCCTCCATTGCTGTCGACCCCGCTACTCGTGAAAACGGCTGCCTTCAAGTCATCGAAGGTACTCATTTGCTGGGAAGAGTCGACCACGTGCTGACGGGAGATCAGGCCGGCGCTGATAAGGAACGCGTTGCCGCTATCCTCGAGCGTTTCCCGCTTGTCTACGTCGAGATGGATCCCGGCGATGTGCTCTTTTTCCACTGCAATCTTCTCCATGCCTCGGCTGAAAACAGCTCCGATAAGCCCCGTTGGTCCATGATCTGCTGCTACAATGCGGCTCGCAACAATCCCTACAAGGAGTCGCACCATCCCAGGTACACACCTCTCCATAAGGTCCCTGATTCCGCCATCCTCGAGGTCGGCCTGAAGCGCTTCGCCGATTCGACAGAAGACGTCGCTTGGCTCGAAGACAAAAAGGACCAAAGCGCGCGTAGCTTGGAGCACCAGCCAGCTAAACACTCGTAATCCCTGACACTGCAAATGAGGTGAACCAGCATTCAGTTTCTAAGCAGCCATAGAGCCACTTTCTGCCGTACTGATGCGCTCAACCAGGATACGCCAGTGCGACAGGCTGGGCGATACGAAGTGGCAGTCCTCACCGACCAAATGCTCATCACCCCAGGTTAAAAATATGTCCAAGTCAAACTTGGCGTAAATCCATACCTCGGAATCGCGAGGAGCCGTCAAAAGGTGCAGTTGATAGGCGTTCCCGGTTACTGCGCTAATCCACTCTAAAAACCAGTGATTTGAGTAATATCTCCCAAGTTCAGGGCGAACCGGACGCCATTTATGATAGCGCGTCGCAATTAGGCTACCCTCAGCATAGGGTGTTAGATCGTTATAGTTCGCAGGGCTAAAGCGCAACTCTTCAACTAGAAAAAAGTCAATCATAGTGAGCGTAAATCGATCCGGCCATTCCAAACGCGAAAACCAGCTGGGACAAGGGTCCGGATCAAGATTGCAGCCAAGAGAGGCACTAGTGTCGCCCGCGTGTACCTTTAATAACTGCTCGAAGAGATCGTCTATTGTCATATCTGTAACCTTTCTCTTGCCGAAACCGCAGGGCCACGGATCGTTGCGTCGTTGCGTCCGATTTTGGATGTGTTGCAATTTTCTAACCTGACAACGGAAGAACATCAACCCAGCCTCTCCCCAGTTGCGGACTCGATCCGACCAATCCAAAATGTGGTTGGCAATTGCTTGACGTAGATTTTTGGCGAGTTGGGCTTGCTACCCCTTTTAATGGAACCAAGCCCAATGGTGGAGAAATCGTTCAGACACGTGAGGTGATCCGCGAAGGTGGCCAACACCAAGAGCTGATCGATAAGAGTCCCTGCCACCGGGCCATGCCTCCCCTATACGCGATGCCAAGCATCCAGATTCCGTACGGCACCATGATTGCGAAAGACTTCAAAGGCACCGTCACTGAAAATCAAGGTGGGATTCGGCACGGTTGAGCTGGAAACCTAGACTCGGAAGCACACCCATGATCGAGCCAGCGAAAGGAAGAAAGCGCGGATTCCGATCTCCAGGACCAGCATATCGGAGAAGGGATGACCGGTGCTGGACCAAGTCGGTGGGCCGGCGGATTCTCTTAGCCAATTTGGCGGTGCGGTCTTCAGCGCGATTTTCGGCGACTAGTGCGCCAAGTCCGAGGACGGAGTGCCGCGACCCCTTCTCGTCAGCATCATTTATGGTCTGCGTCGAGCATCTAAATTAGGCTCGGCGCCCTTCAGAACTGCCTTCGTGACAGCCTTGGTACCGGTTTACACGAATCGCGAATCTCGGGGGACGCGCCCAGCACCGAACCCTCGGGGAGAGTAAGATCTAAACGCCAGAGGGACCTTGCGGAAGAGGCTGGATAGAGTCTTCGTTCTCGCAAGAAATAGTTATAAACTTAAATCTTTTGCAATTTGTAAGCGGCCGAAAACACGTCAATTGCGCCTGATTGGAATCGATCCACAACCGAAGATTTCTCTGCTCACCTGCTTTCGATATCGAATGAGATCTTGGCGTTGATCCGATATTCGACGATTTCGTC
>JAFAQT010000214.1 GCA_019246215.1 Verrucomicrobiota bacterium
GCCAAACGCTCGGCTTTCGCGACCGTCCGATTCAGCAACACCAGCGCTGGCACGTTGAGTTCCGCCAGGTAGCGAGCCGTCGCATGCCCTGCCCCACCACCCGCGCCCAGCAGCGCGATTCTAAGGGAAGGAACGGCGCACTCGAACGCTTCCTCGATCCCGGCAACCAACCCCTTTGCGTCCGTATTGAAGCCAAAGAGGCGCCCCGAATGATTGACCACGGTATTGACAGCGCGAAGTCGCTGAGCCACCGGATCGAGCCCGTCCAGCAATTCGAGGGCCGCCAACTTGTGTGGCAACGTCAGGTTCCATCCGATAAAATCCTGTTCTCGCAGAATCTGAAACGCCTCTCGAAGATTCTCCGCGCTAACGCGCAATCGACCATAACGGCAAGGAAGATGCAAAAACTCCAGGGCCGCATTGTGCATCTGGGGCGAGAGCGAGTGATCGACAGGATCTCCAATGACTACGAGGCGAAGATCTGGATCTTTCCGCTCACTCAATCTCTGTAGTGTCAGAGAGATCATCCGTTAAGCAAATTCCTGCAGGGCACGGTCCATTCGCTGCAGAACCCGCGGTTTGCCCATGATCTCCAACATGTGATAGAGGCTTGGACCAATTGATCGGCCACTCACAGCCACTCGAGCCGGATGGACCAGCTCACCGGTTTTGCATCCGATTTCCGCTGCGAGTTGCTTCAGTGCCGCCTCGAGGCCGACGGCCGACCAATCTTCTACTCCTGTATATTTGTCGCGAAGCCGGCTGAGTCGCTCAATTGCGCAAGGCTTATTCAGGGTCTTCTCGACCGCCTGCGGGTCGAAAGGGAATTCCTCTGTGAAGAAGTATGCGATCCAGTCCGGAACATCTTTGAAGAGCTTGATCTTTTCTTTCACGATTTCCAACACTTTCAGGAGATACCCTTCGTCTGACACAGTGATGCCGGAATTTTGGATGAAGGGTTCGCTAAGTTCGCGAAATCGACGTAACGACATCTGAAGAATATATTGACCATTTAGCCAATAGCATTTGTCCAGATCGAATGCTGCGTTCCGGCGATTGATCTTTGTCAGATCAAACAATTGAATCACTTTCTCTATCTCGATCTTTTCGCGGTTATCCTTTGGCGACCAGCCGAGAAGACAGAGATAGTTCCGAACTGCTTCCGGAGCATAACCCTGCTCAATGTAGCTGGTGACGCTCGCGCCCGCGTCGCGCTTGCTCATCTTCGAGCCATCCCGATTCAGAATCAGTGGGATGTGGGCAAAACTGGGCGGAATTGCGCCAAAGGCTTGATAGAGTTCGATGTGTTTGGCCGTATTTGTCAGGTGATCCTCGCCCCTGATGACGTGAGAAATTTTCATTTCCAGGTCGTCAACCACATTCACAAAATGAAAGATCCACGACCCATCAGGGCGCCGGATGGTCATGTCCGGATCGGCGCTGCGGTCAAATTCAATCCGACCACAGACCAGATCATCAACGATCACGGATTGGCGCGAGGAGCGGAAACGGATGCTTCCCTGATCCTCGTAAACAACGCCTTTCGCGTGAAGCAGATTCAGGTATTTCTCATAGGTGGCGTTTCGCTCACTTTGAAAATAGGGGCCGTACTCTCCACCGATTCCAGCACCTTCGTCCCAATTGAGGCCGAGCCAGCGAAGCCCGTTGTAAATCACCTGAACCGCCTGGTCCCGCTCCCGGCTCTTGTCGGTATCCTCAATTCTCAACAGAAACGTTCCCCGGCTATGGCGCGCAAACAACCAGTTAAACAACGCAGTCCTTGCACCTCCGACGTGCAAGAAACCGGTGGGCGAAGGCGCGAAACGCACCCTGACGGAAGAACTCATCGTGCAATCAATTCCAAGGGTCACCTCTCACGCAACCTTTATTTGGACTGATGCCACCGAGACGACCACCGGGGTCGGATCTGTTTGACTTATGGAAATTATCCCATTTACTGGACATTTAGCCGATCGAATACGTCCCGCCTCTATTTCGTCCAATAATCCTATTTCCGTTATGAATAAACTCGTACTCCCGTCACTGTGCGCGGCTGCAGCTTTGACCATGAGCACTTCCCCCGCTTCAATTCAAACCCTGCCCACGGTCAAAAATCAGGCGACCCACTTTTTCGGGTACCTCCAACAAGATCCCGACTCAGAGATCCAGACTGAATCCGATTCAGAGGGTGACTACAACGTATTCTACGATCGACTCGCACCGGAAGGTCGCTGGTTTAACTCGGGTGATTACGGGTATGTTTGGCAACCGAATATAGCGGTTTCAGAGACCTCTTGGCGACCGTATTCAGACGGGCACTGGGTATGGACAGATCGAGGATGGTTTTGGGAGTCCAATGAAAATTTCGGCTGGGCCACCTATCACTATGGACGCTGGATTCTGGTGGACGGGGTTGGCTGGGTCTGGGTGCCAGGCCAACGTTGGGCGCCGGCATGGGTGTCTTGGCGCCACACGGACGACGACAGTTACGTCGGTTGGGCGCCATTGCCGCCGGAAACCGTCTTTAACGTCAGCGTCGGTGTGCAACCGTGGTGCGACAGCTATTATGACATCGGACCGACTGCCTTTGCCTTTATTCGGATCGGCGATTTTTGTCGTCCCTCTTACCGTGAATTTTGCCTTCCGCCGCAACAGAACCTAGTTTTCTTCAATCGCACGACAAACATAACCAATATCACCTACAACAATAACGTCATAAATACTTACGGCCCGCAGTACCAAAGAATTTCCCAGCTGACCCAGCAACAAGTCGGTCAGCAGGTTCCGAACTATAGGATCAATTACGCTGCCCAGACCCAGACTAACGTCGCTTTCAAAACGTCGGTACAAGGGAATCAGCTCAACGTCATCGCGCCGCCATCCACATTGAAGGCAGTGGCCACGGTGAAACCTCCAGTCGCGAAGGAACTTGGAAAAGCCGAGGTCGATCGAGGTTGGCGGAACGTTCCTCAGGCGCAAGCTCAGCAGCTGCGAGAGCAATACACCCAAAAAAGCCCCGTGCCGAAGAACCTCCCGCTCAAACCAGTGCCTCCGCCCAAACCGCAAATTCAGGCCGTCACAAAAGGCGAACAGCATCCGGCGAATGAACCAGGCAAAGCTCAGCAGCCGCCCAAAAACACCGAATTGAAGCCGTTCGTTCAGAAGCCCGCGAATGAGACGCCTGTAGAAAAACAGAAACTGGAAACTGAACGGAAGACCGCTCAGCCGGAAAAGGTGAAACCGGGCGAAGAGGCGACGAAGCCCCCGGTCGCAAGAGAAAAGACCGAGAGAGCAGCGATCCCAACGGAAAGGCCAAAAACGGAGGCCCGAAAGGCAGAGACCGAACACCCGCAGCGGGAATCAGAGGCCAAGCATGCGCCGCCGACCGTGAAACAACCTGGTCGCGAAGAGGCACCGGCGCATAAAAAGGAAGAGACAAAAAAGGAGCCATCCGGTATTCCTCAAGCTAAGGCTAGCCATAAGACTGAACAGCGCCAGTCGCATCCCCAAGCCGCGGAGGCTCACGTCTCGCAGCCTCACGTCGCCCAGGCTCATGTTTCGCAACCTCATGTTTCGCAACCTCACGTCTCCCAGCCTCACGTCGCCCAGACGTCTCACCCGAAGTCCAATCCTCCGCCGCAAAAGAAAAAGGAGGAGCACAAAGGATAGGTTACCAGAAGACTTCTGAGTTGCCTGGGCCCGGTTTTCATCCGAGACTCGACCGATGAACCGCATCGTCGGTCTCGAGACAGAATACGGTTGTCTCATCTCTGAGGACCA
Source organism: Verrucomicrobiota bacterium (assembly GCA_019246215.1). Taxonomy (GTDB): domain Bacteria; phylum Verrucomicrobiota; class Verrucomicrobiia; order Chthoniobacterales; family JAFAMB01; genus JAFAMB01. The sequence goes on from JAFAQT010000214.1 coordinate 3,781, forward strand.
ACCCCAGAGCCAAGCAGACGCTTGGCCGGTGAAGGTGAAGAATTATCTTTTCAGGAAATGCCATGTAGGGGCAATCGATTTGCATTATCGGGATTACGAAGAACCGCCGGGAAACGGCGGTTTTCTTTTGAACGGAGGCCGACTTTACCTCGACATGGGACATCTGGAGTATTCGTCGCCGGAATCTCTTAACCTTCGGGATTTGGTTTCATTCGATATTGCCGGCGATCTGCTCCTGAATCAGGCGCTCACCGAAATGGGCGTTGAAGATCAGGTCGCTTTTCTCAAAAACAACGTCGATCACCACACCGGCGCGACATTTGGTTGTCACGAAAATTATCTGATGCACCGCGAAGCTCAATTCACTCCAGAAGTATTGGCCTCGCTTCTGGCGTTTCTTGCAACCCGCCAAATTTTTGCCGGTTCCGGTCGGGTTGGGCAAGCGAACCCGCTCGCTTTCGATTTCGAGTTACCCGATCGACCCGGCCACGTGAATTTCCAGATCAGCCAACGCGCCGATCACATCGTCAATGACATCTATCAGTGGGTGCAATTCAATCGAGCGATTATCAATGCTCGGGATGAGCCGCTCGCCGACTATCGGAAATATCGAAGGCTCCATCTGTTGATTGGCGACTCCAATATGAGCCCGTTTGCCACGGCGCTGAAGGTGGGAACGACTGTCTGCGTGCTCACCTTGCTCGAAGAAAACCTGCTTCCAACTCATATCGCCCTGCGCGATGCGGTCCTCGCGACCCGGGAGATATCACGCGACCCCGACGGAAAATGGCTGGTTGAAATGGACGACGGCACGCGGCAAGATGCGCTCGATATTCAATACCAGTTTCTCCAGTACGCGCACCATCATCTTTCCGGTCAGGACGAGGAGACCGACTGGATTCTGGAGAGCTGGAGTTTCACCCTCGATGCCATTCGGAGCAAACCTGAACTGTTGATCGGCGGCGTGGATTGGATTTCAAAAAAATGGTTACTGAACACTTTCATGGAGGAAGAGGGCTTGAGCTGGCAGGATCCCTGGTTGCAAAGTCTCGATCTGGAATACCACAACATCAATCCAAGCAAAGGCCTGTTTTTTGCGCTCAAACCGGCAAAGGCGATTGGGGAGTTCAATGCCGCCGTTCGACGGGACGACTCCATCCGAATCCCGCCCCAGAATACCCGAGCTAAGGGTCGTTCTCGTGCAGTAGCGCAATTTCAAAAACGAAATCTTCCTTACATCATCAATTGGGATTCCATAGCGCTGGAAAGCCAGGACTATCTGCCCATGCCGGATCCATTTAACCCCTACGACGACGAGGTGGTCTTCTTCCTTCGATAGCGCCCTGTCCCCGAAACCTCGCAAGCCGCAGCGCTTGTGCCTTTCACGCACCCCAGCGGAACCGCGTTGATGACCGGCAAAGACAGAGTTCCCCCAACGCTGCTGACCGACCTCTACCAGCTAACGATGGCGTACGGTTACTGGAAAAAGCAGATGCTGGAGCATGAAGCCATATTTCATCTCTCTTTTCGGCAACAGCCATTTAATGGCGGTTATGCCATCACCTGCGGTCTGAGCGACGCAATTGATTACCTGCAGAATTTCGAATTCCAGCCGGATGACCTTGCCTATCTTGCGGAGCTTCGTGGAAAAGACGGAGCCCCTCTTTTTGAAACGAAGTTTTTGGACTACCTGCATGCACTCCGATTTGCCTGCGATATCCATGCGATTCCAGAAGGTAGCGTCGTGTTCCCACACGAGCCGCTGCTGCGGGTCTCGGGTTCGCTGCTCCAGGGCCAGCTGTTCGAGACAGCCCTCTTGAATATCATCAACTTTCAAACATTGATCGCTACCAAATCAGCGAGGATCTGCCTCGCGGCTAAGGGAAGTCCAGTCATCGAGTTCGGACTTCGGCGCGCCCATGGTTCTGACGGAGCCCTTGCAGCCAGTCGCGCGGCGTATATCGGCGGGTGTTTTGCCACCTCCAATGTGCTCGCCGGTAAAGTCTTTGGAATTCCTGTCCGCGGAACACATGCGCACAGCTGGGTCATGGCTTTCCCGACAGAATACGAAGCTTTTGAGGCCTACGCCCAGGCCATGCCGGGAGCTTGCGTCTTTCTGGTGGACACATACGACTCCATCGAAGGCATCCAGCACGCCGTGGAGGTAGGGCATCACCTTAGATCAATTGGCAAAGACCTGGCTGGAATTCGCTTGGATTCCGGAGATCTGAATTACCTGAGCATCGCCGCGCGACACATTCTGGATCAAGCTGGGTTCAATGCGACTCAAATTCTCGCGAGCAACGACCTAGATGAACACGTGATCGCGAGCCTCAAGGAGCAAGGTGCCCTGATTGACCTTTGGGGTGTCGGAACCAAACTAGTGACGGCATTCGATCAGCCGGCCCTGGGCGGGGTCTACAAGCTGGGAGCAATCCGCTCCGGCAACGGTCCCTGGCAAAAAAAAGTGAAGTTATCCGAGCAAGCTGTGAAGGTGTCGCATCCCGGATCGCTCCAAGTTCGGCGTTTCGAAGACCGGCAGGAATACGTCGCTGACATGATTTTTGATGAACTAAATGGTGCCCCAGCAGGACGGACGATCGTAGGTATCGCGGATGTCACTGTCCAGAAGAAGATCCCCGCCTCCGCGAGGTACCATGATCTGTTGGTTCCGATTTTCCGGCGAGGAAATCTTGTCTACGAACGTCCGTCCATTCACCAGTTGCGCGACTTGGCGCAGAGTGAATTGGGACGGTTTTACGGAGGCGTCAAACGACTGCTCAACCCGCACATTTATCCTGTTGGTTTAGAGCTCGGTCTTTACCAGATCAAGTCACGCTTAATCCAGGAGACCCGAAAAAGAGTATCCGAGAATGAGAGTTTGGACTGACTTCACATCTTCTATAAAGTGTCGGTATGGATGTTCTCCTGGTAGTCGACATACAGAACGACTTCCTGCCGGGCGGAGCTTTGGGGGTGCCTGAAGGTGACGTAGTGATACCGGTTATTAATCGTCTAATGGATCGGTTCGTTCTGGTCTTGGCCACTCAAGACTGGCATCCCGCTAATCACGGGAGCTTTGCCGCAAACCATCCCAACCGGCAGCCAGGCGAGGTGATTGATTTGAACGGGATTATGCAAATTTTGTGGCCCGTCCATTGCGTCCAGGGATCATCAGGTGCAGCTTTTTCCACCCGTCTGCACACGGAACGCTTTGCCAAGGTTTTTCAAAAGGGAATTGACCCGGAAATCGACAGTTACAGCAGTTTTTTTGACAACGCCAGAAGACGCTCTACTGGGTTGATCGACTACTTGCGTGAGCGGAATGTCGGCGAACTCTTCATCTGTGGGCTGGCAACAGATTATTGTGTAAGATTTTCTGCTCTTGATAGTATCCAGTCCGGAATCCGCACCAGCGTCATCGAGGACGCATGTCGGGGCGTCGATTTGAAGCCAGGTGACTCCGCGGCCGCGATTACCCAAATGCGCCAGGTGGGTGTTTCGATCGTCGATTCCACCGAAATCGTCAGGAGAATGAACCATCGATGACAAGGATTTTCACAGGCCCCTTGTCGCTAGTCTCCCACTGACACTGACCCCACACGGCCACTAATGCACCAAGTCCAAGGCTGGTTCAGCGGCGTTGAGCTCAAAATGAGCCGCCGGCCAGGCGTCCGAGCCGGACCGGCGGTAGGAGGGATCGTATCTGAACCGATACGTGACTGACGAGCAACGCAGCCGCCGGCTAATTGCTCAAACCTTGGTGCCGCCCAACGTTGGCGATTTTAGGTCGTTGCCCGCTTGACCCGTATCAGTCCAGATACGGGCTTTCGCTCCCGCCTTCTGAAATCGTCAACTCTGCGACGCGTCGCCGGGGACTTGGTGCACTAAGGCTTTAGGCGTTGATAAATCTCATTCAGGTCGACGGAGAGCGACTCGTCCACTAAAATTCTCGGATCGATATCCAGGTTGTCAGAGATGATTTTGCGAATCCGTAAAAGATGCGGGTTTCTGCGATCAAGCTGATTCTGACTGGCCCAGCGAGCAGCGGCCACAATCAGGCTAGAAACCTGTTCAGCAGTCAGCTTTTCGGTGTTGATGATGATATCGAAATCGCTGCGGTCATTGATGTCGATCCCGTAGACCTCAAGGTAACGTTTTCGATTCTGCTCATCGCGCTGCAAGGTTCGATAAAGAACGGATTCGTAACCGGCATGCTTATCCGGCTCTCGTTGAAAAATTCTCTTGGCCCGCGCCTCCAAAGGAGCGTGCAGCCAGACTCTCAGATCCGCGTCAATAAGCCACCCTGAAAGTCTAGACCCAACAACGACCCGCGATCGCAAGGAAGCGCGCATCAACTTCAAGTCCGTCAGGAAATCGTAGATTCTGGTCTTGGCTGCCTGTCGCTGAATCGTTTCGAAGGGGAGATCGAGTTCTTGGGCCAAGTCCCTGAAAGTGTAATTGACCACTTCAAGGCTCAAGGTGGTCCCAACGTTGTTTGTAGCGGTGGTATTGCCACATCCGCTATGGCTGGAGATCGCTATCTTTAACCCTCTGGAATCTGGATTCACAAGTTTCCCCTCCGGGCCCACGGAGTGTTTTAATTGCTCCGTCGTTTAGATTCGGCGCCGCTCTGCATGAACCAGTTGTAGGTCTGCCGGATGCCGTCTTGCAAAGAGATCCGCGGCTTCCATCCCAACGCCCGTAGCCGGCTGGAATCCATAAGCTTGCGCGGAGTTCCATCCGGCTTGCTCTTATCGAAGATAATCTTGATCTTAACCCCTAGAACCTCCGCGATAACCTCCACAAGCTCGCAAATCGTTATATCCTCGCCGTACCCTACATTGATGATTTCAGGTGAATCATAATTTTCCAATAGAAACCACAGCGCGTCCGCCAGATCGTCGGCATGCAGAAATTCCCGGCGCGGGGTACCAGTCCCCCAGATCGTCACATCGCGCTGGTCCTTCACCTTCGCTTCATGCACCTTTCGGATCAGCGCCGGTAGCACGTGTGATTTCTCAAGGTCAAAGTTGTCCCCCGGACCGTAAATGTTAGTCGGCATCACGCAAATGAAATCTGCTCCGCACTGCCGCGCATAAGCCTGGCAAAGTTTGATCCCGGCAATCTTGGCTATCGCATACGGTTCGTTTGACGGTTCTAGAGGTCCGGTCAGAAGCGACTCCTCTCGAATCGGCTGTGGTGCAAGCTTCGGGTAGATGCAAGAGCTGCCAAGGAAAAGCAGTTTCTTCACGCCGGATTCGAAACTCGTCGCGATCACGTTGTTCTGGATCTCAAGATTTTCCAGTAAGAACTGGACAGGATAATTGCTGTTTGCTTGTATCCCGCCAACTTTTGCCGCGGCGAGCACCACCGCCTCCGGCCTGGTTTCCGAAAAGAACTTGCGCACGTCCTCCTGATTCCGGAGATCCAGTTCCTTGTGGGTTCGAACAAGAATGTCGGGACATCCATTTTCCTGGAAGTTGCGCACCAGTGCGCTTCCAACCAACCCTCGATGACCGGCGACATAGATGGATTGGAACCTCATCAGGGTTCTTGGTACTGGCAATTTCGTTTCCCGTCAAACCGGCAGGCGAGCGGCGTACCGTACCGGCGCTGGGGCGCCACGCAGGGCAAAATGGTGCACGTTTCGCTCCAAAAAAGCCTCACACGCCGACCCGCCCATCCGCCGAGCCGCCGAGCCCTCTGCCGGTTTGACGAGAAACGAAATTCTAAGAGAATGATGGGACTCCATGAACATTGTGTTTGATCCCATCGATGAGGTTCTTGACGAAATCCGTCAGGGGCGCCTGGTGATTGTGACCGATGACGCAAATCGAGAGAACGAGGGGGATCTGATTTTAGCGGCTGAGAAGGCCACCCCGGAATTGATCAACTTCATGATACGCTATACGTCCGGAGTTCTCTGTGTTCCGATGGAAGGCCAGGATCTAGACCGCTTGGAGTTGCCGCTGATGACGGTGCGGAACACAGAATCGATGAGAACTGCGTACACCATCTCAGTAGACGCGAAAGATGGTATCACCACCGGCATATCAGCAGCAGACCGGTCGCGCACGATTCGGATGTTGGCGAAAGCGGGCACAGGAGCTCAAGATCTGGTGCGGCCGGGTCATGTCTTTCCTCTTCGGTACAGGGAAGGAGGCGTACTCCGGCGCGCGGGGCACACGGAAGCGGCTGTCGATCTTGCGAGGTTAGCCGGCTTATCGCCGGCCGGCGTGCTGGCGGAAGTGGTGAACGATGACGGCTCCATGGCCAGGTTGCCCGACCTGATCGCGTTCAAGCAGCAGCATAATCTCAAAATTTGCTCAATTGAAAACCTCATTGCCTATCGACGAGCGAGGGAAATCCTGATCGAAGCCCTGGAGGTCATTTCCTTGCCCACCGATTACGGTGACTTTCGTCTGCATCTTTACCGTTCTCTTATCGACGACGTTCATCATCTTGCGCTTGTAAGGGGAACTATTTCCAAGGACAAACCAACGCTCGTACGCGTGCATAGCGAGTGCCTGACCGGAGATGTTTTTGGTTCTCGACGTTGCGATTGCGGCGATCAATTGCATGCCGCGCTGCAACATATTAACGAAGCTGGTTCCGGCGTGCTGGTCTATATGCGCCAGGAAGGGCGAGGGATCGGATTAGCCGCAAAAATTCGCGCCTACAAACTTCAGGAACAAGGCCTTGATACGGTCGAGGCGAACGAAAAGCTGGGGCTTCCGGTGGACCTTCGTGAATATGGCACCGGCGCCCAGATACTGGTCGACCTCGGCGTTCGCCAAATCCGTCTTCTGACAAACAACCCCAAGAAGGTGGTCGGCCTCGAAGGGTTCGGCCTGAATATTGTCGAACAACTCCCGATCAAGGCGCGGGCCAACCCGCATAACACTCGGTACCTCCAAACCAAGCGCTCAAAAATGGGGCATCTATTGTAGGGGCAGAAGTCAGGAGACAGAAGTCGGAAATCAGGAGGTTGCGGGAGTTCAGGAATCTTGGAAGGACGCCAAAGCATTTCAGAGAGCATACGCGAGCTCCGACAGAGCTGGTGAGCCAAGTCCACTAGGTCCCACTCTGACTGCTGTCTCCAGTCTCCTGTTGCCTGTTCTGAACTCCTCCTCTTGCAGGCCCCGCGCGAAAGAGTATCGTCCGGCACTCATGTCAGCCGAATTTCCGATGCGCCCGGACGTCCTCAACGAAGCTGTCCGCTTCGCGATTGTAGCGAGCGAGTACAACCGGAGTTATGTGGACGGATTGGTGCGATTTGCCAGCGAGGAGTTGAAAACCATTGCCCCGCAGGCGCAACTTTCGTTGGCGCGTGTACCCGGCTCGTTCGAGATTCCTATTGCTGTTCAGGCCGTGGCAAAATATCAAAAACCGGATGCGATACTCGCGTTTGGGCTCATCTTTGACGGGGAAACATTGCACGCTTCGTTGATCGCCAGCGCGGTAACACAAGCACTTTTGACTATTAGCTTGAAAGAATCCGTGCCGGTGCTGCACGAGGTGCTCGTGGCAAAGAACCAAGAGCAGGCGACAGCTCGCTGTTTATCGCCCGAGCTCAATCGTGGAACGGAGGCTGCGCGCGCGGCAATACGGATCCTTCATGCTCTCCGCCAAATCCTCACGGGAGGGTAGCATTAATGGGTAAACGTCGTGAAGGAAGGGAGGCTACGCTGCAGCTTCTATTTCACTGGGATTTAAATGTTCAGCAAGCGCTCAGTGGGACGGAATTGGATTTGTTCTGGGATTTTCGCCCGGCTATCCCCGCCGTCCGCGCCTTTGCGACAAAATTACTGAACGGTGTCATCGCCCGCCAGACAACCATTGATGAGAAAATTAGGAAATACACCGCGAACTACGAGCTAAGGCGGATCTCCGCCGTGGACCGAAATATTCTCCGAATGGCCATCTACGAGATGCTTTATGCCGACGACGTACCGCCCATCGTCGCTATCAACGAAGCGATCGATATCGCCAAGAAATTTGGAACAGAGGAATCGGGCAAGTTCGTCAACGGTGTGCTCGATCGAGTCAAACTTGATTTGAATCGACCGCTCCGGACCGCTTCAAACCCGGCAGATTAAGGTCAGTTTAAGCTTCGTGCTTCGGCTTTAATTAAAAGTGTATGGCATTTGGATTTTTCAAAGATTTGTTGGACCGCTTTGGAGGCAAGTCCATTGATTGGGATGAGCTGGAGGAGAGTCTGATCCGAGCGGATATCGGCGTGCCGATGACGCTCCGAATCATTCAAGAACTACAGCAACGCGAGGGCAAGATCGCCGCCAAAGAGGTCGTCGAAGTGACTCGTCGCCACATAGAGCAGATTCTATCAATCGCCAATCCTAGGCTACGACCTCTCCCGAACAGGCCCAAGGTGATCCTGATGGTCGGCGTCAATGGAACCGGAAAAACAACTTCTGCGGCAAAGCTGGCCTACCTTCTGAAGCAAGATCGACACTCCGTGATGCTCGCCGCGGCCGACACGTTTCGGGCCGCGGCCATCGAGCAGCTCAAGATCTGGGCCGAACGCCTTCAGGTCGATCTCATTGCCGGTGAATACAATGCGGATCCAGCTGCGCTCTGTTACGACGCCTATTCCGCCGCAAACAAACGGAATATTGAGTTTCTGATCTGCGACACCGCGGGCCGCTTGCACACGAAACACAACCTGATGCAGGAGCTAGGAAAGATTGTCAGGATTCTCGGAAAGCAGGATGAGCGGGCCCCGCACGAGTGTCTGCTCGTCGTGGACGCAACCACAGGCGGTAACGCCCTCGTGCAGGCCAAAGAATTTAAGCAAGCAGTGGGTCTCACCGGATTGGTGGTCACGAAACTTGACGGTTCCGGAAAAGGCGGGATCGCAATAGCTATTCAAGACGAACTCGGCATTCCTCCGAGATTCGTGGGGACGGGTCAAAAACCGGGTGACCTTCATTATTTCGATCGAGACGAATTTGTCTCTCACCTGTTATGACCGTCGCGACTCGCCGTGTGCTCCTGCTCTTCAGCAGGTTGAGTGTGATGCTTTTTGAAATGGAGCTGAAGAATCCGGCGTCCGTCGGTCTGTGTAATGGTCACCAGATAACCTTCAATTTGAACCTGTTCGCCTTGTTTCGGCAGGTGACCCAGGAGCTGGACCACATAACCCCCAATGGTGGTAACTTCCGCGTTTTCCAATTCGAGACCCGCCAGCTCGTTTAGCTCATAGAGGTTCAATTGCCCTTGGACGACAAATTCTTCTTCGTTGAGACGTACGAACTCTTTGACCTGTTCCTGATCGAACTCGTCCTGAATCTCTCCCACCAACTCCCCAACGACGTTGTCAAGAGTCACGATCCCGACAGCACCTCCATATTCGTCCACCACTACCGCAAAATGAGCTCGTTTGGCCAGAAATTGTCTGAGCAATTTCTCCAGCGGCATAAACTCCGGAACCGGCATCAGCTCCCGTTTAATTGCCAGAAGATCACGCCTTTCATTCTTCATTTCGCGCATGAGATCCTTGATGTGTATCAACCCGATGGTGTTATCGAGATGCCCCTGCACCAGGGGGAACCGCGTATGCCCTGATTCTATAGCCACTTGCACATTGGCATCGAAGGAATCCTGGATATCGAGATAGATCACGTCGCCGCGCGGAGTCATGATGTCCCGGACAACCCTCCGACGAAAATCAAGCGCATTGATCAACAACTCATTCCCCAGCTCTGTTCCATCCGAAGGAGCCTCCTTTTCGGTCAGGATGACACGGAGTTCCTCTTCGCTGTGAACCAATTCAGTGTCCGTAACCGGATCCATTCGAAAAACGGACTTCATTATCCAGTTCGCGGAAGCCTGCAAAAACCAGATGGCCGGCCGAAAGATAATGTAAAAGAGATGCAGCGGCGGACTGATCCAGAGACTTATCACCAGCGCTTTGCGGATACCCAGCCACTTCGGTGTGACCTCGCCGAGAACAATGTGCAGATAGGTAATAATCGCGAAACCGATTGCGAAAGAAACTCCGTGCACAAGGGTTTCAGATCTCAATCCAACCTGAACCAGAACAGGGCCAATAAGTCTGGCCAAGTAAGGCTCGCCGATCCATCCAAGTGCCAGACTGGAGAGGGTGATTCCAAGTTGAGTGGCAGAAAGATAGGCATCCAAGTGCGATGTCACCCGGCGCGCCAAAGCCACCTTTTTCTCCACCTCCTCGAGGGCATCCAGTTGGGTGCTTCGAACTTTGACGAGTGCAAATTCGGAAGCAACAAAGAACCCGTTCAGGAATACCAAGAACAGGATCGCCAGCAAATTGAACAGAACCGAACCTGAGTAGCCAAGCTCAGCGTCAACCTCGGAAGAGACTGAAGCAGCCTGCCAAAACGAAATATCTAAGGTCATCGATTCAATTGCTCCTGACAACGACGCGCCGGTTCCTTACACTCAAAGTGTAATTAACCTCCGAAAGGTTAAACGCGCATCGCGTATCTCGAAGTTATTGACCAGGCAAATGAGGCGATGAACACCGCTGCGGAAACTCTGCCGCTTCTACCAACTGGATTTCGTGACTCCCGGGATCATCCCTTGGGAGGCAAGTTCGCGAAACGCGATTCGAGATAAACGAAAGCGACGGATAAATCCGCGTCGCCGGCCACTTTGCTGACAACGATTGACGAGACGAGTCGGGCTGGCATCCCGCGGCAGTTGGGCAAGACCTTCGTAGTCATGTTTCGCCTTCAATGCGGCACGAATTGCGGCGAACTTTTGCACCGTTTTCAGCTTCCGTTTATTTCTCTCGATCCAAGACTTCTTTGCCATAGCAAGGCGGGAAAGTAATGGAGCTCCACAAAAATTCAAACGAGTTTTTTAGAGCGTGCCATTCCAAAACTGGCGAAATGCATGATTCCAATTCCGATTCTCGACTCGCCGTCTCGCTTCACGGCCCATCTTCGCTCGCAAATCGGCATCTTTGCACAGCAGCCGCAACCCTCCGGCAAAATCTCCGACATCCAAAGCCCTGGTGATGAACCCGTCGATCCCGGCGTTGACCAGTTCGCAGGGGCCACCTCGATCGGAGACGACGCAAGGCAACCCCGCCGCTTTGGCTTCTAGGACCACGTTCCCAAAAGTGTCCGTCGTACTCGGAAAAACAAAAATATCGCTCGAAGCATAAGCCGCCGCCAGTTCGGCAGACCTCAGATACCCCGTAAAACACGCCTCCGGAACTTCCTGACGCAACTCCCGCAGGTAAGGACCGTCCCCCACCACCAACAGCCGAACGCAAAGCCCTTCGCCAGAGAGCTTCCGGATAGCCGCTACCGCAATGTCGATATTCTTCTCCTTCGAAATACGTCCCACGTACAACAATCCAAGCTCTCCCGGTTTCTTTCCGTATTTCTCCCAGAATGCAGTATCTCGATGAGCCGGAGTAAATAGAGCGGTGTCGATCCCACGCGGAAAAAGTTTAAGCCTTTCCGGCGCTATACCCCGCTCAATCCAACGCTCACGATAGTTCTCGGAATTGACGTAAACCACATCCAGTTGAGAGTAAAACCACTGCATGTAACCCCAAGCCAACGTCTCCATGTAGTTGTCCTGCGTCAGGACGCGTACATACTGGGGAAAATCGGTATGGTAGATCCCGACCGTCTTCAAATCGAGCATCTTGGCCGCCAAAAGGGCCGTGAGCCCGACCGGTCCCGGCGTGCTGATGATCAGTTCGGTAAACCGTTCGCGCTGAATGTACTCCAGCATGTGTAGCACCGGAGGAAAACTAAGCTTCTGCAGTTCGTATTCCGGCAGCTCAAATTCGCCGATGGGCGGGAAATTCTTAATGGGAATCTCCGATATGCTGATCTGCTGCCTCGATGCGACAACAATAAGATCGGCGTCTGTTTCGTAGGCCGCGGCTGCCATTTTCCGAATCGTGGTCGCAACTCCGTTCACATCTTCGAGCGTATCGGTAAACCAGGCGCGCTTTGTATTTTGCAACACGTCTGGGATGAAGTTAGCTGTATTGAGACAGATATTGATCAGCCGTTTGCGAGACGGTGCCTGGCTGTGAAACCCGTAAAAATAAGGTCCCAACAGAAACCCCATCGGCATCAAGGCGCTTAATGCTTGAACAGCTTCCACAACGCCCCCTGCGGAGATCTGTTGAACGAATTTCTGGAAAAAACGGAAAGCCAGTTGATTGAACACGAGTGCCACCATCAGAAAAGCACGGCGTTCCGGTTCGTTCACCCCTTCGGTCTCTTTAGCGATTCGAGCCTGCACTTCGGCGCTTCCGAAATAAGTCGCCAATTCCGGCCAGATTGAAAGATTCGCCGGTTTTGCCAACTCGAAAATTTTTCCCGAGAGAATTCCACTCGACAGCAGGCCCAACTTTTCTCCTAAAGTAAAATTCGTCGGATTCTTACCTTCCATGAATCTCGAGAAAACAACTTCAAGAAAGGCTAAATTCGGACTCACCGCGGCCGAAAATTTGTCCTTCGCAAACTGATACGCCGTGTTGTAGAGCCCATGGGCAATTACGAGCGGAGTACCCGACTCTCCTCGAGTAACGCAATCCCCTTTGCCGATGAAGCGGAAGAATTCATCCACCGATTGGCAATCCGGAGCTTCCGTGTAAGCAGAGGCTGGAAAGATGCCGGCGTGATCATCGGACCCGGCAATCAGGATTTTGCGCCACGGTTCGGGATGTGTCGGCTCCAAATGCTGCCGATCAGCAAACCGCTGAATGGTTTCTGGTGTGAGTGATCGCAGAATAAACCTGGCGGTGTCACTGAGGAGCGAGTCTCTGAGACCGTTCACCCCTTCAAAATGCTTGAACAGAAGGATAAGTTTCTGAACGTGGTCCGCAGTCAGTTGCCGGTTCATATCGTACAGCGGATGGGCCACCGCATGATAGATTCCGGAGAGCATCAGATACTTCTGGAGCTCGTAAAGATTGCTTCTGACTTGCTGGATCTCGGCGTGTTGCGCCTCGGTGAAGTTCCAGAGGAGCAGGTGAACCTTAACGTTGTCGTCGGGAAAGAGGGCTGTCACCTCCTCGCTGATGAAAGTGTCCGCGAACTCCGCCACCTCGAGGCAACCGTCGATCCGGTTGTGATCGGTGAATGTCACGTAACTCATTCCCTTTTCTTTCAGCCGCCGATACAACAATCTTGGGTCGGAATAGCTATCGGGGAACTCGAAGCGCCGGAAAATCCATTCAGCGGATCGATCGCTGAATTTTGAGTGAATATGGAGATCGACTTTCGCGGCCATAAGGTCAGCAGGCAATCAGCAAAGGGGTTGCCCCGGTTCGTGCACCCCCTCGCGCGGCCTTGCGGATGTCAGAATCTTGGGTCCCCATATCGAATTAAATCATAGATCAGCGTTTTTTTCATTCTGCGCCACTTTGCAAATTAGGCTCGGCCGTCTACTATCTTCCCTGCGGAAGGCTCAAGCTCTCAACAAACTTCTCATAGGAAACGCACTCCCGGCAACGCCTTGTTTCAACCGCTAATCGCCGGACTTGTTCCCACACCCCGGGATGCTGAAGATCAAAGGGATGAAGGCTGATCCGAATCAATGGAGCGCGAGACAGGTAGGCCGCCAGGCAACGATTCCACGCCAGGCTCATCACGGCGCGCCAAGGAGCGCGAGTACTCCAAACAAGGGATTGCGATCGGATGTCGGCGCCTCGCCCAAAGGTTCGCACCGTACCCAGCCGGGTCGTATACAAAAATCCGAGGTTGCGGATCGCGATTTCCGCGTTTGCGCCGAGCAACCAGGCTGGCGCAACAAAGCCCGCTATTTTCCGCGGCAGGAACGCGAGATCCTGCAAACCTCGCTGGACTCGAATTGAGGCCTCTTCTGTCGATAGATCAAAAAACTCCCCTTCTCCCGCAGTGTAAACCTCGGTCCTGAGTCTTGCCCAAAACGAGTCAGTCTTCTTTTTTTCCCGAAGATGAAAATACCCGTGCAAGACCGGTTCGTGCCCCGCTTCAACCTTTCGCACCAGCCAATTCCTAAACGAGGAATTTTCACTGACTGCGGCCTGCCGATGATGATTCGGAATGATCAGAAGCGAAGTTTGGTCGATTCCTAATGGCAGAAGTCGCGCCAGGATCTCCTCGCACAAGGTTTGCGTCAGGGGCGAAACGTCATGAAGAGAAACGACCATTTTTTTCACGATAGCGATGAAGCCTTTCAGCAAGGGCGGTGGCAAAACAAAGCGCCCCGCACGCTATAGCAAACCAGTCGCCGTAACGTCCATAAATCGTGGAGTCAAATTGTGAAGGCACTTCAATGACTCCGATCAGAGAATTCTCAAAACCTGTAGCGCGGGCGCCGGCAACTATTTTCCCGGACCGTGCTACGATTGCGGAGAAATTCTTCGTGCTTGCAAATATCACCGGCCGCCCGAGCGAAGTCGACCATAGCCGCAGGTTTGCAAAAAGCTGCTCGGTCGAGCCCAGGCCGCCAGGGAACGGATCGACAATTGCGAGAATCGCCTGGGCCTGCTTGTTTACCGCGGCACGCGCCAACCGGGGATCACCAGCGTCCCAGTTGATAAACGTAACCCAATTTGTGTCGGCAAATTCAAAGGAGTTGAGAGTTCGGCCTGTCGACGCGACCCAAGGTTGGAAAAAATCCCGCCTGCCCGGTATCAGGAGCAAATTTCGAACCGCACCTGGAATGATGGTTGTCGTGCCGCTGAGGGATCCGTTTTCCGCGGAAGTCGTTCCGCTTACTAACCCGACCGTTTTTCCGATCAATACATCACCGAGCCGCGAGTAATCGCCGGGGGCAAACCGGACACATCGCCAGACGAACAGATCGACGCCTTTTCCGCTTTCCTGGTTCGTGAGTTCCAGAAAACGCTTGAAGTCGACCGTATCGGGACAGATCAAACCGACAGTTTTGCGGTCGCCCCGTGGCGTTTGTTGGAGCCACCAGAAACCGGCGGCACCGGCGAGGAAGACGAGGGCGAGAGTGGCCGTGACGTCGAAGCGCGAGGTCCAAGTCATCCGCCCGGGTTCGAGGATGATCCGGCGAACCGTCGTAAGGGCAATCAGATTGGCGAATACCACCACAAAGGAGAGCCCGTTCACTCCGGTAACAGTCGAGATTTGCAGCAGGGGCAGATTTGATTGCAGCACAAGTCCAACCGCGTTCCATTCGGGAATTAAAACACCCCTCGCCCATTCCAGAACTGTCCAAGACGCGGCCGCTAAGCAGGCTGCCCGCAAATGGGCGATCGATCTTGTCCAGGCAGCCGAGTTGAACCCGTATCCCGGCAGTATCGGTGATACCTTTCGATCGGCCTTTCCTTCGGGTAATCGAACGAAAAGGCTGACAAAAAGCCCCCAGATAGCGCCGAGCAACACCAGGCTTGCAACGTTACACCACCAATCGTTCTGACGCCCTCCGGCCCAGAGCCAGGAAAATACTAAACCGCCAAAGGTTCCTCCAAAGACGGCCCCTTGAATTAGCGAACTTATCCAGTGCCGCGGAAACAAGAGCAACCCGGCCAAAACAGGGGTAAACCCGATCCAGATCAGCCAATCGTGGTTCCAACCCGGGAAGGCCAAAGCAATCAGAACGCCTCCAGCGAGACTTAGCAAGACCGTCGAGAGCTGGGTCAGGAGCAGTTTCATCAGTGAGTGTCCTGTCCCCGAAATAGCATGAATACTTTATTGAGGGCGTTTACGACGCCAAGCTCAGTCGGGCCCCCGCTCCAGTTTCTACCTTTAATACCGGACCATGCGAAGCGTCCCGCTTTGCTCGGCTCTCAAGGAAAAGCCGGATATATCGCCGACTAGTCGTCAAAATGCATGCCTTTTCATAGACAGTTCGAGGATACATCGCCAGGCAACGATAAATTGCAGGGGAAAAACCGCCGGATGAAACTTCTGTGGCAGCAGGAACGAGAAACAGATCAAAAACATGGCCGCCAAAAACGCAAACCACAAATACCATCGTAGGAAAGCCAGCCGTCGCTTAGCGCACAGCAGCCAGAGACCAGCCGCGAGATGCAGAGGAATAAGCCACAAAAGATTATAATTTTTATGCAGCACCCAGAGTCGGGTCCAGAACGAGAGGCCTAATACAAAGGATCCCAGAAAGCCAACAATCATTAACGTAATAGCTGTCGCCCATGTTGAATGCTCTTTCCCTCGCAATAACCAGAAGAGGAACCAAAAAACCCCGCCCCCCCAGAAGACGTAAACCGGAGCCAGAAAAGGCGGTGCTCCAGCCAAGGGTTTCGAAGGGAAAAGCTGTTTCTTTTCCCCGGCTAAAGGTTGGTCCCCGTTTTTGCTGCTCTGAACCGCGTGTTCCAGATCTGCAGGGAGGAAGCATGCTTCTCGCGGGCTCGCCGCTCGATCGACTCTCACTCCCAACAGGAGAGAGACGCCGAGCCCGACCCATGGAATCCGAGTGAAATAGGGATCCAGCATCTCCCTGAAAGTCTGCTTTCCGGCATCGCGCACAACCACCCGAGAACCAGTGACCCG
>JAFAQT010000097.1 GCA_019246215.1 Verrucomicrobiota bacterium
AAATCCCTTGGGTTTCGTTGCGATCAAAATGGGCCGCCGGCAAGGCGCGAGGAGGGCGCATATCTAAATTGATACGTAAGCGACGAGCAACGCAGCCGCCGGCCCATTTTGATCGCAACCCTTTGGGCCGCGGCCAGTTGGCTGTTCTTCCGCGTTCCTCGCTCCTTACGTATCGATTCAGATATGCTCGTCGCTCGCGCCTTGAAAAACAGCCAACTGACCTGCGGCGAAATCCAAGGCATTTAGGAGACGGTACACTAGTACTAGTACCCCTCATCTCAAGAACGCAGCGACATTACCTCCATCCACGGTGGTAACATCTCCCGTCGTCTTCAGGGCTAGCGCCTGATGAACGAAGGCTTGCGCGACGTCTTCAGCAGTCACTTCGCATCCAAGGAGATTACCGGACACATAGTCTTTTTCAGTGACTCCGCGGGCTTCGGCCCTTGACCGGATCATGTCTTCGGTTAGCAGACCGCTACGGATCCGATCAGGGTTCACCGCGTTCACTCGGATCTTGTCGCAGCCATGTTCCAAAGCGTACTGCCGAGCCAAAGATAAGGTAGCGGCTTTCGGGATACCGTACGCACCGAAATTCGGACCGGGATTGATCGCCTGTTTGGAAATGTTAAAGAGGATAGCGCCACCGGTTTCTTGCCAGCGCATCACGCGCACCGCATTCTGCGCAACCAATTGATGGGCAAAAAAGTTAAGTTCGAAACTCTTTCGCAACAGCTCATCCGATAGCGTCGCAATCGGCCCGGACCACGCCGCGCCCGCGTTTGACACTACCACGTCGACTCCTCCAAATCGTTCGCAAACCCGGTCAAAAAGCTGTCTCACGGATTGCGCATTGGTCACGTCGCAAACCACTCCCAATGCGGTTTCTTTAATCGCTCGGGCCACGTCCGAGGCCTTCTCTCCATCCAAATCAGCAATGGCAATTTCTGCGCCTTCCCGCGCAAACGCTCTCCCAATCGCGCTGCCGATCGTTCCAGCGCCACCAGTGATCAACGCCACCTGTCGACCAAAACGCGGTTCGGATAGTGTTCGCAATTTCGCCTGTTCGAGGGACCAGTATTCCATTTCAAATTGCTGCCTCTCGTCCAATGAAGAGAAGCGGCCAATCGACTCGGCTGCAGTCACGGTCTCTATCCAGGTTTCCGCGATATCGGCTACGATCGCGGCTTCCTTGGCAGATTTCCCAAGCCCAAAAAACCCGCAGCCCGGCACCAGAACGACCCGGGGACTCGGATCCAATGGCGATTTCGATATCGAAAGTTGGGAATTGTTACGATCGAAATAGTTTCGATACCTAACGATGTAATCCGCGATCGCACCCGCGATTTCGCGGCGGAATTCCGGTAAGGCATCAGAGGCCGGGAATGACAAAATAAGAGGAGCGCCTTTCGTTCGGATCAAGTGATCCGGTGTGACCGTTCCGCGGTTTGCATATTCGGCTACATGCTGGCCATTCACGAATTCCAGAATCTGGTCAGAACAGCGGAAATCCAAGATCCAACGCGTCGGACTGCTAGTCTGCCCTGCGTTTGCTAAACATCCTCGGATGATAGCAGCTATATCCGCCGTGCGCCCGATTTCCTTTTCCGACCAGGAACGCGGAGTGAACACAAGGGTTCGTCGGTTCTTTTGCACGAACTCGGCGGCCAAGTTATTGAGGTCAATCGTACGAGCGTAAGACTGTTTAGCGGTTTCACCGAAAGTAAACAACCCATGTTTCATTAACACCAGTCCTTCCACCTCCGGATTGTGGCGATACTCACTCACCGCTGCTTTGGCCAGAGAGAATCCCGGCATGATATAAGGAACATACCCGACACGGTTCCCAAATACCTGGCGAGCTATCGTTTCGCCGTTCTCCTGATCAACCAATGCCAATACATCTGCCGCATGAGTGTGATCGATGAACTTGTGCGGAAGAAAAGCATGTAAGAGAGTTTCAACCGATGGTGTGGGCGCCGAAGAGTCCATGAGGCAACCACGCAGATAGTTGACCATGGTTTCATCGGAGAGCTGTTCGAGTTGTTCCAGTTTCAGGAGAGGTTCCAGCCGGACCGCTGGCAGTCCAACCGGTTCGATTGCAGCAAGGTCCCACCCGCTTCCCTTTACCCGCAGAACCGTGGTTCCGATTCCGAAGAGATCTCTTTCGGTTGTTTTAACGGAAGTGTTGCCCCCTCCGTGCAGAACCAGCCGCGGCTCTCGGCCGAGCAGACGAGAAGTATAGGTTCGGAGAGCTAGATCTGGATTATTGTAATGGGCGATGTACTCGGTTGCGTCGGCGTCAGTCCATAGATTCTGGATCATCTTAATGCTAAGTCGAAAACACGATTTTCTGCCGCCCAGGGCGCGC
>JAFAQT010000170.1 GCA_019246215.1 Verrucomicrobiota bacterium
GCCACTCAAGAATTTCTCCGTTCTCAGGAGGCCACGCGCAGGTGACCCAATTTGGTCGAAGGTCGTTTGGACCGCCGGCCGGCAAACCGGACATCAAGACAATCGTCTGAACACCTAGCAATTCGGCAACCCGGACTGTCTCGTGAACGACTTTGCTTTGACGTTCGCCATCGACCGGATGGAGTTGATTGCCGCTGCAGTTGAGCGCCGCCAGCGATAAATTGTTTTGCTCAAGCACAGAGAGAAATTCCTGCCGCTTCTCCTTGCTTTTTAGAAGCGATTGCAGGTCGGCGTGCGGAGCCGTGCTCCAATTGCCCATACCAATTTCCAAGGCGGCAAGACCGAGGTCGGCCGAGGCTTTGGCGGCTTCTTCAAACGAAAGATGTCCCAAACTTTCAGACACAGCACACAGTTTCATTTTCGGATCACGATTTTCAAATTTTCGGAAAGGATAATCATTTGGTTAAGTCGAGCTTGCCGCCGCATTAGCTGCCGCTCTTTTCGCGAACCATCTCGGAAGCACAATCGGGCTCGTCAGTCACACTGATTCAGAGCTGTCTTTGGCTGATGAACGGGCGAGTGCCTCAAGAACCTTCATGTTTTTGAGGCTATCTTCAGGCGAGAGTGGGACGGGCTGCCCGTTCAGAAGGGCTCCGGAGAATGCATCAACCATGTCTCGATAATGGTCTCCCGGTTCAAAAATTTCTTCGCGACGCTTCCCGTCCGCATCCATAACGACAATCAGGCCCTCTGGAACGCGTGTACCGAGACCGAGAATGATTCCGCGCGGCACTTCTATCGTCCCTTCTGTCCCGACTATTGTATAGGCGCCCTGCCCATCGGCGCCAAACCAACAGGTAATCATTCCGATGCCACCGTCGAACTCCAGAATACCCGCCGCGCTGGTGTCCACGCGCAGGTTAGGATCGATCTGAAGCCGACCAATAACGCGCCCCGGCTCGCGGCCAAAGATCATGCGGCAGATATTTACCGTATAACAACCCATGTCAAGGAGCGCTCCACCGCCCAGCCTGTCCGCATAACGGATGTTCGATCTATCGAACGTGCGCATTATGTTAACAGAGAGATGAGCGCGAACCTCTTTCACCTGACCGATAGCGCCTGAAGTAATCAACTCCCGCACACGTCGCGTCTGTGGATGGAATCGATACATAAATGCCTCCATCAGACTGACACCGTGTTTTGCGCAGGCTTCTATCTGTTTTGCGACATCTTCGGCGGAAGTCGCCAACGGTTTTTCGCACAGCACCGCCTTGCCAGCCTCCGCTGCGCGAATGGTCCATTCAGCATGCATCGTATTCGGAAGGGGGATATAGACGGCATCCACATCCGGATCCTTCAGCAACGCCTCATAGCTACCCACCACCCGACCTATTCCGAGGGCCTGCGCGACTTGGCGCGCTTTTTCGATATCTCGGCTCGCCAGAACTTCGACGGTTCCAAACTTCGATTTCTGGATCGCAGGGATCACCGCAACCTGGCCGATGTTGGCAGTGCTCATTACACCCCATCCCAGTTTTCGTATCATTGAGCGCTTCCTCGTTTCTCGTCGTGGCAACGGCACGCTCTACTCCTCATTTCTTCTTGCCAGCGTTTCCCCACAAATTGGGGTCGTTCACATTCTCTTTGGTGATTAGCACCGGTTCGGTCCGACCCTTTGGGTCAAATGCCTTGCCTTCGAAATGGGCAATAATATCGCCTAGAATGATTCCGCCCATCGCGTATGGATCCTGCCCGACCGAGGCGTCCTGGGATCCGTCACGGATGCGATCCAGCGCCAGCGGTGTACCGTCAAGGCCTACGATCACGACGTGACCTTCCTTTCCGACAGGAACAAGTTTGCCGATCTGGCGTAACGCCGATACTACGCCTCGCACCATCTCGTCGTTGTGACTGAACACACCCTTGATGTTGGGATTTTGAGTGAATGCGTCCAACACCATTTTATAGGCGTTGTCGGCAATCCACTCGGTATTGAGCGATCTCACTTCAATGTTGGGGTACTTCTCCTTCATGCGGTCGACAAAGCCCTTGTGGCGAAGTTGCGCCTGATCGGAGCCGACGGAACCACGAGTTTCAAGCACGACCCCTTTCTCCCCGATCAGCTTCGCCAGCTCATCGGCTCCCATCGCACCCCCCGCTTCGTTATCAAAATCAACGAACCCCAGAAATTTCCCCTCTGGTGGAGGATTCTCCATGATGAAGACGGGAATCTTGGCTTCGTTCGCGCGCTTCACTCCAGCGACGATGAGCTTCGCGTCGACAGGGTTGACCAGCAGCGCGTCCGGTTGCTTCGTCACCGCGTCGAGCACCTCGGTTACCTGTAGGTTTGGATCACCCTTGCCGTCCACGATCCGAAGAACGAGACCAGCCTCAGCCGCCTTCTTCTTGATTCCTTCCACCATGGCAACCTGGTATTCGAACTGCAGTCCGAAAGTGATATATCCGACAGTTTTGCCTTTAGCGCTGCCCTCGGCGCCGCCAGCCCTGGTAGCAAAGCCGAATGCTCCGCTAAAGATCGTGATAGCCAGAGCTAAGCCGGCGGGCAGAAACATCCGGCGCGCTAAGCTTTCCTCTGTCACAGCATGTATTATTTCCATATCCTATCTTTTTCTGGGGTTTACTTTCTCTCTGTTCTTAAGCTTTTCGCACTCTCATCTTAGCCTTCCCGAGCCATGAATAATCTGGAGGATATTCATGAAGTCCTTGGATCTATTCCTTAGCCGGGCGTCGGCTTCTTGCGGTTGTTCTTTCGGTTTGTTACGCGGTTCACTGCGACTCAGCAGCTTTCGGTGCGCTCCCGGCTTGTTCTTTTTTCACTGCGGCGAGGCGCCGGCGGGCGCCAGCCTCCGCAACGTTGCGCCGAAAGACATCAACAGCTGCTGCCAAGCCGATCACCAGTCCGCTGACTACGTAGTCATAATTCGGGGGCACGTTAAGGAGGTTAATCGCGTTTTGGACCAGCCCAAGCAGTAGCACGCCCAGCAGCACCGATCCGACCTTACCCTCACCGCCAAACAGGCTA
>JAFAQT010000247.1 GCA_019246215.1 Verrucomicrobiota bacterium
CAATCCCGGGTATGCGGAGAGTTTCACAACCCAGCTGGCCTTCCGAGCCCTGCTGAAAATGCAGGGACAATTTATTTGCCTCAAAGTTCCCGCCCTGGTTGAGAACCGTAAGACTAGCTTCTTGGACATCGATCTTTTTCGGCAATACTAGCGGAAACCGCAAACCGTTTGGATTCTTTTGCGGAGGTTCGGAGGTGGGACGGACGACGAGATTAACTTTTTTTAATTCGACCAGTTCGATAGCGTTGAGGAAATCCTTTTTCAGCAGGCCGAATAAATTGTATCGGACTGCGATCCACTTGGCGTCCACGCGCTCCACCGGTAGCTGTGTGTTCTGGGGCAGCGCCTGCAGATGCAGGTCTTCAATGTACAGGCTGGAAATAATCGAGCCATGAATTTTGAACTGTAACGAGAGCGCCTGAGCCTTCGCAAACTCCTGTGCTACCAGCTGTGCAACCCCAAAGAAAATCTGTTGATAAAAAAGCAAGAGGAGCGCCGCCAGGAGCAGCAGCCCGCGGAATACGTATCTCAGCCACTGGAGTCGCTTTGCTTTTTCTGGCATTACCTTGAGAGCACTCAAAAATAAAACGGTATCCCGAGATCTTCGAATGCCTTTTTGTTCTCGACCAGATACTTCATACCGAGCTGCTCAAATCCGCCAGTCGCCTTGAATTGTTTGATGAAGTCGTTTATTTGCGTTCGAAGGTCCTCGTTGCCTTTTCGAATCCCCATTGCCCATTCCTCCTGCTCGAAAGGCTGCAGGATTGCTCGTGTTCGATCCTCGTGTCTTTTCCAGTTTTGAAAAACGGAAATCTGATCGTAGATAAAACAGTCGGCTTTTCCTTGACCAACTTCGATTGCACACGCGCTCTCGTCGTTGAATACGAGAACCTTTGCATTCTTGAAGTGCTGGTACGCATAGATATTGGCGGTGGTCCCCTTTTTCACGGCGACGGTATGGCCGACCTGGTCGACGTCCTTGATGGATCGGATATCGCTCTTTTTGTTGGCCAGGATCGCCAGCCCCATTTTTAGATAAGGATCGCTGAAATCGATCGACTTCTCCCGATCCTCCGTCATCGTCAGCGACGAGATGATCACATCAATTTTACCGGTCTTCAAAGACGGGATCAGCCCATCGAATGGAATGTTTTGAAACTGGATAGGCCGGTTCAGGTACTGACCCATCGCCTTGGCCATGTCCACGCTCACGCCCGCAGGCTGTCCGCTCGAGTCCAGCATTTCAAAGGGCGGAAACGACATTTCCATTCCCACGATCAATGATTTCTGTTCGGCTCGGAGACAAAGAATCAGAAACCCGTAAACCGTGAGCAGCAAAATAGACAATTTCACTGAATGGACTTCTATTCTCCAGCGAGACAGTTTTCAATGCCGGAGATCATTCATTAGCTCTCAACCGGTTCTTACCTTTACCCACCGCGGTCGCTGATCCTAACCAGAACAGATGCTTGAAGTCAGGGACCTCACAATCAGTTTCCGATCACAGGAGGGGAACATCCCCGCAGTGCGATCAGTGACCTTTAAGGTTGAAAAGGGAGAGACCCTGGCGATCGTGGGAGAAAGTGGCAGTGGGAAAACCGTGACCGCGATGTCTCTGACCCGGCTGCTTCCGGAACCTCCTGCGCTCTACCAATCAGGTGAGATCCTGCTTGACGGTCAATCGGTCCTGGGAATGAACGAAAAAATGCTGCGCACTCTCCGGGGAAATCAGATTGCATATATATTCCAGGAGCCAGCGACAAGCTTGAATCCGGTGTTTTCTATTTATGAGCAGATCGCGGAAACGATTCGCTTGCATCGGCCAGAGGTCCGGGAAGTGCGCAAGGAGGTGACCTACTGGCTGGATCAGGTTGGAATTGCGGATCCGGCAGGGAGGATGAGAGACTATCCGTTTCAGTTGAGCGGCGGAATGCAGCAACGCGTGATGATCGCGATGGCCCTCTGTTGCCAGCCTGCTATCCTGGTCGCCGATGAGCCAACGACGGCTCTTGATGTAACGATCCAGAGGCAAATCCTCGGTCTTTTCCAGGCGCTCAAGGCCAAATACCATATGTCGATTATTCTCATCACCCACAATTTTGGCGTTATCCGAGGTTTGGCGGACAAGGTTGCTGTTATGTTCCGCGGTCGGGTGGTGGAATTCGGGAACGCGGAAGCCGTTCTGCGTCAGCCCCAGCATCCTTATACGCGCGCCCTGATTGAATGTATTCCAAGGATAGGCCTTAAACTCGATCGCCTGAAAACGATTGATTATTCGAGCTTGCCGACGGTTTGAGATGTTCTCGACTGCGCGGGGAGGATCTGCTATACCAGTCACGGACTTAATTCACTGGCAGCTGAAGACGCTGGTCAAAAATCCATCAGACAAGATTAATGCGTTGACAAAAAGAGTTGTGAACCGAGACCTCAGGGGGGATCCGCGAATCAAAGGTCAGTGAAGTTTGTCCCAGGTAAGGACTTCAAGAGCAAGGTGTAAGTTTTGAGGGCATCAGCGGAGATGTAATTCCTCCCCGACACGGAGAGAACCCGTTTGGCTTCGCGGCCCAACGGGTTTTCTCTTTGCAAGCGGGAATAAGCGGCCTGGCGTTGACTTCTGAATAAGATGATCGTTACCTCCCATCTATTGGTATGAAGAAATTAATAATCCTCACTTGTCTATCGGGACTTCTGATTGTTCGTTTCGCATTCGCGGCCGATACTTACATTATCGACAAAGCTCATTCGTCGCTGGGGTTCCAAATCCGGCACCTCTTTTCGAATGTTATCGGGAAATTCGACGATTATACCGGCACAATTCGATTTGACGAGTCCAGTCCGGAACAGTCTTCCGTGCAAGTGGCGATCAAAACAGCGAGCATTGATACCGGCGTCAAAATGCGGGACGACGACCTGAGATCGTCCAATTTTTTCGATGCGGCAAAATTCCCGGAGATCACTTTCAAAAGCAAATCGATCAAGAAGACTGGAGAAAATAGTTTCGACGTAACTGGTGACCTGACCATGCACGGCGTCACTAAGGAAGTGGCGTTGAAGGTCGAGTTACTCGGTAAGGGCACCGGTCTGAAGAACTCTATTGTCAGCGGCTGGGATGCGACAACCGGTCTCAAACGCAGCGATTTCGCGCTGGCCTGGAACAAAGTTATCGAGGGAACCCAAGTCGTCGGAGATGACGTAAAGATTGAGCTGCACGTCGAGGCGGACAAAAAGTAATGCCTTTGGGACGCCGTCTTGGCACATCGAAAATTCGTGGAACTCGAGGAGGGCGGCTCGCAACCGATTTCAGCCGTTCTCATGAATCGGAGACTGGAGCACTATGGCTGATGCGGTCCTAACTGCCCAGGAGATGAAACAGGTCGAAAGGACCGCCTTTGCCGAAGGGATCGAAGCCGAAAGCTTGATGGATCGAGCCGGCGAGGGGATAGCAAACGTTATCCTGGAGCAGGAACCTGGGCCAGGGATCGTTGTGGCGTATCTGGGCAAAGGGAACAACGCCGGTGACGCCATCGTTGCCGGATCGCTGCTGGCAAAGTCCGGGTGGGAAATATGGACCCGTCCCATGGCTCCTGAGAGCGATCTACAACCGCTTCCCAAGAAGAAGCTGCAAAAGTTGGATGCGCACCAAGTCTGGAAGCCGATCACCGATCTACCCAGAAACAGACCCAAAGTGATCCTGGATGGTCTGCTTGGGCTTGGCTCCAGATCGGATCTTAACCCCTCGCTGAAAGCGCTCACCCGGGAAATCAATGCGCTGCGGTTGAAATCCAATGCCAAGGTTTATGCAGTGGATCTTCCGACCGGTTTGGGAGAGGAAAGCATCGATTCGGACGCCGTCTTAGCGGATTGCACCATTACAATCGGTTTTCCGAAAACCGCGCTTTTTCGGGAAGACGCATCCAATTCAGTGGGGTGCATCCTGGTCATCGATTTGCCGGAATTGACTGCTCGCGCACCAAAGGAGTCCGGCCGAACCATATTGTCCGGTGCCTCAAATCTCAGGGAGTTCGTTCCGCGCCGTTTGTTCGATTCGCACAAGGGCGATTTCGGCCGGGTCGGCATTGTGGCCGGTTCTCGTGGTCTTGTTGGAGCCTCGGTTTTGTGCTCCGAAGCCGCTGCCCGTGCAGGGGGAGGACTAACTTCTTTGTATGTCCCGGAGGATATCTATGGCCTGGTCGTGAGCAAGGTCGCCCCGGAGATCATGGTCAGACCGATCCGCGACCTTCGATCGGTGCTGGAGGAACGGCTCGACGCTCTTGGAGTCGGCCCGGGTCTCGGCTCGATCAGGCAGCAGGAAATCCTGGATGTTGTGACGGGATTTAGAGGGCCGATGGTGGTGGACGCCGACGCGCTCAATGCCCTCGCGACCGCCGTGGGCAGGCTTCACGACTGTGCCGGACCGCGCCTGCTTACGCCGCATCCGGGTGAAATGTCGCGGCTTTGGGCGACTTCTGGCAAAAGCCGCCTCCAGATCGTGAACGATTTCACGACCGAGTTTTCTGCTGCACTGCTCCTGAAAGGATCGCGGACACTCGTGGGGCAATCTGGTAAGCCTATGGCATATAACTCGACTGGCACCCCGGGACTTGCTACTGGTGGGTCAGGCGACGTCCTGACCGGTGTTTGCGCCGCTTTTCTTGCACGGGATATTTCCGTCTATGATGCGGGACGTTTGGGTGCCTGGATTTGTGGCCGAGCCGCCGAATTGGCGGTCAATCATTCATCCGAGGAGTCCATGCTCCCTTCGGATCTTTTCTCTTATCTCGGCTCCGCTTTTCGGGAACTTCGGAACGCCTGAGCCTGCAATTCTCGCGAGTTCTTTGGTTCGCGAGCTTTTCAGGCCAGGTACTTCTCCAGGCGCTCTCTGAGTTCGGCTCTCGCCCGAAACAAAATGCTTTTTACGGCCGCCACGCTTGTCCCCATCACTTTCGCGATCTCTTCATACGGCATTTCCTCAAACCGGCGGAGGATGATTGCTATCCGCTGAGATTCTGGGAGTTGGTTGATCGCCTCCTGAATTGCGCGCTGAAGTTCTCCCTCCAGCAATACGCGATCCGGTTCTCTTTCGGCGCGTTCAATTGGTTCCGCGCGTTCTTCGGATTGATCCGCAAAGTGACGCTTTCGTCTGAGTTCGTTGAATACCAGGTTGCGGGTGATGCGAAACAGCCAGGTGGTGAACTTTGCCGTCGGCTGGTAACGCGGCGCCGATTTCCAGACGCGGATAAAAACCTGCTGAGCAAGGTCCTCCGCCTCGGCATCTGATCCCAGCATCTTGTTAATGGTCCCGATCACGCGAGCCTGATGCATTTCCACCAAAAGCCGGAAGGCTTCCATGTCGCCCTCTCGAATACGCGCCATCCAGCCGATTTCAGGCTCAGGGCTTTCCAGGGGATGGGTGGACGGATTTAACATTCGACGGGCAGGACTCATCGTATCCTCTTCAACACGCTGCAAGTTTAAATGTTTCTTTGGAGCTGAGGAAATTTGTCGCGAGCTTGAAGCGAGAATCGTCCTGTGTCAGGTTTAATTTTGTGAAAAATTTCACAAGCATCCGGCTTGTTCCTCAAGAACTTCGTTCAATCTGCGATAAAGTGATCGCAGCTGAACGGATCGAGGAGGACGAAGCAGTGCGTCTCTATCGCTCCACAGACATCAACGCGGTCGGGCTTATCGCCAATATCGTTCGGGAGCGAAAAAACGGAAATCGCGCCACCTATATCCTAAATCGTTACATCAATTATTCGAACATCTGCATTCTCTCCTGCCAGTTCTGCGCCTTTGGCGCCAGAAAACGCGACCCGCATGCGTTCGAACTCGCCATTCCTGAGATCGTGCAGACAACACGGCAATCGCTCAGCCGGGGAATCACTGAGGTTCATATGGTGGGCGGCCTTCACCCCACTCTCCCAGGCGAATGGTACCTGAAACTGTTGAGAAGCCTTCGTGCACTGGATCCCGGCCTCCATATCAAGGCGTTCACCGCGATCGAGATTCGCCACCTTGCAGAGCGCATCTTCAAGATGCCGCTATCAGCTACTTTCCAGATATTGCGTGATGCAGGGTTGAATTCACTTACCGGCGGCGGGGCAGAGATTTTCGATCCTGTCGTCCGCGATAAGATCTGCCGCGGCAAGGAGACAGCGGAAGAATGGAAGGAAGTGCATAGACTCTGGCATAAGATGGGAGGCCGCAGCACTTGCACGATGCTTTTTGGGCACATCGAGACCATTGAAAATCGGATTGATCACTTGCGTCAGCTTCGCGAACTTCAGGATGAAACCGGAGGATTCACCGGCTTTGTTCCGTTTGCTTTTGTGCCAGAAACGACCGAGCTAAAGCACATCAAGCCTGCCTCCGGTCTGGACCAGCTTCGCAATTTGGCTGTCAGTCGGATTTATCTCGACAATTTCGATCACATCACCGGCTACTGGATCGCGATGACCCTTCCTCTGGCACAGATCTCTCTCAGCTACGGGGTCGATGACCTACACGGAACTCTGATGGAAGAAAAGATCTTCCATATGGCCGGCTCCAAAACGCCTCAAGAGCAAACGAAGGCGACTCTGGAGCGGACTATTCGCGAAGCCGGACGCGAACCGATGCAGCGCGACAGCTACTACCGCCCGATTCGAGCTTGACCTGGTGTCGCCATTGGA
>JAFAQT010000065.1 GCA_019246215.1 Verrucomicrobiota bacterium
GCGATTGCTTGACG
The DNA here is from genome assembly GCA_019246215.1 of Verrucomicrobiota bacterium. GTDB lineage: Bacteria > Verrucomicrobiota > Verrucomicrobiia > Chthoniobacterales > JAFAMB01 > JAFAMB01. The sequence continues at coordinate 15 of JAFAQT010000065.1, forward strand.
CGCGGTATCTGCCGAGACGTGCGAGCCGGGACCGGTTCATAGTCGGCAATCGCTTTCAGATTGTAGGCACGAAACTCCTGTGATGAAGAGCAGGCTCAATGGTGGTTACATTCGCAGGTATAACGACCGGGGCATTGGCTTCAATATCCAGCCGATCAATGCCCAGCGCCGAATGATATACACCTGACGGCGGCGCTTTTCGACGGCATTTAAGATCTGTTCAGCGGCTTGCTCTGGAGTAGCTACCCAGAATCGTCGCGCTAGATCGTCAATACAGCATCGCCTCAGCCGGCGGGTCGGTGGACTCGACCGTATCGGCCCTGAAAAGAACATGCACGCGATCCCCATTTTTTGGGTAAATCGCTTTTCCGATGACTTTCACCCATCCCATCTCTGTCGCACTCGTAGGGGCGGAACTTTCGACCGGCACCGCGAGCGGGCGGGCATCGGCAGCACAGCAAACGATGAACATCCGCACCAGCTTGAACTGTTTTGGGTCAGAGCCCGCAAGATATTGTCCTACCACTTCGATCGTTCTATCGGAAAACATCTTCCGAAGGCTGTCCTCTGATTCGGCGTAGAGCAGATCGGTGACCTCAAGCGCTACGTTGCCGTCAGCCGCTTTCGGCAGGTATTGCGAACTTCCTTCGTCGGGCGACGGAACAGCCGGGTTCGCTTGATCAGATCCACTGTTCGGAGGGGTCTCCTGAGGCAACGGTTCGGAAGCGCGCTCATCTTTATCGGCACCTAAAGCTTGCGGAGGTATAACCGGATCATTTGTTGTTTTGGCAATGGGGACAGCAGTGCGCCCCGGCAACTTGCTCATATCTTCCACAAACCCCCGGTTTAAAACGGCATGCTGGTCGTAGCTGTCCTTCGATAGCGCGACGCCTGCAGCCAACGGCGCAAATAAGACAGCGAAGGCGATGACACTGCGTGCAGGGCTATTAGCATTCTGGTGGACACACTCTCGCTCGTTGCAACATTGGGCAGTCGTTTTCGCCGCCGCATAGATAATTCCGACCACGCAAAAAATAATCCCTCCCACCAGCGTCCAGGGCCGGAACTGCGGATGAAGATACCGATCTAGGCGACCCGTGAAAAAGAAGTCTAGAAGGACCACGCCCAATCCGATCAGGGTGATTCCGTTGAGAAGATTACAAACCTTGGCCCGCATACAAATAGATAAGAAAGCGGCTGCAGATTAATCCGATGAAGAGGTAAAGTCCAATTCCGAGCCCGATCACGAACCGCTTTTTGAACAAGACGCTGTAGAGGAAAAAAAGCTTCAGATCAAACATCGGCCCGAACACCATAAACGCCATTCGCGCAAAGATTGGAAAGCTGACGAAGGTCGCGGCGATGAAAGCGTCAGAGGTGCTGCAGAGTGTCAGGATCGACGCAACGGCCATCATGGAGAACGTGGAGAGCGTCGGTTGGAGCGACAGCGGCAGAATAAGTTGCTGGTCGACCGCGGTATTAAAAGTGGCAGCCACCGCTGCGCCAATCATGAAATAAATGGCGGTATCGATAAAGTCATCACACGCCATTCGAACAGCGGCGATCGATTTTTCCAGAAATGAAGCTTCGATCCCGGGGTTCGCCGATTCAGGGAACGAGCTGACACTAAATGCCAACCTTTTCCGAGTCGGAATCTTCACGGCTCCAATGCGCAGAATGCTCGCAGGATCAAGCCGGCGCACAACCAAGCCTGCTGAAACTGCGGCCACATACCCAAGCACAAGTCGGATCCACATATTCAGCCAGGGAGACTGGCCCCTGAAAGCCGCAAACGTGCTGAACGCTACGATCGGATTCACAATCGGAGATGCCAACATGAAGGTGACACCACACGATACCGGCAGCCCTTTGTTAATAAGACGCCGGACGATCGGCACGATCCCACATTCACAAACTGGAAAGCATAATCCGAGTAGGCCGCTGGCTAAGGCGGCCAGAAAGCCATTCTTTGGCAGTATTCTGGTAATAGTTCTTGACGGGACAAAAGCCGCAATCGCCCCCGAAATCAGCGAACCAACAAGAACGAACGGCAGGCCTTCGAATGCCAGCGCCAAAAAAGAATACAAAAAGTTTTGCCAGGTGAACGTAAACCAGCTCATTAGGGCCGCTCAGACTCGATCCAACTGACTCGTGCTCGGCCGATTCAACTTCCCGCGGCCGAGGATCGCGCCCAATGCCATTGCAGCCATGAGGAATGCCACATTCGCGAGGACGATCGCGGGTCCGGTTGGCAGGTTAAGTTGCGCAGATGCTGCGATTCCCAAGACGCCCGCTAACAGGCCAAACCCGGCGCTCAGCAGAAGCATCTGACGGAAACTGGTTGCCACCATGCGCGAAGCCGCGGCGGGAATCACAATGAGACCGCTGATCAGAAGCGCGCCGAGTTGTTGAAGGAGAAAACCGATCACTAAGGCGATCACGAGTACAAACGAATAATTGAGCTTTCGAATAGGAATACCCGCGATACGGGCGAGGTCTTCGTGCACCACGCAAAGAAGCAGGGCTTTCATATTGAGCAACAGAAAGGCAAATACGAGGGCGCTCAGCGCAAGGATCATCCAGACGTCCTGGTTAGAGGAAAAAAGTATTTCCCCGAACAACACTCCTTCAAGGCTTTGATATCCTTTAAGCTGACTGATCAGGATGACCCCAAGGGCAACGGCACCAGAGTAAGAGAAAGCAATAACGGTGTCGGCTCGCAACGAGGTTCGTTCAAAGAGCCAGGCCATCATCGATCCGACGATGCAACAGAACACAATCAGCACGAGCTGCATCCCTGGTCCGTAAACATCGTGGGCCAGATGTAGTGCGACGCCGAGCCCGACTCCGGTCAAGGCTGCATGTGAAATTGCGTCACTGAAAAAAGCCATTCCGCGCAACGTTATAAACGTCCCCAGCAGTCCCATAATCGGGCCGGCAATCATTGCGATGAGGAGCGCTCTCTCTAGCTCTGGCGTTTGGAAGATCTCCCACATGTCTGGAGCGAACGACAATTATTTCAATTTGGCGATTGGAATAAACGCCTCAATCCCATCTCCGGAAACTAAACCGGGGAGATGTCCGTAGGCCTTTGCCAAATTGCCTGGTTGCAGCACCTGATCCGGCGACCCGTGACAATGGACCGTTCGATTGATGCAAAGCACCTGATCGCTCACGTGGTCGACCAGATGAAGATCGTGCGACACCATCAGCACTGTCATTCCGAGGTGGTCGTTGAGATGATGGAGTAACCCGTCAAACGACATTCCCCCTCGCACATCCAGCCCGGTCATCGGTTCGTCAAGAAGGAGAAGATCAGGATTGTCCAGGAGGGCGTACGCGATCAGAACTCGCTGGAATTCTCCGCCAGACAACTCACTGAGCTGTCGCCCAATCAAGTGAGCCGCCCCAATTTCTTCCAGTTTTTTTTCGGCTGCCGTTCGCGTTTGACCTGGTCCTAACCAGACCGTGCGCTTGGAAAGCTTCAACGACAAAAATTCGTCTACCCGCAACGGCACGGCTGCGTCAATCCGCAGCTGCTGAGGCACATACCCGATCTTTTCAGCCTCTTTACGGATTATTCCTGAACGGATCGGCAAGAGACCAACCAAGGCCTTCAACAGGGTCGATTTACCTCCCCCGTTCGGACCGATAACGCAGACAAACTGACCGCGCTCGATCTGAAACGAAATATCCTCCAGAACGTGGTTCTGCCCGTAGCTCACGTTCAGATGCTCGACACTGAGGCAGGATTTGCTATGGGCCTCCATGAAATGCTGCTACTAACGCATCCAAGTTCTTTCGTGTCACGCGTTCATAGAAATCCTTGGATCCGTCTCCGGTCTCCATCGGATCGAGCTGCACAACGGGGACCTTGAATTCTTTACCAATGACCTGCATCGCTTTCGGTGAGTATTGCGGCTCCGAGAAGAGTGCGCTCACATTTCCGGCAGCGATAGTTTTTCGCAATTTCTCGATCGCTCTTGGGGAAGGCTCCTTGCCTGGGAACTCTTCAAAGGTGGCTACGACGTTAAACCCATAGTCCCGTGCAAAATACGGAAACGTGTCGTGAAAAGTGATCAGGTTTCTGTTGGGCAACGAACCAGTCGCGAGACGAATTTCGGCGTCTACATCGTTAAGCCGCTTGATGAATGCCACCGCATTGGCGCGATAGGTCTCCGCATTGCTGAGATCCCTCGAAACGAGGGCATCTCGTATGTTTTCGACCTGTTTGATCGCATTGATCGGTGACAGCCAGATGTGCGGATTCGGTCCGCCCGCATCCGGATCCGGTTGGGAGTGAACCCCGGGCAGCGACCGGACCTCGAGGCCTGTGATGAGGTTAATGCCCGCGCTCGTATCGACAACCAAAAGGTCTTTCCTGCCTGCGCTTTTTATTCCTCTTTGCAGCCAAGACTCTAGACCGACTCCGTTCATGATCAATACGTCTGCTTTTGCGATCTTCTGGATGTCGGCTGGCGAGAACGCGTAATCATGAGGTCCGGCGTTCGGAGGTACGAGCACCGACACATCCGCCGCGTCGCCGGCCACGTTCAACGCAAAGCAATGAACGGGCGCAAACGTGGTCAGGATCGCGATCCTGCCTGTGCAATCGAAGCCGGGGACCAGCCACAGGACCAAGGCGGCAAAAGAAAGACAGATTCTCATGAGCAAACAGAAGCTCAGGGCTGCCGTTTCTGCAAATGATTTGCATTAATCGCGAACGGATGGCCTGGCAGAAAACCGACGACCCCGTCTGCCCCGATTAACTCGCAAGAAAACTCTGAATAGCTTCCAGAATGCGCTGGTCCACGTCACGTTGGCTCTCCCCGCTCGCCCTGAGGCGAGATCGGGTAACAAGCAGGGAGTGATCCCCTCCTTCAACGATGTGGAGTTTATTGACGGCTTTCATCTCTGCTTGAATGCTCTCCAGCAGATGTAGTGGGCAGAGCCGGTCGCGTGTACCCTGCACGAACAGGATTGGCGTGGACAATGCGCGAAGCACCTCCGCTCGTAGCTTCGCCGGATCACCTCCGCCACAGAGCGGGTAACCAAGGCAAATGAGGGCATGAACTGCTTCTTCCAAAGCTACATGACATCCGACCCGGGCTCCGAGGCTTTTTCCGATCAGAACGATCGGGCGGCTGTGTCCCTGCCGAGCTTGCGCCAGGACCCGACGATGAAACCCAACCAGTTTCGCCAGCGGATCGGGGCGATTTTGTGCCCTTTGGATATAGGGATAGTCGAAAGCGATCACGGTCCCGATCGTCTCCAAGCTCTTGATCCAGCGTTGCATCCATGGGTGCGACGAAGGCGCACCTGCACCGTGAGCAAAGACGAAGAGGGGCGCTTCCAAACTCGTATTTCTTTCCAAGAGATGGTTCTCGCGGCGCTAGTGCACTTGTCTTAAAACACTAGAAGCCGAACCTTTGAAGCCAACAGTACGCCTCCCACGGATGAGACGATGCTTTAGTTGTCATCCTGGTTCTCAGTGCTAAAGGTTCTGGCAGTTCGTATGAAGAATATCGCAGTCAGTTTCCTCTTTCTTATGTACATCCTTTCGTCCGCTTTAGCCGAAGACAGCGTTCCGGAGATTATTCCATTGAGGGATTTTTTCCGCAATCCGGAAACGACGGGTTATGAACTCTCCCCCAGCGGCGCATCGATTGGATTTCTTAAGCCTGTCGACAGCCGTTTGAACATCTTTGTGAAGCCGAAATCAGGCGGAGAAACCAAACAGATCACTCAGGTCAAGGACCGGGACATTCGGGCCTTTTCCTGGAAAGGAGACAAGTATCTTTTATACCTGAAAGACAATGGCGGAGACGAAAATTTCCATCTTTATGTGACCCAGAGTGACGGTACTGGAACGCGAGATCTAACTCCATTTGATGGTGTCAGAGCGGAGATGATTGATGACCTGGAAGAGCATCCGACTGATGTTATCGTGGGCCTGAACAAGCGAAACAAAGAAGTCTTCGACGCCTACCGGCTGAATGTCGAGACCGGTGATTTGAAGCTGATAGCCGAAAACCCAGGGAACATAGCATCCTGGACTACCGATCATGACGGCAACATCCGAGTGGCTACAACAACCGACGGTGTCAATACAAGCTTGCTCTACCGCAAGACCGAGAAAGATGCCTGGAAAACTGTAATTACAACGAACTTCAAAGAAAGTTTCAGCCCTCAATTTTTTTCATTCGACAACAAGGCGCTTTACGGAGTTTCCAACATTGGCCGGGACAAAACCGCTGTTGTTGAGTTCGATCCTGAAATCGGAAAAGAGACGAACGTCCTGTTCGAACATCCCCAAGTGGATGTTTCCGGGCTCCACTACTCCAGGAAACGTAAAGTGATCACGACTGCGACTTACACCACCTGGAAAGAAGAACGAAAATTTTTCGATCCAGAATCTGAGACCCTTTACAACACTCTCAACGCCAAACTGCCGGGTTACGATATTTATGTCGTCTCTTCCAACCGGGATGAAGACCTATTCATCGTTAGGACCATTACCGACCGATCCCTGGGGGCCTTTTACCTCTATGATTCAAAGTCTGGCGATTTGACCAAACTTGCGGAGCGGAATCCATGGCTGAAAGAAGATCTGTTATCCGAGATGAAGCCGATCGAATATACGTCCCGCGACGGGCTCACGATTCACGGATATCTCACCTTGCCCAAAGGCAAAACCGCGGAGAATCTGCCGATTATCGTCAATCCGCACGGCGGACCATGGGCTCGGGATGAATGGGGATTTAATCCGGAAGTGCAATTCCTTGCCAACCGCGGCTTCGGCGTTTTGCAAATGAACTTTCGCGGCTCGACCGGCTACGGCCGCAAGTTCTGGGAAGCAGGTTTCCGGCAATGGGGGCAAAGTATGCAGGACGACATCACGGACGGGGTAAAGTGGTTGATTGACCAAAGGATCGCCGATCCAAAAAGAGTGGCAATTTACGGCGGAAGCTACGGCGGCTATGCCGTGCTTGAAGGTCTGACCAAGACCCCTGATCTGTACGCGGCTGGCGTCGACTACGTTGGGGTCTCGAACCTCTTCACTTTCATGAAAACGGTGCCGCCGTATTGGAAGCCATTCTTGGATATGATGTATGAAATGGTCGGAAATCCGGAAAAAGATAAAACACTCTTTGAAGCAAATTCCCCTGCCCTCAACGCCGACAGGATTAAGGCGCCTCTCTTCGTGGCGCAAGGAGCGAAAGATCCGCGAGTTAACATTAACGAATCGAATCAGATCGTCGAAGCGCTAAAAAAGCACGGGGTTGATGTGGAATACATGGTGAAGGAGGACGAAGGCCACGGTTTTCACAATGAGGAGAATCGTTTTTCCTTCTATGAAGCGATGGAGAAGTTTTTGGCAAAATATCTCGCAACCACAACCTAGTGTACCGTCTCCTAAATCCCTTAAGTTTCGCCGTAAGCCAGTTCGCTGTTTTTCAAGGCGCGAGCGACGAGGATATCTAGATCGATATGTAAGGAGCGAGCAACGCGAAAAAACAGCCAACTGGACACGGCCCAGAGGGTTGGGTTGAAAATGGGCCGGCGGCTGCGTTGGTCGTCGGTTACGTATCCATTCAGATATGCGCCCTCCTCGCGCCTTGCCGGCGGCCCATTTTGAACGCAACGAAACTCAAGGGATTTAGGAGACGGTACACTAGCCTCAGGCGAAAGAGTTTATTCGGTCTGCGAATCCTGCCCAACCCCGAGTCCGACTCTGGTCAGCAGAAGTGTCAGGAGAAGTGCGAGAGCCACCAGGAGGAGGGCTT
>JAFAQT010000235.1 GCA_019246215.1 Verrucomicrobiota bacterium
AACCGACCTCCGGCAATATACCTCTTATTTAGGGGACAGGACACTAGCGACTGAATCAAGTCAGTGCCGTCGCCGTGGGATTCCCGCATGACTTTCTGACCCTCGACATTCGACGCAGGTTCGCCTATGGCGGCATGCGCGACAAGATCAAAGCCGGAGTCGAGTAACCCTGAAACGCCCTTGTCGTACTGTTTTTGATCCCGATTCATTTGGGCCCTTGAGAACTGTGTAGAGCAAAACTGCGGCCCGTAAGAAACGTCCGGGGCACGCGTGCAAAACAATCCAAAACGGCTGGACGGGAGAGGACGGCTTCACTCTTCGCTGAGGGTTCTGATACAAATCACCTATGCCAAGATCAAGGTCGCTGTTGAAACCCTCGCTGAATTGGCTCCTGGTCTTCGTTCCTGTAGCCATCGTTCTGCGCATCCAGCCACAGCTTGGGACTGAAACTGCCTTGTTCATTTGCTCCAGCCTGGCGGTCATTCCTTTGGCAGGCTGGATGGGTCGGGCGACGGAGAAACTGGCCGCACATCTGGGCCACGGAATTGGTGGATTCTTAAACGCGAGTTTCGGCAACGCCGCGGAGTTGATCATCGCGTTGATGGCGCTCTCGAAAGGGTTGACGGGCGTGGTGAAAGCATCCATCACAGGTTCGATCATCGGCAATATCCTGCTAGTAATGGGAGCATCGATCCTCGGGGGCGGCCTGAAATTTGCAGAGCAGCGCTTCAACAGAACCGCCGCCCGCGCCTGGGCGACATCGCTTACGCTAGCAGCTATTGCGCTCACTATTCCCACCGTCTTTCATGTGACCGCAGCAGGGCGCTCCGGGGTGTGGAGCCAGGCGACAGAACAAAAGCTTTCGCTCGCCATCGCGGCCGTTCTTTTCGCTACCTACGCCTGCGTGCTTGGCTTCGAATTGATCACTCACAAACAACTCTACGCCGTAACCTTGCAGGACGGTGGCGAAGATCGCAAAGAGGTTGGCGGCTGGTCGGTTTCCAAATCGCTTCTTATCCTGATCGTTGCTACCGCCCTGGTCGTGCTGATGTCCGAATTTCTGGTCAGCGCGGTCGAAGCCGCCCGAACAGCGCTGGGTCTTACTGAGTTATTCATCGGCGTAATCGTGATCGCGGTGATCGGCAACGCCGCCGAGCACTCGACAGCAGTGATGATGGCGATGAAAAACAAGATGAGTCTCAGCCTCGGGATTGCCGTGGGATCCAGCTTGCAGATCGCGCTCTTTGTCGCGCCCGTGCTCGTCTTTTGCTCGTACCCTATCGGCACTCCGATGGATTTGGAGTTTACTCTCCCCGAAGTGGTGGCGGTGATTGTCGCCGTGCAATTGATCTTCCAAATCAGCGGCGACGGTGAAACAAATTGGCTCGAGGGCGTGCAGCTATTATCCGTCTATCTGATTCTAGGAATATTATTTTTCTATCTCCCGGAAAGAGCGCAGCCAGGTTAAAGCTTAGCTCTTCCAAAATCGCCAGCTCTGCGATGGCGCCACAAAACCAGCCTCGGACTTTGTGCGCACCGGTCTCATAATTGGGAGGCATACCGCCGCCGGCGCTTTGGCCGATTTTCACGACGCGAGTGACGGGCGTTCTTAGATCGCGTACGTGAGAAGCGAGCAACAAAAAAAATCGGCCAAAGCTGGTGGCGGACGCGTGATCTGTTACACCAACGATTGCTGGTTGGGCGCGAGGCGGCCTGATCAGGATGGATCGAAGCCGCCGTCGAAAAGTCAGTAAGCAGTCCGTTTTTTCTTGCGCCGCAGAAAGCTTATTCCGCAACCTGTCGCAAATTGCTCAGGTTCCGGAATGCTTGAACGCCTCTTTTCGCTTAAAGAACATCAGACCTCTGTATCCCAAGAGGTAGTTGCAGGCCTGACCACATTTGCGGCGATGGCCTACATCCTCGCGGTGAACCCGGCCATCCTTTCCATAACAGGTATGGACAAGGGGGCTTTGATTACGGCCACGGCCGTGTCCTCCGGGGTGATGACCATGGTGATGGCGCTGGCAACGAACTATCCGATTGCACTCGCGCCAGGGATGGGTTTGAACGCCTATTTCGCGTTCACTCTATGCGGTGCAAAAGGAATCCCGTGGCCAGCCGCTCTTGGCCTGGTGTTCTACAGCGGCTTGATTTTTCTTGCGCTCTCGGTCACAGGATTACGAAAGAGGCTCGTTGAATCAATCCCAATCGAGCTGAAACTAGCCATCACTGCCGGGATCGGTTTCTTCATCGCTTTTATCGGGCTGAAGAACGGCGACGTTGTGGTGGCGAACCCGGCGACTTTTGTAGGGCTGGGCGACCTCTCGAAGCCGGGACCGATACTTGTGATCGCCGGAATTATCGCCACAGCGATTCTGGTGACACGGAGGATACCCGGGGCAATCGTTTTGGTTATTTTGGTTCTCACATTGGTTGGACTGGTTGTTCCTGCGCCCGATGGGAAATCGATGATCACGCCAGTGCCAAACGGTATTCTTAATCTCCCTGCGTCCTTAGCGCCTACGTTTCTTAAGCTGGATCTAATCTATTTCTTCAAGAATTTCCTGGGTGCGCTGCCGCTCGTGCTCTCTATCTTGTTTGTCGATCTCTTCGATAACATGGGAACCCTCATCGGAGTTTCAAAGCGCGCAGGGTTACTCGACCAGGAGGGAAACTTACCCAAGATTGGACGGGCGTTTATGGCCGATGCCGGCGCCGCCATGTTTGGTTCTTCCCTTGGGACCTCCACGGTCACAAGTTATATCGAAAGCGCTGCCGGGGTCGAGGCCGGAGGACGAACCGGACTAACCGTAATTGCTACGGCTGTGTGTTTTATTCTGGCTTTGTTTTTTTCCCCGCTGATTCTGATCATTCCCGCTTTAGCTACGGCACCTGCATTGGTGATTGTGGGAGCTTTCATGATGCAAGGGCTTGCAGAACTTGATCTGAGGGATTTTGAAAAGGCGGCTCCGGCGTTTGTCACAATCGTGGCAATGCCGCTTGCCTTCAGCATCAGCGAAGGGATTGCCTTTGGCTTGCTGACCTATGTCGGCCTAAAGTTCGGGACCGGAAAGTCCAAAGAAGTCGGGCTCGTGACTTACGTGTTGGCAGGGCTGTTTGTCCTGCATTTTCTGTTCGGGAGGTAACGCTATGACGGAGCGTGGCCTCCTTATGCTTCAGTGAAAAGAACTATCTCCCACTTTGCTTCTCGGTTGAGAATGTGCAAAGCGCGATGCTTCGGTTACACGGGATGTCTCCCCGCCCACACGAGGTAAGCAAAAAACAAGATGATCACGAAAGCACACCCGGTCTTGAATTGCTTAAAGAAGCGGGACAAGACGTAGCCAAAAACAAAACATTCCAATCCGGTGACAAAGGTGGATCCGATAAACTGCCACGCGCCATAGGTCGGGGATGAGGCCATCGGGCCGGGTCTAAAAAAAGAGGTGACTATCGCAGCGATCCAGGCAAAAACGAAAAGGCCCAAGGCTTCACCAGCCATTCGCCGGCGCGCCAAATTCGGCGCGAACTTGCTTCCTTTATTGTTAGTCACGGCTTGAATTGGCACAGGTTTCAGAAGGGATTTCCTCACAGGTGGGCCTGGACCGTAACCAGGATGCCCACCAGCACCGCGAGCGCAAGGCTGTGAAAAAAAACGAATCGCAGAATTTGGCCTTCGTGCCCGTACCAGCGTGTCGCGGTCGAAGCGACAACGATGCTCTGCGCATCAATCATTTTACCCATCACGCCGCCGCTGCTGTTCGCGGCTGCCATTAATACCGGATTGAGTCCCAATTGTTGCGCGGTGATTTTTTGCAGACCACCGAACAAGACATTGGAAGACGTATCCGAGCCGGTAAGTGCCACTCCCAGCCAGCCGAGCAGTGTCCCAAACATCGGGTAGAACGCTCCCGTCTGAGCGAACGCCAGACCTAAGGTAGCGTCTGTTCCGGAATAACGGGTGACGTATCCCAGAGCGAGCATACAAGCAATCGTTAGCAGTGAGAACCGCACCAGTTTAAGGGTCTGCCAATAAACTCGCGCAAGTCCAACGGGTGAATAACCCATTAGAAAACCGCTTAGAATTGCAGCGACCAGGATACCGGTACCAGTCGTCGACAATAAGCTTAGTGTGTAGACCGCCGCTTCAGGCCGAGGTTGCGGCACCAACGGCGGAACGCGCTGGACCAGGTTATGCAACCATGGGATCGGGAATTTCGGATTAAAAATCCCGTCCAGAAAACCTTTGAATTGCGGTATGCCCCAAAGAAAAACTGCGATACTCAGTATGACCCAGGGGAGCCACGCCCTCACCATATCGGTCCGGACCGTCTGATTTCCGTTCCCGGGTTGAAACCGAAAGATTGTCGCGACCGGTTCGCCTTTGGCATTTTGCGCGTCCGCGTTCAGGGCGGGATGAGTGCGTGTCATAGACAACCACATGGTGTCCGGTTGCCAGACGCGCAAGAACAGCGTTAAGGCTGTCATGGAAGTAATCGACGCAATGATGTCAACCAGCCAGGGGCCGTGCAGGGTTGAGACCAAATATTGAGGGACCGCAAAACAGACTCCTGTCACTAGAATAGCCGGCCAGATCTGGATCATGCCGCGGAAACCGGCAAATGCCCAGATCAACCAGAAGGGGATGATTATGGAGAAGAAAGGCAGCTGGTGACCAATTTGCTTTGAGAGCTGAAGCAAATCCAGACCGGTCACCGCTGCAAGGGCGATGACGGGAGTGCCGATCGCGCCGAAAGCTACAGGCGCGGTGTTGGCGATCAGGCAAAGACCGGAGGCGGCCAGCGGCGAAAAACCGATCCCTATCAGGATCGCGCCTGTCACCGCCACTGGTGTGCCGAAGCCTGCGGCTCCCTCAAAAAAAGAACCGAAAGCAAAGGCAATCAGGAGAAGCTGTAAACGGCGATCTTCCGTGACATTGGCGATGCTGTTTTGCAGAACCTTGAAATGCCCCTTTTGCAATGTCAGTTGGTAAAGAAAAAGGACATTGAGAATTATCCAACCGATGGGAAGCAAGCCGTAGGCTGCACCGAATACCGCGGACATCAGCGACATTTGAACAGGCATTCCAAACTCGAATATAGAGATCAGGAACGATGCGGCGAGGCCTAGCACTGCGGCAATGTGCGCCTTGAAATGGAAGATCCCGAGAGCCCCGAGCAGTACAGCCACGGGGACCGCAGCGAGAAGAGCCGAAAGCGCTATGCTATTGAGGGGGTTGTAAACCTGGGACCACATAAGATCCTGAATGTGGCTGAACGATATTCTCCTGTCGACGCGCTAAAGCTGAGCTTCGATAGCTGCCTTGTCTATGACCGACCGTACTTGCCGAAGTGGGGGACCCGTCTGCACGGCCGCTCTGAACGGCTCCCGCGCATAGCACGGCAGTCAGAACGACTAAAAATGAAAACTTTCCAGGGGGTTGCTTTATGTTCATTGACGCAGTTCGTCGAACAGAGCTCTAGCTCTAATATCGGCCCTTCTTGCACTCAATTGAGGAACGGGTCCTTTATTGAGATCACAAGAAAGCGCCGCTGACTATTGTCCGGTCTGTTCTGGGTGGAGAGAGTCTTTTGTGGTATCTAACGGAATACGGACCTTTTCACTCGCGCGAGATGGGATAGATCTTCTGAATACGCCCGGCGCAATTTGGAGCGGGAATCTTGTCGTGTCCAGCCGTTGAAAGCGTACCCGGCCGACTGAGCGGCCGCATGGGCGTTTCGCATCCCCGGATGCCAGTCTTTGCCGTTTAGAAAACCTCCAAGCCGGAGCCACAAGCGACGAAATCGTCGAACAGTCCGACATCTCCTGCGAACAGATCAACGAGGTGCTTGATCTCGATGCTCATTCTCTTTGACCATGTAATGCCGAAGGGCATTGCTCGTTCTCTTGTCGGCCACACGGTCATCAAAACCAAAGATCGCGGCTGCGAGTCGTTCTACGAAGCGCTACGACAAATCGCCTGCAGGGGTATTTTAGGGGCCAAGCCCTTGAGCGAGATTTTCAATCTCCCGACGCACCAGGTTCAAGAGGGGCCGCCCTCGCAGCCGAGCAAGTTCCGTTATTGGATGCGTGACCGCTGTTCGCTTCGCAATTTCGTACCCGATGAGATAACCCATGCGCGCTGGAAGCTGGCCGCCGCGTTGATAGGAGAGATAACGCGCGGTGCTAGCATCGTCTTTCGCGTCGAGTTGCAGCAATAAGCTGTGGGCTATCATCGGAACGAATTTTGGACCTTCTTCCGCCAGGCGCGGGTCCAGAAGGACAGCGGCTAACGAGGCATCGGGGTTCAACACCTGGCTGACATACGTCGCCAGACCTTCCTGCCAGATCAGCCGATATAGCTCCACCTGGTCAATGTCGCGGGGAAGGGGGTTCACCTGGAAGTGATAGAGGTGAAATAACTCGTGAGAAAGTATCACCGGAAGCCGCGTGTCAGCTCCGTGAAATTTGGCCAATCCATCCATGCCGAGGAGCAGCATTCGGGGATTATCGTGGGGGATTTTCCCGTCAAATCGGAACAGGGAAAGCATCAAGTAGACTCTGGCTTTCGAAGCATCGAAATCAGGGAAGGCGTCTAAAAATTTCGCCTGAATAGACCCCCGCTGTTCCTCGAAGCGGATGTGGAGATGTTCGATCGCAGGAAGATAGGCGTTGAGCCCGTCCAAGTACTGTTCCAAAGTCCCAATATCGGTCTTGAAGATCTGTGGCCGACCGTAAATCTCTGGATGTGGCCGGATCATTAATTGCAAAAAAAGCTTCGCTCGGCTCTCCTTCTCTTCGGGAGCGATGCGCAAGAATTGATAAAGGTCCGGGATAAGATCATAGACAATCAGGTTCGGTGTGGCCTTCGCGCTGAGCCATGGATGAAGAGAGGCTAGATAAATCCAGAAAAAGAGAGTGGCGCTGCCTTTTCTGAGAGAGAGAATCATGAATTAACCAGCGGAAACCGGTGCCATGTAGTCTTGTCTCCCCCCGAATTTTTTGACCATGTTTCGGAGCCGTTCCGTTAGAGTCGCCGGTCTGATGTTGCTGCGAATTACGAGTACCGGGCGATCAGTTCGATTCACGATTTGACGGGTGACATTGCCGATCGCGTAATTGCGCCACGCATCGCGTACCGGCCAGGAGCCGGACACCACCAGATCGTAATCGCACCGCTCGACCTCGGCGAGGATCTGATCGATCACGATACCGTGACGGATCTGCACGACGGCGGGTATTCCTGCTCGTTCGATAATCTCTTTCTCAGTCCGCAGGTTTCGAGCTAATGCCGAGTTCGAATTCAGTAAGGTAACCATGTCTTCCTGCCGCCGGAAAATCGTCGCATGCATGGCTGGCGGTTCCGGTGTGACGGTTAGCAGCGTAACCTCCGCCGCCAGATCCTTGGCGATCTTGCTGGTAAATCTCACCGCATTCTCAATATAGGTGCCGCCTCCGCTGCAAATCAGGATTCGCTTGATGGTCGGACGCGAAACTGGGACCACGAGCACAGGCGGGTCGATCGCCTCAGTGATCGTATATGCCTTTGCCGATGGAAGAAAAAAACCTTGAGTTCCCCTGCGTTCTGCCCCGATGACGACGAGATCATAAACATTCTCCTGTGTGCGACGGGTGATTTCTGCCACAGGGTCGCCGAATTTGGTAACGATCTCCAGCTTAACGTCCTGTTCCCGAAATATGGTTGCTTCCTCGCGCAGCGCTCTGAGCAGGCTGGGTTCATCTTGCTCGATTTCGACGATCCCAAAAATAGTGGTCTCGGCTTTGGTGGCATTGGCAACAATTGCTGCGGAAGCGAGCGCCCTTCGTGCCCGTTCCGAACCGTCGTTGCAAACAAGGATCTTCATAAATATAGGTTACGAATGATGGTCGGTGAAAAGTCTCTGAGCGATAACGATAGCGCCCAAAAGCGGAAGAGGGGCAAACGCGAGACGAATGCGTGGGCCGGTAAAATATTGGGTCAGATTAGCGCCGATTCGCGCCCCAAGCGCTGCCCCGGTTTGCATAACCAAGGCGATCAGGATATCAACGTTTCCGTTCATCGCGTGCCGAACGGTGCCGTAGCTCGCTGAAATGATAATCTCAAATAGATCCGTACCGACCGCGATATGAGTTGGAATACCCAGCAGATAGACCATCGAGGGCATCCGAATATAGCCAGCGCCTCCGCCGAGAAACCCACTGAAGATCCCACCGATAAAGGAAACGAAAAGTATCGCCCAGAACGAAATCGATTCGATTCCTGAGTGCGGGAGGCTGACGCGGGGCGGAAGCTTGAGCCGCTGGAAGGCCTTGGCAAGAGCATCGATTGCCGTGACATCCTGTTTCCGATTATGCGCCAACTCAGGTTGCTGATCGGTGCGCTGAGACAGCCGTAATGCCATCCAGCTTTCCGATGCGCAAAAGATTGCGATCCCAGTAAATACAACTATCGAGACGGTCCCTACCACTGACTCAACATGCGCGCCCTTTTTCAGAACCTCGATTGCCTGCACACCGGTCTCTGAACCCACGATTGTCCCGATCACCATGATCGCGGCCAATTTCAGATCGATGTTGCCTAGAACACGATGGGTCCGAGCGGCGACGATCGACTTCCCAACAATGTGGGCGAGGTCAGTTCCTACGACATAATTCATCGGAAGCCCCGCGGCGAACAGTGCTGGAGCGGTTAGAAAACTGCCTCCTACCCCGAAAAATCCTCCAAGGATCCCGATGACAAATCCGATCAGGATCAGATAAATCGGATCGAGATGTACACCGGAAATTGGGAAAAACATGGTGTCCTTACCTTCTCCGGCGGGTGACCTGGACCAGACTGGATGCGAGCCGTTCCAGTCCGACCGCTTGCGCGATCATCAACAGAATTGCCACCCAGGCATACACTGCGGGATCTTTGGCCGAGAGTCCTTTAAGCCAGTCCACGAGAAAATGCAGCACCAAGACAAGATAGACCGAAACTAGGGCGCCATAGATCGCTACTTCGATGATCAGATTCAAAAGGGTCCGCTTCGTCACGTTCATGGCTGGACTTTATCCTATATGTTACCGCTCTACTCCGTCCATGAATTCGAACGGGTACCTGCCGGCCGTGCCAGAATTTATCACCTGCGAAACGAAATACCTTCGGACATTCGGCGGAGTTAAATTGCGCAAAGGAATTGCTTCAGGTGCTTGATTATTCCGATTACTTGGACAACGGGTGATGTAGTATGCAGGAGAAAATCATTCTCTCAACTGTCAGCGCGTGGGAATTGGGAGAGAAATTTGAAACGACCAGGGCTCAGAAGAATGAAGCTCTTCGTGAAGCCAAGATAGCCAAGCAGGAT
>JAFAQT010000250.1 GCA_019246215.1 Verrucomicrobiota bacterium
CCAGCAATTCATCGCCTGTACGCAAGAGCTGCAGGTAGGTATAACACGCAGACGCATCCAGCCCAGGGAAACACTTAGCCTCTTCCAGAAAAACTTCATATTTTGGCAGCCCTTGAAGAAGTGTGAGTGAACCCGGCATAAGCTTAATGAACCTAATTATTAGGTTCCTAACCGTTGTCAAGCGAATTATCGCTCTCAGCCACTTCAGCAGATCTCTGCAGCGCTTGTCTGTGGCATTTTGACGCCGCAGCAAATTCCCTCACGCCTTCTGAAGGTGAATCGTAAGCAATGCAATGTCGGCAGGCGTAATCCCGCTGATGCGACCTGCTTGCCCAAGTGTCGTTGGCCGGATCTTGGAGAATTTTTGCCGGGCTTCAAACCGGAGACCTCTCACGCTTCCGTAATCGAGCAGCTCGGGAATGATTTTTCCCTCGGCACGCTCGGCACGCGCAATCGAATCTTCCTGTCGCTTGATATAGCCTTCGTATTTCAGGTCGGTTTCGACCTGTTCCCAGATTTCCGCCGGAAAGTCGTCCCGGAGGTCTTTTGGCAAAAGGGCAAAATTGAAATCGGGCCGCCGTAGCAGCTGATCAAGAGGCAAGTTATCGATGCGGATCTTCGTTGCACGGGCCTTTGCCTGGGTGATCGCTGCCATTTTTTTTGCGACGGCGCTCCATCGCGCCTCGTCAACTAAGCCGTACTCCCAAGCCTTGGGAGTCAAACGCAGATCAGCATTATCCTGCCGAAGCAGGAGCCGGTACTCCGCTCTACTGGTAAACATTCGATAAGGCTCCTGGGTACCCCGGGTGACCAGATCATCGATCAGTACGCCGATGTAGGCCTCGGTCCGACTGAGAGAAAAGAAAGGTTTCCCCAAGCTTTTGAGGCCCGCATTGATGCCTGCCACAATTCCTTGGGCCGCTGCTTCTTCGTATCCAGAGGTGCCGTTGATCTGGCCGGCAAAAAAAAGGCCACCCATCCGATGGGTCTCGAGAGTTGGCCGGAGTTGAGTGGGAGGACAATAATCGTACTCCACGGCGTAGCCGGGCCGGATGATCTCGGCCCGTTCGAGCCCGGGAATCGAGCGGACAAACTCGTACTGGACTTCGAACGGCAAGCTGGTCGAAAGCCCGTTGACGTAGTATTCGCGCGTGTGTCGGCCTTCGGGTTCCAGGAAGAGCTGATGACGATCTTTCTCCGCAAACTTTACCACCTTGTCTTCGATCGATGGGCAATATCGGGGTCCGATTCCTTCAATTTTACCCGAATACATCGGCGACTTGTCGAGATTGGCCCGTATGATGTCATGGGTTCGGGGAGTAGTACTAGTAATCCAGCATGGCACTTGTTCCACGTGGAACATATGGTTGCTGGACAAGTTCAAGGTGAACAGTTCACTCGCTCCGTTGTCGAGGGCTCCCGGCGAAAACGAAAATCGGGGCGGCGGCTTGTCTCCGTCTTGCCGTTCGCAGCGGGCGAAATCAATGGAGCGGCCATTGAGTCGGCACGGAGTACCGGTCTTAAATCGGCCGATCTCAAATCCGAGCTCCCTCAGGGCCTCACTCAGGGTGGAAACGCTGTCGCCCATCCTGCCCCCGGCTTGGTTCTGAAGCCCGACATGCAGCAAACCACGCATGAAGGTCCCGGTCGTGATCACCACAGTTTCGGAGTGGAGTCGAAGTCCCAAGGTGGTTTCAACCCCTTTCGCAACTCCGTCTTCCGCCAAAATCCGCAGCACATTCCCCTGCAGAAGATCCAAGTTCGGCTCAGCCTCAACCAGAGCTTTCATCCGGAATTGGTAAGCTTTCTTGTCGCATTGCGCCCGCGGCGCGCGAACGCTGGCTCCTTTGTTGCTGTTCAGAAGCCGGAACTGAATTCCGGTTGCGTCGGTATTCACGCCCATCACCCCTCCAAGGGCGTCAATTTCTCGGACCATGTGCCCTTTTGCCAAACCGCCGATCGCAGGATTACAGGACATTTGCCCGATCGTATCCAGGTTCTGGGTCAATATCATTGTCGTGCATCCCAAACGCGCTGCGGCCATAGCCGCCTCGATTCCGGCATGCCCGGCGCCCACAACCAGGACCTGGTATCGCTTCGGGTATAGAAACATAAATCAGATCGTTCCCTCATTTTTTGCGAAAAGCAACCTTAGGGCCAGCGAGACCCTTGCAACCGCCTTCACCCGACGAAAATGTTCCACATAGAACAATTTGGTCAGTAAGTACTATGCTTCTCTTGTGGTGTGCGGCTCAGCAGCTCAACCTTATCCTCGTAAATTCATGCCCCCTCTGTGCAGCCGACTCCAAACCAGCGCTCCCTGGCACTTTCGCGTGACAATCCTGCTCCTTTCCGCCACATTCTCTGAACTGCTCATCGCCATGGCAAAATCCCTTGAAGTTTCACCGATGAAGTCTCTCGCAGAGGAGCTCGACTTTGTCCGCAAATCTTTTCGCGAAGCTATCCACGCCTATTCAACGCGGATCGAGACCCAATTGACGCTCATCCGGGATCGGGTCATCGAGCAGACCAAGAATCCGAATGTCTCCCCCGCTCGGATTCGTGATCTGCGCGACATGATTACCCTTTGTCGCACATTGGATCTGAAACCGGAGAAAGGACGCCGGAAAGATTTCAAAAAGATCGATGCCTTAATGGAAGAGTTACACCTCCTGATCCAGAATTGGTAATCAGAGGTTCCCTGGCTTCACCCGAGAGAACGGCTTTCCGCAGGGGTCACCGATCCAGCCGTTTCTACTCCGCCCGGACCCTCTAGCGCGAAAGTAACAACTAAAAATATTTGTGTTATGTATCTTTCATTTCAAACCTACCCATTGATTTTTCAATTCGCATTGATTTCGTTGAATCGTTACCGGACTATTTCCGGGTCATGCTTGCTGCTCTGATCCTGATATTTGCCGTCACTCTCTACCGGGTCTGCTACGCCCTAACCGGTTCCCCCAGCGCATGGGCGAATTTTTCGCCGCTCGCCGCTATTCTTCTTTGCAGCGCGGCTTATCTTCCCCGCCGATTTATTATCCTTGTCAGCCTGGGTCCAATGATCGCAACCGACCTTTTCCTCAACGTGCATTATCATGCGCCCCTCATCGAGGCCGGGATGGTTTCCCGGTATTTCTGTTTCGGATTGATTCTGCTGCTCGGATACGCGCTACGGAAGGTACATCGCAACAAGGCGTTCTTTCTTTTTGGCGCCACGCTCGTCGGCTCATCCCTTTTTTATCTAATTACCAATTCCATGACCTGGCTCTCGGAGGCCAATTACGCAAAAACAGTACCAGGATGGCTGCAGGCGCTAACCATCGGGGAGCCGGGTTTTCCGCCGACGCTCCTCTTTTTTCGTAATACTGTTCTCAGCGACCTCTTTTTCACTGCCCTTTTTGTGATCACCCAATCGGTTTTTCACAAACCTCGTTCTCGGATTGCCGAGGCGCGCCTCCCATAGCGCGTAGCCACTCCTAGCCTGGATAAACTCACTATGGAAACTCTGGCCCATCCCGCAGACGCTGCTATCAACAGGCGGCTAACGAAGGAGGAGAAAATTCGTTTTTTGCGCGAGATGTTCAGGATCAGACGATTTGAGCAGACCTCTCTCAAATATTATAACCTAGGAAAAATGGGGGGCTTTCTTCACCTCTACTCCGGCCAGGAAGCTGTCGCCATTGGCACAGTTTCGCTCCTGGGCGAGAATGACCACCTAGTTACCGCTTACCGCGACCACGGACATGCCTTAGCGGTCGGCATGGATATGAAGGCCTGCATGGCGGAACTCTTCGGCAAGGCGACCGGTTGCTCGAAGGGAAAGGGGGGGTCAATGCATTTTTTCGCACCAGACAAGAAATTTTGGGGTGGCCACGGAATCGTCGGCGGCCAGACTCCGCTCGGTCTAGGGCTCGCCTTCGGGCTCAAATACAAAGGGCTCCGCGGCTGTTGCCTTTGTTATCTTGGGGACGGCGCCGTTAACCAGGGAACCTTCCACGAATCGCTCAACGTAGCAGCCTTGTTCAAACTCCCGGTCATTTATATCATTGAAAACAATGGATACTCGATGGGAACAAGCCAGAAAAGATCCTCATCTTTCCAGGAGGCACTCGCAAAGAGGGCCGAGGGCTACGATATGGTGTGGGATGTTTTCAAAGGAGAAGATGTTTACGAGGTTCGCGCCAAAACCCAGATCGCGATTGATCGCGCGCATAATGACTCGGAACCGACTCTCCTGGAGATTCAAACTTATCGTTACTACGGCCATTCCGTTGCCGATGCCAACGCTAAGAAATATCGGACTCCAGAAGAAATCGAACGGTACAAGGCGAATCACGATCCGATTCGGATATGGAGCCGGCGCCTAATGGAGGAAGGCATCCTCACCGAAACCCAGATCGAGAACATCGATGTGGAAGCAAAAGAGGAGACCAATGACGCGGTAAAATTTGCCGAGGGAAGTCCATTCCCGTCCGAGGATGAAATCCTGAGCGACGTCTACTGGGAAGTGGACCATCAGACTGACGCCGCAAAGTACGGACGCTACTTCTTCAACTCCTGACAGACCGACCGAAAACTATGCCTTTGATCACTTACCGGGAGGCGCTCAAAAACGCCTTATCCGAAGAAATTGAGCGCGACGAAAACGTATTTATCCTGGGAGAAGAGGTGGCCCAATACAACGGCGCCTACAAGGTAACTGAAGGACTCTGGAAGAAATACGGCGACAAGCGAGTGGTCGATACACCGATCAGCGAAGCCGGATTTATCGGCATGGGAATCGGCGCCGCAATGCTCGGTCTTCGTCCCGTGATCGAATTGATGTTCTGGAGCTTTGCTTATGTCGGTTTCGACCAGATTGTTAACAATGCAGGTTGCGTCCGCTACATGTCAGGTGGACTCGTGAATTTGCCGCTGGTGATTCGAGGCCCGGCGAATGGCGGGACCAACGTCGGTGCGACGCATTCGCACACCCCGGAAAATCTTTTGGCTACCACCCCAGGACTCAAAGTAGTCACCCCTGCAACGGCTTATGACGCGAAAGGTCTAATGAAAACCGCTATTCGCGACAACGATCCGGTAATGGTAATGGAGAACACGCTGCTGTATGGCGAGAAATGGGAGGTTCCCGATGAGGAGTATCTCGTCCCGCTCGGTGTTGCTGATGTCAAACGGCAAGGGAACGATATTACGCTGATCGCGCACGGAAGGGCTGTGATTACTTGCCTGAAAGCAGCGGAACTTCTCGCGGCTGAGCACAAAATAAGCGCGGAGGTGATCGATCTCCGCTCTATTCGTCCGCTGGACGAGGGGACCCTTTTGGATTCCGTCAGGAAAACCCATCGTGCCGTGGTGGTCGAAGAAAACAAGCCGTTTTGCGGCGTAGGCGCGCAAATTGCCTCCACTTTGCAGGAGGCAATTTTTGACGAGCTTGATGCCCCCGTAGGACGCGTCTCGTCCTTGGACGGCCCGGCGATCTATAGCCCTCCGCTTGAAAAGAAACAGTTGCCGGATGCCGCGCGTGTCATCGCGAAAGTTCTCGATCTCTGCTAACTTTCCGTTCGTATGCCTATCGCCATTGAAATGCCAAAACTCAGTGACACCATGACTGAGGGAACGCTGGTCAGGTGGATCAAGAAGGTAGGGGACAGCGTCGCGGTCGGTGATGTCCTTGCGGAAGTAGAGACCGACAAAGCCACCATGGAGATGGAAGCATTCGATGAAGGCGTTTTAGCCGAGATTTACGTCCAGGACGGGAACAAGGTTGAAGTCGGCCAGAGATTGGCTCTTCTGGCGGACAAAGGGGAAAAAGTCGATGCTGATGGAACTAACCCTGCTACAGAAATAAAGACCACCCCGGAGAAAGAAGAGGATAACCCGGACGATGCTTCGACGAAAGAAGCTAGTGAAACGAAACCTGCTCTTCAGAAGAAAGAGGACACACCGGACATCGTAAGAACGAAAGAGTCGAAAGCTGGCGAGACACCTGCTGCAGCGCAAACAGCAAAAAACTCCCAGATTGCTCCTATTGAGTCGAAAGCTGGCGACCGGATCAAGGCTTCGCCGTTAGCTAAGAAGATGGCAGCCGAACTGGGCGTTGACCTTGGTCGTCTTCAGGGGAGCGGACCGGGAGGGCGCATCGTTCGGGAAGATGTCGTTGCGGCCGGCAAATCAATCTCATCGAAGCAAGCGGTCACGCCTAAATCGCCGACGATCGTACCAGCGCCTGAAGATAAAAAGATTCCAATATCGGGGATGCGTAAGACGATTGCTGCACGGCTATTGGAGAGCAAAAC
>JAFAQT010000219.1 GCA_019246215.1 Verrucomicrobiota bacterium
CTTGGAAATACTGGACTGAAGGTATCACGCATTTGTCTCGGGTGCATGAGCTACGGCTCGTCGAAATGGCGCGATTGGGTTTTAGAGGAATCGGAATCGTTCCCGTTTTTTCATCAGGCGCTCGACGCAGGAATTAACTTTTTCGATACCGCAGACATGTATTCCGCCGGTGCAAGTGAGCAAGTCACTGGGCGCGCTTTGAAAAAGTTCGGCGTTAAACGCGAGCAGGTGGTTATCGCTACGAAAGTCTATAATCCGATGGGAGATACCAAAAACGAGCGAGGCACCTCGAAAAAGCACATCCGGCACGCGATCGATGCCAGCTTAAAACGCTTGGACGTTGACTACGTCGATCTCTATCAGATTCATCGATACGATTCGACCACCCCGATGGAGGAAACTTTGGAGGCATTGACAGACGTTATCAATCAGGGAAAAGCCCTCTATGTCGGCGCCTCAAGCATGTACGCATGGCAGTTCGCCAGATTTTTGTACCTCGCCGATCGACACGGTTACGCTCGGTTTGCCTCCATGCAGAATCATTACAACCTGGTCTACAGGGAAGAAGAGCGCGAGATGAATCCCCTTTGCAGAGTCGAAGGAGTCGGATTGATTCCGTGGAGTCCGTTAGCTCGTGGATTCCTGGCCGGAAATCGGAAACCAGAGGATAAAGGCGAAACAGTCCGCGCGAAATCCGACGAATTCGCTCACGGGCTTTACTATAAGAAAGACGATTTCCAGGTGGTCGAAAAGGTGACTGAAATAGCAAAAAAACGGGGCGTCTCAAATGCTCAGATTGCACTCGCGTGGGTGCTCCATCAACCCGGAGTAACTGCTCCCATCATTGGCGCAACAAAACCCCATCATATTGAAGACGCAATAAAAGCCGCTGAACTCAAGCTGAGTCCCGACGAATTAGTCTACCTCACAACGCCCTACAAACCGCATGCGATCCTGGGTCATTAGCCGGCTGACACAAGCTCCTCAAAAAAGACGCCGGAAAGAATAACCCAGGGTTCGTGCGTGTTTAGCGCGGTATTTGCGGCCCAAAGGGCGAAAACAAACGGAAGCGTAGCCTAGACTTCAGCCTGGGCAGGTATGCCCACCGAGTGGTGGGCGGTGGCGAGGCCTCAGCGTTATTCAAGTCCTTGGAAAAAATACTTTGCACTTTTTTCATGCGTTTTGCGCTTCAGGCGGCCGCCAGTAAGCCTCCAAGCTCAGTCTATCGGTCGAAATGCGCAGGGTTTTCACGTGAAAGATCAACAGCGTCGTCGCGCGAGAGCAGCACCAAAACGTGCTGCGGCTTCGCAGCTGATATGAAATTTCCGGCTTATCTCTGCGCCGACACGATCTTGCAGCCGGGAATCTCACGCAGCAATCGTTCCGGTCCGGCCGGTGAATAAACAACGATGAGCTGTAGTGTTTCTGTTCCGGTATTTACTGTCGAATGGTAAACGTCCGGCGGAATATAAATGCTTGAACCGGCGGAGACTTTGACTGGAGGCTGATCGTCCACCATCTGCTCGCCATGTCCTGAAACGACGTAAATAATCTCTTCTGAGCCGGGGTGATTGTGCCGCGCATGACCTTTTCCCTGCGCGAGTTCAACGACTCCAAAACTGAAGCGATTTGCCCCGGTAACGGCAGGCTCGCTCAGGAAGTGGATCTTGCCCCAGTCAAACTCCAGGCGATCGACATCCTGTGTGGTAGTGATAACGCCAGAGCCAGGTTTTTGCATAAGGGGCAAAGACCTTTTTTGTGTACTCAAAAAAATCGGTGATATCAAACGAATTTCCCACCAAGTCACATCTAGTAGTAGCGAGCGACCTCATACCGCCGAGCTCAAGTGGGTTGGTGTGTCAAGCAAGTTTTGCGCGGGGAAGGATCCGGGGATGCCTTCCGCGCTAATTCGGGTGTAACCTCTAAGTCAGAGTCAAAGAAGGAGGTTGATCATGCGTGACTATTCTACTCTGCTGCGAGACCGAGTGACACTCAGGTGTCGTTCCATC
>JAFAQT010000113.1 GCA_019246215.1 Verrucomicrobiota bacterium
AACTTCTGAGATGGAAGATCTTCCGATGATCCTCCTTGAAGCGATGTACCATGGAATACCCTCGGCGGTTGTGGCCGTTAACGAGACGCGTGCGCACCTTGCGGGTGATATTCTGGCTCTCGATCCCAAGAACACCGAATCGGAATGGGCAAAAGCCATTCACGAACTGATTCAGCATCCAGAAAAATGCCAGGAGCTGGGAGATCGAGGCCGCGAGTTGATGCGAAAGGAATACATGGCCAGAGATCGCGTTCGGCGCATTGAGCGAATTTATCTGGACCTCCTTGGTGAACGCGAGCGCTAACTTAAGAAGATACTACTCGCCTGCAAAAGAGTTTGAAATGTTTTCACCGGAAAAGCTATGGCTACTGCTTTCCTGACAGAAACATAGATGAAGGGAGCAAACGGAATAAGCGGGGGCAGCAGCCTGCTGGGAGGACATTTTATACCGGATTGTGGTTTGAGCGGAGCAGGCATTTACGGAACGCGCCATCGAAACCTTTCAGCGGCTGCAATAGAACGAAAGTTGGTGGACGTTGATTGCAACCGGAAATGTAGGATCCGCACTTTTCCTGTACCTAGACCATACTGTTTGTTCTAATAACGTTGTTTGCGGTATCAGAGATCGCGAAGGACCCGACTGGTAATTTTTTGGCAATGGTTTTTGCCTTGTATCGATTTTCACCTTTTATAAGGCCCCCGGACTCGAAATATCTGGTCGGTAATGAATGATACCGCTCGGGACAAAGTATGAATCAATCGATCTTGCAGCGCATCGCTGAGCTCGCCAGAACTGACGACAGTGCAGTCCGAGGATCGTTTACTCGCCGTTTATGGGCAGGTTGAATGCCGTTTCCCAGAACTGGCTCGCACTGACTCAGAATCAAGATCTTGAATTCCGAGATCATCATGGTTCGGGCGACCTCGTCGAACATTTGACCGCCATCCAAAGCGCTGATTTCGTCGGGATTGCCAATGCCGGTTCCAAATGGCTGGATCGATGGCTGCCGAGTACGTCTCTGCAAACAAGCTTTCTTGAAGAAGTGAAAAGCTTACCAGCTTTTAAAGAACTCACCCCTGTGGTGGGAAAGGAAGGTACGGTGTTTCCCTTCGAGAAAAGAATATGAAATAAGATTCTCACGGCGTAGAGCTGGGAGCGGATGCCGGAGGTGCCTAATTGCTTTTCCTTACGGTAGGATCATCCATTCATTTTGCAGCAGTGTTGAGGAGCAGCTTGCTTCTTCTGTTTTGTCAGGCCGAATTTCTGGTTGTCGGGGCTACATTTCTGATCTACTCAGGCGCAGGGAGATCCGGCTCCTTCAATCTTTTTGACCAAGCCTTTCTTGGGTTCTGCGTGGTCACCGGATTTGCCCAGGTTTGGAGCATCTTCAATGGCTTGTGTCCGAGCTCGAACTATTTCTTGCTTTGTTTGACAATCATTTTGGCGGGGATGAAATCGCGGCATTTTGTCGACCTGCTCAGCCTGGGGCTTCGTGTGACGCGAATTCGCAGCGCTCTCGTGCTCGTGCCGATCGGAGTGGCAGCCGCTATTAACTCTCTGACGAGCGGTTTTTGTTACGACAATGCCTTGTACCATTTCCTCTCTGTCCGCTGGATGGCAGAATATGGTTCTGTTCCTGGGTTGGCCAATTTGCACGGACGCCTTGGTTTTAACTCTTCGTTGGTCGCGCTTGCCGGAATACTTAGTGTACCATCCGGAATAAATATCGGGCGGGAGTTTGTCAATGGGGCAACAACAGTTCTCGTTGCCGGCATTTTGAGTCAAGGCTTCAGGTTCGAAGACTGGCGTGCGTTGAACGTTTCGCGAAATCTCTACGCGTTCGGATTATTAGCCTTCGTTCTGATGCTGGTCCTGTCCCCGTGCTTATCTTCGCCTCAGCCGGATGTGGCCTCAGCGGCGGTGGCAAGTGCGTCGGCATGGTACTTCCTGATGATCGTTCGGTTCTTCAACGATGATGTACATTTCGGCACCAATCAATGGTTGCTTTGCGTTTTTGCTTCTGTGGCGACGTTTGAAATAAAGCTTTCCTATTTCGGTTTCGCGGCATCGACGATCTTGGTGGCGCTGGTCGTTGCGGCGCGACGCCGCATGCCTTTTCGGCAGGTCTGCCTTCGCCTGCTTTTTGTGCTTGTTCTTTTCATTCCTTGGATTTGCTGCGGGTATATAACGAGCGGGTGCCCCTTTTTTCCGTCCGATTTTGGTCGCCTGAACTTTGATTGGGCCGTCCCTCGCCAATTGGCGACTTTCGAAAAGGATGCGGTTTTTGCCTGGGCCCGCGCACCGGGTTTGGCGCCAAAGGAAGTTTTGGGGAACTGGAAGTGGCTGAGTCCCTGGATCGTCCGAATCCTAAGCGACACTTGGGCAGTCAAGCCTCTACTGCTCGGCATGGTCGGATTCCTGCTATTCCTCGGTCGTCTAGTAATGCAGCCTCCTCTACAGGTGGAGCGGCGATGGCTCGTTTTGCTTGTGCCATCGGCGGTTGGGATATTATTCTGGTTTCTGACTGCCCCAGATCCTCGGTTTGCTCAGGCGGTTTTATGGGTATTCGCCTTGAACATTTTATTGCTTCCTTTCCAGGCCACGAATCGGGCTCGCGGACTGGGTATATTGGCCACCTTTGCCTTGGCTATCCTGGCGTCTATCAACGCAGTAGTGGGATCGGCAAGATTGATAAAGGAGAAGAAGAGGATTCCCAACATTGTTCAGAGCCAAAACGAGTTGTCCGCGCGCAGGACAGATTCCGGGTTGACGGTTTGGACTCCGAAAAACGCTTATGAGCCCGGAGATTCCCAGTTGATTTCGACTCCTTCAGATCGGTTTAATTCGCGCTTGGAGCTGCGAGGATCAAGTCTACACGATGGATTTCGCATCAGAACTCCGGGCGGCTGAGAGCGGCTTCTCTCTTGTTGATTTGCGGATGAGACTGAGCGCCTCTACAGCGCAAAACCTCGAAAGCGCTTGGCCGGGCAGGGTTCGGCTGGCTGAGCTAGATAACTGAGCTAAGACTTTCTATCGGTTGTCAAGGGAAAAAGTGATGGGTTTTTAACATGCTTTTAACTGAAAGATCCAAGAGCCGTGTTGGAGTTGATTGCGGTGATGGAGCTCGGGGTCATAAGGGGTGCGATCCATCCACATTCTGTGAATGATTT
>JAFAQT010000123.1 GCA_019246215.1 Verrucomicrobiota bacterium
GGTGAAATTTTAAGATCCCTTGAACGGCGGTTGCACCTTCCAAGAGCGCCGTAGAAAATATCTGCCATATACCTGCTTTTCAAGAGTATCCGTCCGACGGGCCCCGCGGCTAGCACCTCAAAACGTCCACCTTACGGCGATCGGCCTCGGACCAGCCTGATGATTAAGACGATCAAAGCAATCACGAGAAGCAGATGACTGAAGGCTATATGGCAGATCAGTCCAATCGCCCAAAGTATGAGTAAAATTACGAAGATCGCCCAGAACATCTAATTGTGTTTAAGGTATATTTTTTAGTTGGCCGTTAATCACGACTTATCGTCAGGACCGGGCAAAGCGGATATCGTACGACTTTCTCTGCGGTGCACCCGAACATGTAATATTTCAAGCCAGTTAGAAGAACTGTAAGTCGCGTCGATCCCAGCGTGCTGCGTTGATGATGCCGCTGTGTGGAGTACCTTGACGCCGCAGCACTGGGGAGGACTAATGCCGTCGTCGTGGACAAGCTCACGACAGCCGTGTCGCCGCGCCACTGATATTCGGGCGCCGGTCGAGGCGATCCGAAAAGCCACCTGAGAGCCAAGCCATCAAGAATCGGCGGATGGGTTTATGCTGGTTTGAGGAGTGTCTACGATTTTGCTGCAGTCAAAGCAGCCGGCACTTTGGCTTCGTCCTCATTCGAAAGTGAGTCTCTATGTATTTCTACTTGAACGAATTTGGTTATGGCGGCAGCGCAGAATCTCTCGGCCATGAGCTTCGGCACAAGCGAAGACGGACTTGTAAACCTCGCAATAAGGGTCTTTTGCCATCATCGTGCCTAGAGCGCTGTAGGTTCGCACCGGGCATCCCCCATGGCAGATTGAGAGATAACGGCAGGAAAGACAGTCGTTGTCCCTGACCAAACGCTTCGGCCGCTCGACGAAATCTCGACGGACACGGCTGGTTTTTAGCATCCTCGTGAGGTCGGGTTCTTGAAAAACGTTGCCGAAAAAATACTCGGGATAACTAGTAACCCAACAGTCGCATTGGGCAACCGTTCCCTTGGAATCTACCGAAATAAACTGATTAGAGCAGTTCTCTTTCCAGATACAGGGCAGGCGCGCCTGTTTGCCAGTGAAATGATCAATCAACCCATCAAATGGACCGAGCGAAACACCGGACGTATAGCCCCGCGCCATCCAGATGTCGAAAAGACCGACCAGGAACTTGGCTAACTCACCCAAATCCAGCCTAAAATCTCTTTCATGCTGTTTCGCAGGTCCACCGGGAAACGGTGTATTGACCTGGAAATCTCCGAGCCCGAGTTCCTCCGTGAAATACCGGTAGAAGTCTTCCGGTCCTGCTTCCAGACTGGCCTGATGGAGGACCGCAATTACACCAATCTCAATGCCCGCAGCTTTTGCTTCGCGAAGCCTTTGGGTCCAGAGTTTGGTGTAGGCCTCGGCTCCGCCCCGTAACAGCTTGCGGTGCACGTTGGGATAGTCCATGGATGTGCCAATCGAGCCATTAAACATTCCGTGGATCACATCGTTCCACGCGGGCGAGTAACTGATAAGATTAGTTTGCAGATAGTGAGCAAACTGTAGCCCTCGCTTCTCGGCCGCAGAGTCCATCACCTCTCCGGCATGCGTGAACCAGTCAGGACCCATGATCATTGCCTCGCCGCCCTGCCAGTAGATCTCGCACTCCTCGATGCGTTCGTTTTCAAGGTGGTCCAACAAGCGCTTGGTCAAGAGAGGTAACAAGGCTTGCGACAGACGATGAGGTTCCTTGTGCTCAAAGCAGTAGTCGCAGGCCACGTTGCATTCCGAGGTCGGGAGAAGAATAACGCTGAAAACTCGGCCACTCACTTTGGGCGCTCCGATCAGGTCGGGTTAGTGGTTTGCAAGACACAACTCGCCAGGTCTCGGGCCATCTCGTCCGAGGCGGCCTGAATGGCTGAGAATAGATCCTTTATTCCCTCACAGGAGTACGTGCGATCCGGCCATTTGAAATAACCGCGGCAGGACTGTCGCCACGCACAAGCCGCGCATTCAGCGCCCTGTTCGAGAAGGCTCTGTAGATGACTCTCCACGAATTGCGCGGGAGAGCTTTCGGTCGATCCGAACCAGTCAGAGCGCGGTAACTTGGCCTGTCCGTTAATGTCGTGTTGGAGATAGGCAACAGGATCTTCTTCAAGGATCATCCACAGAGAAGCCGCTTCAGCGGCCTGAGTGTTAGCAAGGCAAGAGTGAAAGAACTCCACCGGTGCCTCGACTGCCGGTGCGTGAAGATAGAAGTCCAAAGCTTGTTTAAGCTCTGCGAGCACGTCGGAACTCGGTTGACCAGGCAGTATCCGGACCGGTAATCGTAACGCCGCCGCGAGTTTGACCGCCTTAAGTAAACCCGGCCGAGCCTGTATGGTCACCCGCACGTCGTGAACCGCGGAAATATCTACCACTTTATAAAGGTCCGCAAACTCCGAACAGGGGTCAGCCATGATCAAGTCGAGCAAACCCTCCGAACCGCTCTGCGCGGCCTCCATCCATGCATCCGAGTCGCTCAGGATTCCCTCGACCTGGAGCCACCTTAATCCGGGGAGTGGATCGCGCAGCCATCGGCACAGTTCCTCCCGACAGCGGACGATGGCAACGAAGGGCTGATCACCTTGTGCCTCCGCCAAAGCTGAAGGCAAGATCCTGACCAAGGGATGATTTTCCTGGGACACGCAAATAGATCCAACGTATCATTCACCACCGATTGACCCATCGACCTCTCCGAGGACGACCACCCCATCGGTTGATCCACCTGCCGCGACCACCACCCCAGCGATTGTTCCAGCCGCCGCGGCGAGGACCCCACCGGTTAATCCAGATGCCACCTTCGGCATGTGGAGCGGAGGCCAACCAGGCACCGCCAAAACCCACCGCCGCGATTGCAGCGCCAGACCATTTCCCTAAGCTCCGGAGAAATAAGCGCCTGTCCAGCGTCTCCTGCTCTTTCTCAAAACTACTTCCGGAAGATGGTAGACTATTCATAGAGTAATAAACGCGAGATCCTTATTCCTCATCTTGAATTTCATCCGTCAGCATCGAAAAATGCATGGCGGCGATAAGCCATTTCCCTCCGTCCTTCTTCACCGAGAGCGAAATGTTGAGAGGGAATGTGAATTCTTTTCCATCCTTTTTTCCACTAACGTTTCCGGACGTCATCATCCAACCCGTATCCGAGGCGATTTCGCCAATGCTGAATTCGTATTCGAAATTTTGTTCTCCAATGTCGAATGACTCAAATAAGTGCTCATGGGCCGCTTTGATTTCGTCTGGACCTGACCAGACTTCCCCGGGACCGCAGCCCATGATTGTCGCTTTCTCGGACAGGGTAGCCATTACGCCG
>JAFAQT010000345.1 GCA_019246215.1 Verrucomicrobiota bacterium
GAATTTTATGATCTGGCATGGACACCGACATTGAGGCTGTACAAGTTCATCTCATGATTCTGCCTCTGCGCTCAACGAAGGAGGTCTGGGCCTTTGATTGGTTCGACTTGGACGTACCGATCCAGTTCGGATCGATGTTCATCCTTCCGACCTGTCTCTACGTCGTTCATCGGCAGACCCGCATGCCGGTAGCGCACGAATTCGTACGGGAGTTGGACCAGCGCCGAGCGGAACTCTTCCTTCATCGCGCGTTTCAGGAAAAAGGTCCACCCGACGAGTTGCTGGTGCCCGATGTGGACGAGTGGGATGAATCGCTTTGGCAGAGCTTTTCAAAAGAGTACCAATGCCAGATCAATCTTGTTGATGTTGAATCCGATGATGGGGAGTCGAGTGAAAAGGAGAGCATTGAATCCCAGCTCAATAATCTGATCGCAGGCTCTGCCGAAAGTCTCTTAGCAAGTCACGGAGCTCAATTCATCGCTCAAGGTCTGGTCAAGGCCGTGAAGCATACCAGATCCCGCGATAAGCAACGGTCTTTGTTAGCCAAAGCGTTGGAACTCTCCGAAAACCTCCCAGAAGCCTTGGTCGAACTGGCAGATCTCGATCTCCAGGCAGGCAATCTCGACGATGCCGCAGCGGGCTTCGCCAAGGCAATAGAAGCTGCTGCTCCATTTCATATTCAGGGGCAACCGAGTTATTTCCTCAGAGCGCAACATGGGCGTTTGTTAGTTTCCTGGCAAAAGGGTGAATTGAATGAAGCCGTCTCGATCGGCGAGGAATTGCTGTTTGTCGATCCCGCGGATCATTCAGGTGTGCGATTTCTGGTCCCGCTTCTGCAGCTTCTGCTTAGCCAATTTGAAGGCGCCAATGAATTTTTTACGTGGTATCGCCAATCGTATCCGGATGATCTCGAAGACCCGGGGTTCTTCTTTGGATGGGCTCTCACCTTGTTCGAGTTTGATGACGAATCGGGCGCAATTGAACGCTACAAACGCGGGATGTTGCAGAATCTCTATCTGGCGCCGCTCTTGCTCGATCAACCCGAACCTTCTCCTGAGCTCTGGCAGCATAATCAGCGTGGTGATTACACTTATGCCATCGACTTTGTCGATTCGTTTGGAGCGATCTGGGAACGCGACGCCGGGGCGACCCGCTTTCTCCGCGAACTGTATCTCAGCCTCTTACCGCAGTTGGACGCCTTGATCGATGTCCGTCGTCAAATGGCCGAACTGCAGGATAATCGCTACGAACCCGAACACCGAAAGATTTGGGATAAACTTATCGGCGAAGAACAGCGCCAAATCGCGAGATGGACTTAGCCCGACGATTACAAGCCAAAGCGCTTGTGTTTTTCGCGCTGCAAAGCCGCTTGGAACGCGGCTGGGGAGAAAAATCGGATTGGAAAGGAGGAAACATGGCGTCTGCTCATTTCCAGGGATTGCCACCGG
Source organism: Verrucomicrobiota bacterium (assembly GCA_019246215.1). Lineage (GTDB taxonomy): Bacteria > Verrucomicrobiota > Verrucomicrobiia > Chthoniobacterales > JAFAMB01 > JAFAMB01. Next base: position 1,449 of record JAFAQT010000345.1, read on the forward strand.
ACGCGGCGTTTTGATGTTTCGCCGTAAGCGAGCTTGTGCGTTTCTCAGCCTTCTCCACTTTCCTGCGCCGAGACACGCCTCTTTGGACGCCTCTTGACCACCGAGCCTGCTTTTGTCAGGGTTCCGCATGGTGCGTTATCTCACCGGATTTCAGCCGACGGGGGCCTTGCATATTGGGAACTATTTCGGGGCCCTCCGTCCTGCTATCGAGCTTCAGGAAAAGGGAGAGGCATTCTATTTCATCGCCGATTATCACGCTCTCACCACAATCCGCGATCCTGCGGTCCTGAGAGAGCTCGTCCGCGGAGTCGCGATCGATTCCCTCGCCTGCGGGCTTGATCCCTCCAAGGCTTGTTTTTTTCGACAATCTGACGTCCCGGCGGTCACGGAATTGGCTTGGATCCTGAGCAACGTCACGCCGATGGGACTCTTGGAGCGAAGCCATTCTTACAAGGACAAGTTGTCACACGGTATCCCTTCGTCTCACGCCTTATTTGCTTATCCTGTGCTCATGGCAGCCGATATCCTGCTTTACGACAGCGACGTGGTACCAGTCGGGAAAGATCAAAAGCAGCACCTTGAGATTACCCGCGATATCGCGATCAAGTTTAATGAACTGTACGGGAAGGTGTTCAAGTTGCCGGAACCGAACATTCGCGAAGACGTCGCTACGATCCTCGGATTGGACGGTCAGAAAATGAGCAAAAGCTACGGTAACACGATTGAGTTATTCCTACCTGAAAACGCGTTACGAAAAAAAGTAATGAGTATTGTGACGGATTCGACGCCCGTCCAAGCGCCAAAGGATCCCGCCAAGTCGGCCATATTTTCGCTGTACCGGCTGTTTGCCACTCCCGACATGCTTGCATCCATGGAACGCGATTTTCTACTCGGAGGCGTCGGCTACGGGGCATTCAAGAAAAAGCTGTTTGCGGTAATCTGGGACAGCTTTGCCCCGATGAGACAGCGCCGGGCGGAACTCGAGGCCGATCCCGGCCATGTCGATCGCATCCTGGCGGACGGCGCATTGCGAGCGCGCACAACTGCGCAGCAAACGATGGCGAAGGTCCGGCGAGCTGTCGGCGTTACTCCGTAGTGCTGGATCGAATACCTTTGCGAGATCTGTTTACGAGCGGTCTTGCAGATCTCTCGGAATGAAGTTCATAACTAATAATAATGGAGTTATTACTTCCGACAAACGAGTAACCTCCGGCTTCATCGTCGCCCTCGGTTGCCTTCTCGAAATTGAGCAGCGCCTATAACCAGGCATATCCGCCTATCGGCGAGTGAGGGCGTCGGCATAGAGGCGAGGTGCCAGCAAACGCGTCTTTCCGCATTTGACGTTTGCACATCGTCCGCTAATCTGCCAACGCCCATGCCTAAGAACAGAGATCTCCACAAGATTCTGCTAGTTGGCTCCGGTCCAATCGTCATCGGCCAAGGGTGTGAGTTCGACTATTCCGGAGTTCAGGCCTGCAAGGCTTTGAACGAAGAGGGATACGAAGTGATCTTGGTCAATTCCAATCCGGCGACGATAATGACTGACCCCGAGTTCGCCGCACGAACTTACGTTGAACCTATTACGCTTGAGATCCTTGAAAAAATTATCCAACGGGAAAGACCGGACGCTCTCCTGCCCACGCTGGGAGGCCAGACAGCTCTAAACAGCGCGATGGAACTCTTCCGCGCAGGAATTCTGGAAAAATACCAGGTCCGATTGATCGGCGCTAATGCGGAAGCCATTTCCAAAGGCGAAGATCGCGCATTGTTCAAGCAGGCGATGCTTGAGATCGGCTTGGACGTCGCGAAATCCGGCACAGCGCACAACGTGGCGGATGCGAAGGAAATTGCGGGCCTCATTGGATCCTTTCCGCTCATTATCCGGCCTGCCTTCACTCTGGGAGGTGCTGGCGGTGGAATCGCTTACAACCGGCAGGAATTCGAGGAGATCGTTCGGCGTGGACTGGAGCAATCGCCGGTTCAAGAAGTGCTGATCGAAGAGTCATTGCTCGGCTGGAAAGAGTTCGAGATGGAGGTCATGCGCGATCGGGCAGACAACTGCGTCGTGATCTGCTCAATCGAAAACCTCGATCCGATGGGGATCCATACCGGAGACTCAATCACAGTAGCCCCTGCGCAAACACTCACGGATCGCGAGTTCCAGATTATGCGCGACGCCTCGTTCGCCGTGATTCGCGAAATCGGCGTTGAGACCGGCGGATCAAATATCCAATTTGCCGTCAGTCCGCAAAATGGACGGATGGTGGTGATTGAGATGAATCCCCGAGTCTCCAGATCTTCCGCGTTGGCGTCCAAGGCGACTGGATTTCCAATTGCAAAGATCGCTGCCAAACTAGCGGTCGGATATAACCTGGACGAAATCCGAAATGACATCACTCGCGAAACCCCCGCCAGTTTCGAACCAGTGATCGACTACTGCGTAGTAAAAGTCCCTCGCTTTACTTTTGAAAAGTTTCCCCAGGCCGATCCGACTCTCACTACCCAAATGAAAAGTGTCGGTGAAGCCATGGCGATAGGTCGAACCTTCAAGGAGTCGTTACAGAAGGCGCTTCGATCACTTGAGATTGGACGTTTCGGGCTCGGAGCGGACGGTGAAGACCGGGAACCACGCGATAGTTTTGGCAGCTGGGACCTGGAAGAAATCCAACGCAAGCTTGTGAACGCTTCATGGGATCGCATCTTCTACATTCGTTACGCGCTGCTGGCCGGATTCACGATCAACAGGCTCCACCAACTTACCAGTATCGACCCCTGGTTCTTGGAACAGATCCGACAAATCGTTGAAGAAGAACAAAAGATCGCCGGCGGTTCGTACAATCTGCGGCGAGCAAAACGATTTGGATTTTCGGACCGCCAGCTAGCCTTCCTCACCAAATCGACGGAGAGTGCACTGCGCTCGAAGCGAATCAAGGAGGGCGTGCTCCCGACCTATCGCCTGGTCGACACGTGCGCCGCCGAATTTGAGGCCTACACTCCTTACTACTATTCGACATACGGAGACGAAGACGAGACTGCCCTTGGCGACCGAAAGAAAATAATGATACTTGGCGGCGGCCCCAACCGCATCGGGCAAGGAATTGAGTTCGACTACTGCTGCGTGCATTGCGCATTCGCGCTGAAAGAGGAAAATTTCGAGACGATCATGGTTAATTCGAATCCGGAAACCGTCTCGACCGATTATGATACCAGCGACAAGCTTTATTTCGAACCACTAACACTCGAAGATGTCCTTAATCTTTATCAGCATGAAAAATGTTGGGCGGCGATAGTGCAATTTGGCGGACAAACACCTCTCAATCTTGCAAACGCTCTTCAAGCAAATGGCGTGAACATCATCGGCACTCAGCCAAGGAGCATTGAAATGGCGGAGGATCGAAAGCATTTTTCCGCCATGTTAAGTCGTCTCGGACTTAATCAACCACCGAACGGTACAGCCACCAATGAACAAGAAGCTGTAAACGTCGCAAATGCGATTGGCTACCCAATTCTGGTTCGGCCATCCTTTGTTCTAGGCGGGCGCGCGATGGAAATCGTTTACCAGGAAGATGACTTGCGACGCTATGTCCGAACCGCTGTGGAGGCCAGCCCAGAAAGGCCGGTTCTCGTTGATCGTTTCCTGGAAGACGCCACCGAGGTGGACGTGGATTGTATTTCCGACGGGGAAGTTACGGTGATCGGCGCGATCATGCAGCATATTGAAGAGGCTGGCATTCACAGTGGCGACAGCGCGTGCGTGATTCCAGCTTTTTCTCTTTCCCCCAGCGTTTTGAGCGCGATTGCGTCTGCCACCAAGGCCATGGCACGCGAGCTTGAAGTTCGCGGACTGATGAATGTCCAGTTCGCCATCAAAGATGAAGAGGTCTACGTGCTGGAGGTAAATCCCCGAGCTTCGCGCACGATACCATTCGTTAGTAAAGCGATCGGCGTTCCGCTCGCCAAACTCGCCGCCAAGGTGATGGCCGGTAAGACATTGTCGGAACTTCGATTCACCAAGGAAGTGATACCGGCACATTATTCCGTGAAGGAAGCAGTCTTTCCTTTCATCCGCTTCCCAGGCATCGATATCACGCTCGGACCCGAAATGAAGGCGACAGGAGAGGTCATGGGAATCTCCCAGGACCTCGGTCTGGCTTACGCGAAGTCTCAGATGGCCGCACAACCGCCACTGCCAACCGGAGGTAACGTTTTTCTCAGCGTCAAGGACGCGGACAAAATTAATATCGTCAGACTCGGGAAGGACCTCGTTGACCTTGGGTTTATCATTTATGCTACAAACGGAACCGCTGCTGCGTTAACTGCTGCCGGTTTGACTGTACATCGCCTCTTCAAGCTGAGCGAAGGACGACCGCACGTCATTGATATGATGAAGAACGACGAGATTGCTCTCATTATCAATACCCCCGCCGGCAAGACTCCGAGGAAGGACGAAGTCAAAATCCGCAGCACCGCTGTCGAGCGGCGTATTCCAATCCTAACTACCATCAGTGGTGTCGAAGCAAGTATTTGGGCGATGCGTTCCATCCAAACTAAGGGACTGACCGTAAAGTCTCTGCAGCAGTACCATCTTGCCTCCTGATATCCCGCGCAGAGATCCGCGGGACCGATTGACCCCTATGCACAGCATGACAGGTTACGGTTGCGGGCAAGCAATCAGCCAGGGCACCAGGGTCATGGCGGAGATTCAGTCGGTCAACAAACGACAAACCGAAATATTGATGAATCTTCCGGCCGCGCTGGCGTCACTTGAAACTGATCTCCGTTCCAAGATCGATCGCAGCTTACATCGCGGTCGGATCATCCTTACGATCTCCGCCTCCAGTCCCGCAGCACGCAATCAACCATCCGTCGATTCCGATCTGGCGAAGCTGTATCTTGCAAAATTCCGACAACTCCAGAAAGAGCTCGCACTGCCCGGCGAGATAACGATTGAAACTATTCTGCGGTTGCCGGGCATTATCTCGGCTTCAGAGCAGGTGATTCTTGACTCCCGCATTCGGTCCGCTGTCGATATTGCTTTGGACCTTGCGCTCAAGCGGCTTCTCAAGATGCGCGCAAGAGAAGGTTCTAACATCCACAAGGAGTTGCTTGGCCGGATCCGGTCCATCGGTCGTGCTCTCTCAAGAGTTCGAAATCTTCAACCACGGGTCGCGAAGCGGTATCGCGCGCTTCTCCTCGAACGCGTCCATAAATTCGGCCTCGAGATAAATCTGGACGACGATCGCCTAACAAAAGATGTGATGTTTTTCGCCGAACGTTCTGATTTTTCAGAGGAATTAAGCCGGCTCGAATCGCATTTGGATCAATTTATCGAGACGGCAAATCAACAGCAGGCGATCGGACGAACCCTGGAGTTCATCAGCCAGGAACTCGGCCGCGAACTCAATACACTCAGCGCAAAAGCAAACGACGCCGAGATCTCACAGCTTGTCGTCCTGTGCAAAGCCGAGTTGGAAAAGATCCGCGAACAAGTCCAGAATGTGGAATGAACTGGCTCCCATGAACATCATCCTCGGAGTGACAGCTTCGATTGCCGCCTACAAAGCGGCTGACATAGCCAGCAAGTTGAGCAAGCAGGAGCGCTCAGTGCATATCGTGATGACGGCCGGCGCGACCGAGTTTATTACGCCGCTTACTTTGCAAACCTTATCGCGCCATGCGGTTACCGCCGACATCTTCGACGAAAAGGCAAGCTGGCATCCGGGGCATATCGAGCTTGCCGACCGCGCCGATCTGGTTTTGATCGCCCCGGCCACTGCCGGCATCATCGCCAAACTTGCGCACGGATTTGCCGACGACGCTCTAACGTCGATCGTACTCGCTACCGAAGCACCCCTGCTGCTCGCCCCTGCAATGAATGGTAAGATGTGGCTTCACCCCGCCACAGTTGCGAACGTCGAAACCCTCAGACACCGCGGCGTCGATTTCATCGGGCCGGAAGAAGGCATGTTAGCTTGCGGTTACGAAGGAATTGGTCGCCTCTGGCCCGTCGACGAAATCGTCGCCAAGGCCCTTGGATACAAGAAGCGTTGAGCCAAAGCATCGAGGCGGCGCGAAAAAAACAGGAGGAGAGATCAATCTCCTCCTGTTCAAGCAAACGACCGATATGAACTATTTCGCGTTCTACTTCTTAACGGCGCTTTTCTTCACCGGCATAGCAGCCTTTTTCGCGACCTTCTTAGCAGGAGCCTTCTTGGCAGGCGCTTTCTTAGCGGGAGCCGGTTTCTTGGCTGCTGGCTTAGCGGCAGCTTTTTTTGCAGCTGGCATCAGTTATCCCCCCTTTCATTCCGCAGTTGCGGAGGATAAGAAATTAATGTCATTTCTATTCGCTTGACTAACGAACATTCGTTAGATCGTCAATCAGAATTTGTTACACCTTTAAATTTTTAGGTAATTCCATTAACGTGATCAGCCCAAAATCGAGTCGCCTTCCCCCTCGACATCGATCATGGGCCGCCGATAGTGACTGCGTTATGAATCAATATCTCGACGCCGCCATTAAGGTGGCTCGCGCAGCCGGCGCATTGGTTAAGGAACACTTCGGCCGGCCGCTCAAAGTGAATTTCGAAGAAGCTCACGATATTAAACTGGAGCTTGATGTGCGTTCTCAAGCCCTCATCACGGAACTTCTTCTGGAGAAGTTTCCCGACCACGCGATCCTCGGCGAAGAAGGCAGCGCCGAAAATGCCGCCACCGAATTTGAATGGGTCATCGACCCGATTGACGGGACGGTCAATTACTTCTACAGCATCCCTCATTTCTGCATTTCCATCGCGCTGCGTCAGAAGGGTGAGATCATCGTAGGGGTAATTTACGATCCAATGCGAGATGAGCTATGGCACGCCGAACTCGGCGGAAAGGCTTATCTGAACAACAAGCCGATCGAGGTCAGCCAATCCACGGATATCTCGCAATCCGTGGTCTCCGTTGGCATGTCGAAGACGAGAGCAGAACTAGAGGTTGGCCTTTCGGTATTTCAGGATCTGCTTACCCGAGCCAGAAAGTGTCGGATGATGGGCAGCGCTGCACTCGACCTCGCCTACGTGGCAACCGGCCGCTTCGATGCTTACATCGAACGAAGCGTGAATTGGTGGGATATTGCAGCAGGCGTACTTTTGGTCAAGTGTGCCGGCGGACGGTTGACTGTCGCTCCGAGCGCGATTCAAAATGGAAAACTCTCAGTGGTTGCCTGGAACGGCAAAATGGACCGAAACCACCTCACCAAAATATATCCATGAGCTACGTTGGAATCGGTTATGACGTGCACCGTCTGATTGAAGGCCGAAAGTTAATTCTAGGCGGCGTCGAGATTCCGCACCACCGCGGGTTGGACGGCCACTCCGATGCGGATGTTTTAACCCACGCAATCGCAGACGCTCTCCTCGGAGCCGCTGGAGAGAAAGATATCGGACACCATTTTCCGAACACGGATCCTTCGATCAAAGGGATCGACAGCCAGGAAATCCTGCGACGAGTCCAAGCGATCCTCACCACCAGGCAACTGGCTATCGTCAACATCGACTGTTCACTTATCGCTGAGGCGCCAAGGGTCAGCGCTCACCTGCCGGCGATGAAAACAAAATTATCTGAAACATTGCAGATCTCGCCACAGCGTATCGGCGTTAAAGCCACAACCAACGAAGGTCTCGGTTTCATCGGGAAAGGGGAGGGCATCGCTGCGATGGCGGTTGCGAGTGTCCAGCAGATTAAATCGCGATTCCCGGCGGAATCCGGAGGGAGGCTCGTCTAGTGCATCGTCTAACGGGTCACTACCTATCGCGGTCAGCAATCAATACAAGAAGCGCCAGGCGCTTAGAGTTCCAATGGCAATCCATTTCTACAACACCTACAGCCGGAGGTTAGAAGCGTTCGAACCAATCGACCCGCCCAATGTTAAAGTTTATACGTGCGGGCCGACGGTTTACTCGTTTGCACACATTGGAAATTTTAGAGCGTATGTCTTCGAAGACCTTTTGCAGCGACACTTGGAAGCAAGAGGATTCCAGGTGGAACGGGTCATGAACCTCACGGACGTGGACGATAAAACGATCCGCGGCAGCCGGGAAGCAGGCATTTCGTTACCAGAATTTACAGCGAGGTATAAGAAGAGCTTTTTTGAGGACATCGATTCGCTACGAATCAAGCGCGCCACCCATTTTCCGGCCGCAACTGGACCGGAAAATCTCGCGAAGATGATCGAGATGATCGAACAGCTTCTACAGGAGGACATCGCGTACCAGGCTGAAGATGGTTCAATCTACTTTCGAATCAGCAAATACCCGGATTACGGCAAACTCGCGCATCTCAATCTGGCAGAGCTGAAGCCGACCGGCAGGATTCAGAGTGACGAGTACGAGAAAGAGAACATCGGGGATTTTGCGTTGTGGAAAGCATGGGATGAAAAGGATGGTTCCGTCGGTTGGGAAACTCCATGGGGCAAAGGTAGGCCAGGTTGGCATATTGAGTGCAGCGCAATGGCGAACCGGATTCTTGGACCTGAAATCGATATTCATTGCGGCGGCGTCGATAACATCTTTCCGCATCACGAGGCGGAGATTGCACAATCGGAAAGCGTGAACCGAAAAAAGTTTGTCCGATATTGGCTGCACAACGCCCATCTTTTCGTTGAGGGACAAAAAATGTCGAAATCCCTCGGCAACTTTTTCACCTTGCGCGATCTGCTTGACAAAGGCTTTTCTGGTCGCGAACTGCGTTACGCCCTCATCCGGGTGAACTACCGTTTGCCGCTGAACTTCACATTCGATGGACTGGGCGAAGCACGGCAGTCCTTGCTTCGAATCGACGAGTGGATCAGACGCCTTCAGGCTATTGCCGGGCAGGCTGTTCAGGATCCAGAATTTTCAGCCGCAAAATCCAACGGATTTTTTGCAGCTTTGGATGAGGATCTGAACATTTCCGCTGCGCTCGCCAAATTGTTTAATCAGATTCGGGAAACGAACCGCCTGGTCGATCATGGCCAATTGACAGCGGGTCAAGCGGCGGCGCTTCTGAATTGGTGGGAACAAATCAATCAAGTGTTGCAACTGCACGAAGACACGGAATCCGTTCCTAAAAATGTCGCTACCCTCCTCGGAAAGAGGGCTCAAGCGCGTGCTGACAGGAACTGGTCGCGAAGCGATACCATCCGTATCGAAATTGAATCGCTCGGCTGGCACATCAAAGACACAAAAGACGGTCAGCAACTCATCAAGAAATTGGGCTAATTCCTTTTTTGACTCCTGAGTACGATTCCTTCTTCTTTCCTTCCCCTTATGTTTTCGCCATCGAACTACCTCAACCTCGATCAGACAGAGCATCGAACCATTTTCGATAACAGCGCGCAGGTGTGGGATGTCCTGAAGCAGATCGGCAGCTATCTGCAGTTCCGCCTGAAGCCGGCTGTTTACGGTCGCGTTGTGGGCAGACCATACATAAGTGAGAATGTCTATATTGGCGGCGGAACAGTGATTGAAAATGGAGCGACCATCAAGGGCCCAGCCTGGATCGGAAACAATTGCGAAATAAGAAGCGGTTGTTATATACGCGAAAACGTGATCATCGGCGACGGTGTCGTGCTTGGCAATTCGTGCGAATTCAAAAATTGTATCGTGTTTAATGACGCCGAAATACCTCACTTCAATTATGTGGGCGATTCGGTATTAGGCTATCAAGTCCATCTTGGTGCCGGCGTCATCCTCTCCAATATCCGGCTGGATCGAAAAGAGATCGGCGTAAGGACGGAATCCAATTTCATTTCGACCGGCCTTCGCAAATTTGGAGCTATTGTCGGCGATCGGGCAGAGATCGGCTGCCACACAGTGATCAGCCCGGGTTCCATCATTGGCCGTAACTCACTGATTTACCCGCTCACAAGCTTCGGCGGGGTTCTGCCGGAGAACACCGTCTTAAAATTGCGCCAGGAGTTGCGTCAGACCGGTCGGCACTAGCTGATATCAGTGTCGGAGTTATTCATGAGCGAGCGAAGCGGCCCCGGACAGCGAAGCGGAGCGAGCTTGTGAATAACTGCGCCGTCGGCCACAATGGCGCCGGCGGACGTCCTGCCCTGGCTCGATCACGGTCCTACCTAGCTCATCCCAAGAGGGTTAAGCTAAGACTACCGGCCGAGCCAGCGGCCCTTGCTCCGACATCTAATAGAAAGCCGCCTCACGAAGGCCATTATATCAGCTCGATGGACAGCAGGGCAAAGCGACGCAAAACCCCTAAGCAGCAGAACAGGACCATGCATAACCCCGAGCCATGGCAGCAACACCGGGCCTTTGGCTCTTTGGATTGGGCCAGCCAAACACACTGCGTCGTCGTTGTCGATCAAACAGGTAAAGTGATCGAAAACTTCCAAATCGAACACTCCGCTTCAGGGTGGAAGAAGTTTCGTGAGAAACTCCAGCCTTACGGCTCGATTCCTTTTGCCATCGAGACCAGTCAGGGAGCGGTGGTCGAGCAATTGTTGGAAGCTGGCATGATGGTTTATCCGCTCAATCCCAAGAGCGCTCAAGCCTATCGAGAACGCAAAGCGCCCAGTGGGGTCAAGGACGATCAGTTGGATGCGTGGAGTTTTGCCGACGCGTTGCGTGTCGATGGGCAGGGCTGGAAAGCCCTCAAGCCAGAGGAGCCGCTGATCAAAGAATTGCGCTTACTCTGTCGGGATGAAGTCACTCTGAGTGAACAACGCAGCGCCTTTATTCAGCAGCTCCGCCACGCCCTGGCAGAATATTATCCCGCGGCTCTGGAGGCCTTTGAGGATTGGACCAGTGTCTCGGCCTGGATGTTTTTAGAGCGCTTTCCTACTCCCCAAGCGCTGGCGCAAGCCGGCAAGCGAAAGTGGCAGAACTTCCTGCACAGCCGCCGGCTCTGGGGTAGCGACCAGGGGCCTAGACGCATGGAGATCTTTGCTCGGGCTACCGAATTTGCTGGTAGCGCACCCACTGTCAAAGCGAAGAGCCTCTTGGCTCTGAGTCTGGTGCAGATGCTTTTTGCGGTCGAAAAGCAGCTGGCCCTCTATCGGCAGCGCATCGAGGAGCTTTTTGCTTCTCATCCCGATCATGATCTGTTCGGTTCCTTGCCTGGTGCCGGCCCTAAGATCGCTCCGCGCTTGCTCTCCGAGATTGGCGACGACCGCGATCGATTCGGCGGTGATGTTCAGGCGCTCCAATGCCTTGGCGGAACAGCTCCAGTGACCAAACGTTCGGGAAAATCCCGCCACGTTCAAAAACGTAGGGCTTGTAACAAACACCTCCGGCACGCCCTCCATCTTTTTGCTGACCAGAGTTTGTCCCGTTGTGTCTGGGCCGAGCGTTACTATCAGCATCATCGCCAAAAGGATTGCAGTCATGCTAATGCCCTACGCC
>JAFAQT010000375.1 GCA_019246215.1 Verrucomicrobiota bacterium
TCGGCCTTTCCCCTCCAGAAGCTCTTTGCACAGGTTCATCGTGCTCTGGCAGGGTTGGTGGCCGAAGACGGTTAAATTCCCGTGTTGCCAACCGCCGTCGCTCCAAGGAAACATAACACGCTGCCCTGTCAGCGGAGCTTTCTCCGATTTCGTCGAAAATTCGGGGATCAAAAGCCCAAAAGCCCTACGGCCAAAGCCCTCGGGTAGTCTCTGAAACAAATCCCCGATAAGCTATCTCAAAGGCTAGCTTCAAAAGCGCCACAATCTACAAGTATCATGCAACCTTACGGGGCTATGAAATATGCAGGCTAGTGCGCCGTCTCGCATATACTTGTGATGTCGTTGCCTTCAAAATGGACCGCCGGCAAGGCGCAAGGAGGGCGCATTTCTATATTGATACGTAACCGACGAGCACGCAGCAATCCTCTGGGCGCCCGCCAGTTGGCTGTTTTCCCGCGTTGCTCGATCGACCGTATCAATCCAGAGATTGGCATCTTCGTTCGCGCCTTGAAAAACAGCCAACTGGCCTACGGCGAAACTTAAGCGATTTAGGAGACGGTACACTAGGGCGATAACCGATCGATCTTCCAGCCCGCGTTCGCGCATCGCGTGTAAAGAAAACGATCGTGCAATCGATTTTCACGTCCCTGCCAGAATTCAAAGCGTTCCGGAATCAGCAGGTAACCTCCCCAGAATTCCGGAAGCGGAGGATCAACGTTTGGATATTCCGCCTGCAGGGCGGAGAGGCGCTGCTCCAATACCGATCGGCTCTCGATCACCGAGCTTTGTTTGGACACAATGGCGCCCAATCGGCTTCCGATGGGTCGCTGATCAAAATATGCCTTCGACTTCTCCCGGCCGACTTTCTCAACAACGCCCTCGATTTGGATTTGCCGTTCCAGCCAGGGCCAATGGAAATTCAACGCTGCCTGTGGATTTTCTGCCAGCTGCTGCGCCTTGCGGCTTTCGTAATTAGTGAAAAATGTCACACCCTGCTCATCAAAGCTCTTGAGCAGCACAACGCGGACTGACGGAGCTCCTTCGCGCGATGCTGTCGCTAATGTCATTGCGTTCGGTTCCCGGGGCCCAGCGGTGCGGACCGATTCTTTAAACCAAAGTTTGAATTGCTCAAAGGGATCGGGAGAAAGATCCTTTCTGAAGAGTCCCGACAACGTGTATTCCTTTCGCAATTTGCCAACGTCCACAGCCGGTTCCATTCTGTCCGAACTAAATTCCGGATTGAAGAGGTTGTCGAGCGGCAACCCATAGATTCCGCCCGTGTCAATTGATCAGCGGTCGTGACTAAGCTAACCTATCCGTTTAGGCGCTGCGTTTTAAATAGTGCAACACTCGTTTAGCAACATGAAGCCTTTGGTGTTCGCCTTTTTCACGCTTGAGTGTGTAGTACGAGTCGCGTTCGCCCAATATTCAGTGCAACTCGACCTCACGGAACAGAAAGCTTACCTCCTCTACCACGATCGAGCCGTCATGGAATCCCAGATCAGCTCGGGACGCCCTGGTCACTTGACCCCTGTCGGAACCTTTCATATCACCGACAAGGATCTGAACCACGTTTCGAGTATCTACGGGCGTATGGTAGATCGCTGGAACCGGACGGTCGTTGCGGATGCAGATGTGGATATGCCCACGCCGGCAGGTACCAGGTTTGTCAATGCACCTATGCGGTATTTTATGCAGTTTGCGCCCGGGATAGGAATGCACGCTGGCTATCTTCCGGGTTATCCTGCCTCCCACGGCTGCGTTCGAATGCCGGAACGGAACGCCATAGCATTCTTCAATGCGGTCTCGGTGGGCACGCCGGTAATTGTGTTCGGATCAATTCCGCGCAGCCGGCAATACCAGGTCAATACAGGCGACAATAATCAACGATATTACAATCGCTTCTACAGCGATCCCGGCTATTATCGCGGCCGGGTTTTGACTCCTCCGCCGTTCGGGTTCTGGCCATTCTGAGCAGAATATGGAGATCTCACCGAGCGATGCTCGTCTCTTTCTCGACTGATATTGACAGCTCTTTTTGTTTACGAGCTCTCCGAGGATCCGGAGCTTTTGATAAAAGGCGCAAACAAATCAATCGGCACCGGCAGAAAAGTCGTGGTGCTGTGCTCGCTCGAAACTTCTTTCATCGTCTGTAAGAAGCGCAGTTGCAGGGCGATTGGCTGCGAGGAGATCATTGAGGCCGCCTGCACCAGTTTTTCTGCGGCTTGAAACTCGCCTTCGGCGTTGATGATTTTTGCGCGGCGCTCCCGCTCTGACTCGGCCTGGCCGGCCATAGCGCGCTTCATGCTGTCGGGCAATATAACGTCTCTGACCTCTACGGCAGTCACTTTGATTCCCCATGGTTCCGTGTGTCGATCGATGATCTCCTGCAGCCTCATATTTATCTTGTCGCGCTGCGACAACACTTCATCGAGTTCAGCCTGCCCGAGCACGCTGCGCAAAATGGTCTGCGAAATAAGCCAAGTCGCTTTTAGATATTGCTCCACTTGCACAACCGCCGACGCTGGATCGGTGACCCGAAAATAAACCACCGCATCTACCGTCATCGGAACGTTGTCGCGCGTCATGACTTCCTGGCGCGGGACGTCGATAGTCACCACACGCAAATCCATCTTTACCATGCGGTCGACCATCGGGATGAGAAAAATTAACCCCGGCCCCTTCGTGCCGAGCAGCTTGCCTAGACGGAAAATCACACCGCGCTCGTACTCGCGCAGGATCCGAACCATTTGCGGCAGGATGATTACGGCGAGCAATACAATGGGAACTAGCCAAGCGAGCAATCTTGCGAGTTCTTCGAACATGAATCTATTCCTCAGGTTCGCGTTTGACTTTTCCCGTCATACCTTTGCCGACTTTCTCCACACTAGCCATCGCAGCAGAAACACTGAACTCCAGAACTGGCTCCCGCAATGTTCATCAAGTTCCCCAAAGGTATCACTGACTTGCAAAGATGCTGAGAAAGAAAAGAGTTAAACTATGAAAATTGCGGAGCGTGCGGCTGGCGCTGTCATAGGCGCGCTGATTGGCGATGCGCTAGGACTCGGTCCACATTGGTACTACGACCTCACGGAATTGCGCGAGGATTACGGGGATTGGATCACTGGGTACACGGACCCGAAACCGGGCCGTTATCATGCAGGCATGAAAGCAGGACAGTCATCCCAAACCGGACTCATTCTGGTGATGTTATTGCGTTCGCTGGTTGAGAATGGTGGATACAACGAAGAGGACTTTACCGAACGTCTGGACCGTGAGCTTCTGTCGCATCTGGACGGAACCCCCATGCACGGTCCGGGAGGGTACACTAACCAATCCATCCGAGAAGCTTATCGGCGCCGCGTCGGGCAAAAGCTCGGCTGGGACCGGGTTGGAGGGCATGCCGATACGACGGAAGCTGCAGAGAGAGCCGTGGTACTGGCCGCCCGCTACGCGATCAGCCCCCAAAAAGTGGCGGCGACAGTTTCAGCCAATTGCATGCTGACGCAGTCTGACGAAGCGATTGTCGCTATGACGACAGCGTTCAACTGCGTAGTTGCTCTGTTGGTGACTGGCGAGAAGCTGGACTCCGTTTTGTCCGATAAGCTTATGGTCCAGGTAAAGGCAGGGAACTTGCCATTCCATGTGGTTACTGGCCATAATAGGACCATGCCTCGCCCTGGTGACCCGGGTGCCCCGAGGAGAGGCAAATTCTCCTCCCCGGATGCACTGCTGACGCCCTCGTACATGGCCGAAGCCGTGGAAGACCCTGCAATTAGAATTGAACCGGCATGGAAGGTATCGATCGCGTATGGAATGCCTTGTGCGATTTATCACCAATTGCCGGCTGCGTATTACTTGGGTGCGCGATTTCGCAACGATTTCGAGTCTGCCGTTCTTCACGCCCTCAACGGCGGTGGACAAAACATGTCACGTGCCTGCCTGACTGGCGCGCTCGTCGGTGCACAGGTTGGGCTATCAGGCATTCCTGATCGTTTTGTGACCGGTCTCGAAAACTACAGCGAGTTAGTTACTCTGGCCCGGCGACTCGGTGAGCAAGCGGAACCCGTGCATTAACCTGAATTCTGTCAGCGCGCCTCACTGCTTATAACCAAAGAACCGGAATCAGAGGTAAACCACAAAATTGCACAGGTTTCACCAAAACCTGAAAGGAAGGATTTGGCTAGTGTACCGTCTCTCATTTAATGATGACATCGTTGCGTTCAAAATGGACCGCCGCAAGGCGCGAGGAGGGCGCATATCTAAATCGATACGTAGCCAAAGAGCAACGCCGCCGCCGGCCCATTTTCAACGCCACCCTCTGGGCCGCGGCCAGTTGGCTCTTGAAAAACAGCCAACTGACTTGCGGCGATGTCACCATTATATGCGGACGGTACACTCAGTTGTAGTGGCGATCAGACTCGACCCTGGTAGTGGGGTGTGAGTCCTGGGGCCTCCGATGCAGGAAATCAATTCTGCTATCTGAGTCGCACAATTACGTTGCTAGTGCGTCTGTTAGCCCTAAAGGAGAAGTGATTCGAACAATAAGCAGCTTCGGCGCGTTAACTCTCCCTAACAGCTTCAACTAAGGCGCGCCTGGAATGCGCCGAAGGGCACTCATTGGACCTGTCTTTTAAGGAGTGATCCGTTTTGGTGCAAGGCGCCATAGACAAAAGCAATAGTAACCCTTCGAAGAAAGTATTGGGAACCGATAAGAATCGCGCCGAAATTCCTTTTGCCAGAGTTGCGCTAGCGGCAACCCCTTTGTAGATCCTTGAGAACCAAACTTAGGATCGAAGTCAAAAATGGGGGGAATCTCCCTATATCTGAGAATTCCGATGCTTAGCGAGAACATTAGGAAGGGAATAATATGAAGATCGGGATTATTGGAGCCGGAAAAGTCGGTGGCAGTTTGGGGAAACTATGGGCTAGAGCCGGGCACCAAATCTTCTTCAGTTCGCGTCATCCACACCGGCTGAAAGCACTTGTGGAAGAAGCAGGCCAGGGGACTTCTTTTGGAGAGGTCGCAGAAGCTGCTGTCTTTGGCGATGTCATCTTGTTCTCGCCGAATTTCTGGAGCGTCGACGATGCGCTGGCAGCAGCGGGACCGTTGGAAGGCAAAACGGTGGTGGATGTCACAAACCCTCTCGAATGGAATCCGAACGGCCGGATGGTACGCTCTTTGCCTGGGTCGACCACGGCCGGCGAGGAGTTGGCCAAGAAGGTTCCAGATGCTCGCGTTGTCAAAGCCTTCAGCACTATTCCAGCGTCTTTCATTCCCCACGCTTCTCATCGACCTGGTCGGCTGCAACGCTTGGTCGTTTTCTACTGCGGGGATGACCGGCTTTCCAAAGAGGCGGTTCACTGCCTGATTGCAGATTGCAGCTTTGTCGGTCTGGATGCCGGTCCGCTGCGGCTAGCCAGGGAACTTGAAGCTCCGGGGCGACTGCATCGAGCCGGTCTTGTCGGAATTGCGGAAGCCAGGCGTCTGCTCAAGGAAGTCACTGATTCGCTCCCCTCCCTCCCCACTGCCCGACAAACCTTCGCAGTGGAACTGACCTAGTGCACCGTCTCGCTCATCAATCTGAGAATTCTTGTGGGCAAGAGGTACTCCCGAACCTCCTCATTCGTGAGGCGAGACTGATTGGAGCAGCTTGATGGCCGGAACTCGATTCTCTCAGTTTCCACCGGCACAGATTTGAGCCAGGATCTCGACGAAGCGGGAAACGACGGGAGCGGAGACCGCGTCCGGTTTCCAGGCGGCACCGATCGGTATCCAGGCGCTGTCTTCTCGAGCCAGATCCCGAAAAAGCACATTTCTGGCAGGTATCTTTTGCAGCGGCTCGCTGACCAGCGCCACGCCAAAGCCTGCTCCTACAAAGGCGAGCGCGCTCGCCGCGCCGTCCGCTTCCTTGACGATTCGCGGCTTGAACCCTACGCGCCGACAGACTTTCATGAGCCAATCGCCATAATTCGGGTACATCCGATTCAGCCCAATGAAGGGTTCCTCCTTCAGCAGCGATAAAGAAATCTCCTGCTTGTCTGCGTGAGGGTGGGACTTCGGTAATGCCAACCGGACCGGGTATTTAATCAAGAACCGAACGTGCAATAACTCTAATATCGGCCGCTCGCTTGGTACCAGGATACCCACAGAGATGCGCCCCTCAAGCAGCGCCCTCTCCTGCGCCACGGAATCCATTTCGATGCAATCAACCACGATTCCAGGCGACGTGAGACGCCAAACTTCCAGTGCCTTACCCAGAAAATCGTGCGTCAGTGCAGACATATAGCCAATCGCCAATTCTCCAACCTCGCCTCGGCTGATCCGCTGCGCTTTCTTGACTGAGTCATCGCAATCCTCGAGAATCCGCCGGGCATCGATCAGGAATGATTTACCGGCCGGCGTGAGCGCGACCCCTTTTCGCCTTCTCTCGAACAGATTTATTCCAAGTTCTCCTTCCAAGTCGTGGATCTGCTTGCTGAACGGCGGCTGAGAAACGTGCAATCGATCGGCGGCGTGGGTAAAGTTCAACTCCTCAGCGGCAGCAACGAAGTATTCGAGATGGCGGAACTTCATAGCTGGTCTAGTTGTTCACCCCCAGTTGCGCCCGAGCTTTGATTTGTCACCCGGAAATGAGGACTTATAACCACCATAGCTTCAGACTCAGGCGAAAGCAACGTCAACTCTCCACGGATGAAATCAATCGACGACCCGATTCTTGTTGCTCCGGAGCGCCGTTGTCGCTGAGTTCTGGTGAGTGAAATAGGGGCGCGGATCCCCTGAGCGGATTTAATCCCGTTTTGCGCGTAACCAGAGTGTGAGAAGGACTCCAAGGGCGAACCCGGCTGCAGAGGTGATAAA
>JAFAQT010000415.1 GCA_019246215.1 Verrucomicrobiota bacterium
CACGGTGCCGCCAGGCAGAACGGCCATCAACTCTTGAAGGTTCAAAATCTGACCCTTCCCCGCGAAGGCAAAGGTTTTACTTTGAGACGAGTGTCGTTCTCGCTGCGTGAAGGGGAGATCCTGGCCATCTACGGTTTGATGGGAGCCGGCCGAACAGAGCTCTTCGAATGCTTGATGGGTTTACACACAGAGGCCACTGGGACGATCACTTTGGCAGGCAAAGCCCTGCGCCACGAGCCGATCTTTGATCGAATCGCCAGTGGAATTACTCTGGTGCCCGAGGATCGCCAACGCCTCGGGCTGGTTCAGCAGTTGTCGGTAGCTCAAAACATAACTTTGGCCAGCCTGAGACATTATCTTCGCTCTTTCTGGATCTCGGATCGTGAGGAGCGTACTTCTGTGGCCAGAATAATTAAAGAGCTGGCTATTAAGGTGCGCTCACCGGAACAACCGATTACCTCACTGAGCGGCGGCAATCAGCAAAAGGTCGTAGTAGCGAAAAGCCTATTGACCCGGCCGAAGGTTTTGTTGCTGGACGAGCCGACCCGAGGAATTGATGTCGGTGCCAAAGCGGAAATCTTTCAGATTATCAATCGCTTGGCCAACGAAGGTCTCGGAATCCTCTTTGTCTCCTCTGAGCTCCCCGAAGTTTTGGCCGTACCCGACCGGATCCTGGTGCTTTCCCGGGGTCGCGTCAGCGGTGTTTTCGGCCACGCCGAGGTCACCGAAGAGCGCCTCGTGCGCGCTGCAAGCGCTCATCGCCAAACGGACCTTGTGGGTGTGGAGGAGTCCCAATCATCTGACACCAGCGATGCATAACTGATCAGCTATTATGACAACCGTTCTGTCACCTTCAGCCGGGTCAGCCAGCGTTTCGGGGCTTTCCATCGGAGTATTTCTGTTTCGCCTGCGCGCCTTTATCGCATTGCTGATTTTGATGGGCATCTTCACTCTGCTCACCACATCTTTTTTCACGACGGAAAATCTTATCATTCTGGTGGGCCAGACCGCCATAAACGCCATCATGGCGGTCGGAATGACCTACGTGATTCTCACAGGCGGAATCGATCTCTCGGTGGGGTCCACGGTTGGTCTGGCCGCCATGGTTTCAGGTTTGCTCATCGACCGGGGACTGGAGTTGCCGATTTTCAACATAGCCGTCTACTTCAACGTCCCTGCCATTATTTTCCTGGTTCTTTGTCTCGGAATCCTGGTGGGGGCGTTTAACGGCCTTCTAGTGACTCGCTTTAATGTCGCACCCTTTATCGCGACGCTGGGGACCTTGTATGTTGCACGCGGCCTGGCTCAACTAAGTAATGACGGAGCGACCTTCCCAAATCTGGTCGGCAATCCGCAGCTGGGAAATACTGGATTCCCAACCCTCGGGGCTGGCACGATCCTGGGCATCCCGATTGTGATTTGGATTATGGTCATTTTTACGGGCCTTGGCTGGTTTGTGGCGGGCAAGACCCCATTCGGGCGCCAAGTCTACGCAGTCGGGGGAAACGAGCGAGCTGCTGAGTTATCGGGTATCTACGTTCAGCGAATCAAGATGGCAGTGTACATGATTTGCGGGATGTGTGCCGCGATGACCGGTTTGATAACCGCCTCCCAATTGGTAGCAGCTCATCCGGCAACGGGCGAAAGCTACGAACTCAACGCTATTGCAGCTGTCGTACTTGGCGGCACCTCCTTGGCCGGTGGCCGGGGTACGGTTTGGGGTACCCTGATTGGCGCATTAGTTATCGGGGTACTCACTAACGGTCTGGTTCTTCTCGGAGTCCAAGAGTTTTGGAAGAAAGTCATTACCGGACTCGTGATAATCCTTGCCGTCGTGCTCGACCAATTGCAGGCAAGGCTGCAGCAGCGCCTTGCGCTGAAACGAGGCTAGCTGTCGGAATGAAGGAGGTGATACCAGCCGGGCAAGAAAATACCACTATATCCCAAGAATAAAGCGCAGAATTTGCTTCCGCTTTTCTCGCTGTATGCTGAACCGCTTTTTAACCCTTAAACTTGAACCGAGGACGGCTATGTTTCCTCGATTGAAACCCACCAATTACTAACTCTCCTATGTCCAATCTGATCCCCCAAATGATTAAAAATCTGAGTCATTGTTTTCTCGTTAGTCTCTTAATGGCCGGCACCACGTTCCTGCTTCCAGCCGGATTTGCTCAAGAGAAGAAACTGATCGCTATCATTGTACCGTCCCCCGAAAATCCCTTTTTTAAGACGGAAGCCGACGCTGCCGAGGCGAAAGCGAAGGCTCTCGGATACGACACTCTGGTTCTGGTCCATAACGATGACGCCGTGAAGCAGGATCAACTCTTTGATACTGCGATTGCGCGGAAGGCGGCGGCAATTATCTGCGATAACGCAGGCGCGGACGCCAGCATCGCAGCGGTAAAGAAAGCAAAGAACGCCGGCATCCCTACCTTCCTGGTTGACCGCGAAATTAACGCGACTGGAGTGGCAGTGGCTCAGCTTGTATCAAACAATTATCAAGGCGCCACCTTGGGTGCCCAGGAGTTCGTCAAACTAATGGGCGAAAAGGGCAGCTATGTTGAACTCATCGGGAAGGAGACGGATACGAACGCCGGCGTTCGATCGCGTGGCTACAATGATGTGCTCAGCCAATACCCGGATCTGAAGAAAGCGGCGGCCCAGAGTGCCAACTGGAGTCAGACCGAAGCTTTTCAAAAAGTACAGACCATCATTCAACAGTTCCCTGATATTAAAGGACTGATTTCAGGAAACGACACCATGGCGCTTGGGGCCTACGCTGCTCTTAAAGCAGCCGGAAAGGGAAATGTGATTGTTGTCGGGTTTGATGGCAGCCCCGATGTGGCTCAGTCGATTAAAAATGGCGAAATCAAAGCGACTGTTTTGCAGCCAATCGTCAAACTCTCCGAAATGGCGGTTGAACAGGCTGACCAGTATATCAAGAGCGGCAAGACGGACAAACCGGAGAAGCAATCCATCGATTGTATCCTGATCAACAGTGATAATATCGATAAATATACAATGTTCGGGCTAAAGGATTGAACTGATCCGCGCGACCTGAAATTGCGACGCTGGCCGCCGTTATCGTTCCCACCTTCGATTACGGCGTCACCGGCGTCGCCGACCCAAGGCGACAGGCCGCGACAGGATGGCCTCGGTTTCCTCGAGGCCGCGATGGCCTTCCGTCCCGTGATGGTCGGCGTGGCGGTACGCGTTTCGCTTCTTTGTGCGGCTTAGTTAGCGCCCAGCCCCAAGGCAGCCCGCCGACTCATTTTCAGCTCAATCCCTTGAGGCCGTGCAGCATTGGCGATTGCAGGGCGTTGCTCGCTCGACCCGTATCAGTCTAGATATGGGCATTCGCTCGCGCCTTCTAAAATCGCCAACTCTGCGACGGGCGCGCTAAACCAGCCTCGGACTTGGTGCGCTAGTGTCCTGTCCCCTAAATAAGAGGTATATTGCCGGAGGTCGGTTGGCTGTTTTTCCGCGTTACTCGCTCGACCCGTATGGCTCACATACGGGCGCTTCGCTCGCGCCTTGAAAAACAGCCAACCGACCTTCGGCAATATACCTCTTATTTAG
>JAFAQT010000198.1 GCA_019246215.1 Verrucomicrobiota bacterium
GATTGAGTGGTCGCTTCACTGATTTCCCGCGAACCGTTCCTAACATTGAGACCTTTATACAATGCGATGGTAGCAACGAGAAACGCGAAAAGGGCACTCTTCACCATCGCTGTCAGGACACTCCAGAAACTTGCTCCGTCAAACACATAGTAGATATAGTCGGCAACGCTCATTTTCAGCACCAGGCCACAAAGCAACCAACCTCCAATCAGAGAAGCGTAAATACCTACCAAGGTCACGACCGGAAGCATAATCTGAAATCCGAGAAAACGCGGGACCAGCAAATAAGGCACCACGTCGATCCCCATTGTGAAGAGGGCTTTCACCTCTTCGGACACCTGCATCGAGCCGAGCTCAGCTGTCACCGCAGAGACGCTTCGCCCGGCAAAGATCAACGCGACACCGACGGGCACGACTTGTTCCGTCAGGATGATCCAGAGCAAACTGGGCACGATCTCTACTTTTCCGATTTGGCTGAGTTGAAGTTCCAAAACGAGCGCCAGAACAAACCCCGCGGTCAAAGCGATCAGGCTTGCCGCGGGAATGGCCCCTACCCCGATCGAGCCGATTTGAAAGAGTACATTCTCGAACGTGACACCGGAGGGGCGTGCCACCGTTGCAACCGTCGACCCGATCAGTTTTGCCACCAGCCTGAAATAACCGATCTTGCTGCTAATCATCCTGCGGCCTCGACAGAATACAAGGCGTCACTGCAATAACTCTCTGCGGGCGGTCTCGATGTCCGGAAACGTCAAAAGCTCCTTCTGCAGTCCCATCATCTCAAAAGAGCCTTTAATTCTTTCAGACATGCCAATGATCGCCACCCGGGATTGATCGCGCTGTTTTCGGGCGTAGAGAGTGATTACGGCCCACACCGGGCTGTTTATAAACTCAGTTTCCGACAGGTCCACCAGCAGTAGCCGGATTTCTTCCCTGCTGTAGCGCGAGAGTAGCGCCTGCACAGACGGCATCGAAAGAATATCCGCCGACCCATGGAAACTGAGGATCCTGTCTTGACCTTCTATCTTTTCGCTGATCCTCAGCTGGGCCGCCCTCTTCATTCCACCAGAACGTAATCCCCCCTTTGTGGAACGCGAGCTTTTTTGGTTGCGGCAACTCGCTGACCGCTACAACGGAAGGTTTCAACGGCCAACGTTGATCCGGCCGGCCGAGCTTTCTATTCATCTTTGCTCGGTTTTTCAGGTGAACGTTTATCGCGGTTGACCCTGCCGCATTCGGGCTATATCAATCTTGAGTCTTGTTATGGCGCAACGCATTGGCAAATGCACTAACTACTCAGGTTGCAAACTAGCTTACCGCAACGAAAAGATCACGGTTGTCACTAAGGATTTCCGCTGCCCGGAATGCGGATCGGCGCTCGAATCCCTAGGCCCAAAACGCACCTTTCCTCCAACGCTCATCCTCTCCATTGGTGTCGCTATCGTCCTGCTCCTTGCCATCGGCGCCATCCTCTGGACCCTAGGGAGTTCGTCCAGATCATATACCCGGGTTATCCCCGAATCTCCGACACCCTCTCCGACTCCGACTGCTACACCTGCACCTACACCCACACCTACTCCGAGCCCAACGCCGACCCCTTCGCCGACTGGAACCCCAACGCCCGCCGTTACTCCCCAGCCCACGCAGGGTGCAGACGCCTCAGGAACGCCGATCGATTTGGACGTGACTTTGCCCGAGATCGCAGAAGTGAAGCGCGAAGTCCTGAAGCGCATTGACCAGATGCCAAACGTCTCAGCGCAAAATAAAGAGCGGCTTTACGGTGCCGTCGAGAGAGCGCGCGGGATGGGACGTTTGTTCTCCGTGCCTTTTGAAACTCTGTTAACCAGAATCAATCCGGAGGAGGTGGCGTACATGAAAACTCAGCTGGAGCGCCCTCAGATCAAGAATCTCATGGATGACCCTACTCTGGTGTTAGTGATACTTGGTTACGCTGACAAACAAGGTGATGAGCAGAAAAATTTCCAGATTTCAAATGCTCGGGCGGTGGCTGTAATGGAGGCACTGCGGGATCAGCTCGGGATTCAAAACGTGATGCATGTCATTCCAATGGGTGCCACTAATTTGCTGGATCCTCGCGAGCTAGCAAAAAACAGAATCGTTGAAGTCTGGGCAGTTTTGCCTTGATGCACCCTCTCCTAAATCCCTGATTCTGTTTCCTCGAAGTCGGGAGCTCATTCGCCCTTTGCTATTTGCCGTGTTTCTTTGCGATGACCTCATAAATAGCATCATGGATTTCAAGATTCTGATTCCAATCTGCTACCACAAGGCTCCTGGACCGCAGCAGCAGCAGATTAATCCCGCCGATGACGTCATCGAAAATCTGCTCCAAGGCAGATGCGGGCGCATCCCCAAGGTCCCTGCAAAAACTGTCCGGACCGATTCCGGGAAACAACCGGATGATTAGCCCAATCGTCTCCCACCAGAGATCGGCAGGAAGAATTCTAGCCGCGGCTTCCGGAATGCCATCCGCTCTGATCAATCTCTGTGGGCCAAGCGACGCCGCCCAACGCCGGTCCCGTTCAACGATTGCCTGGAGCCTTTTGCCAAGGGCCACCTGGGGCTTGTGTTCGTTAGCCACTTCTCGCGCCAGACTCAACATTTCGTCTACGGCAATGGCTAGCGTATTTTCATCGTCGACCAGTAGAACTCTGATCGCGAGTACCCCAAGAGCGTACATATCACAAGGCGATGTGAGCAGCGGCAGAATTTCAAAACTCGCGTTACCGATCGGTGCACCAGCCATTTCCTGAAGTGTTCTTTCAACCGTCTCCGATATCAATTGCGGAAGGGTGCGGAATCGAGTCTCTCCTTTCGCCAAAGCATCGGATTCATCCACGCGGCCATAGAGGTCCATTCGAGCCCCCGCGACCGGCAATCGCACGTGGATTAAATCGCTGGCGGCGACATTTAGTCGTTCGTCCGTTGCCAAGGTCGCTTCAAGACTTGTCCCTTGCGACGTCGAAGAGAACATCTTTCGAATACGCACTGTGGCCATTCCCCCCGCCGGTAAGCTATGCGTCTGCGGTCGGTAAATCGACGGACCGGGTAGCTCCGGCGGGATAAAGTAACGGACGTCGCTGCCGGCGACCGAAATTGCCGCCGCACAGTTGGATTCAGCGAGATCCACGTGGGCGCTCCAAAACAGAGGCAGTCCGGTTCCTATCTCAAAAAGCTGCAGGCGAAAACTTTCTGCCCCGAGCACTAAAAATGGCAGTTGCTGAACCCGTATCGCGGCCCGCGTTTCTTCCAAAGCCTGCAGGATCAAATTCAGCTTCAGGTGGAAAACCTCGAGCAGTCGGCCGGCCTTGCCCGCCCGACCGCTGAAAAGATGTCCGCCTCGATAGAGTATTTCCTCTGTGTCCTCAAGCTTCGCGTAGGGCGCGCCGGGACGAAATACCTCGTTAACACACTTAAAACCGGACCAGGGTTTGCCGGAAAGTATATCTGCGAACTCCGTCAGTGCGAGAGGCGCCAACGGCCGCACTAATAACAGCCCGCCCCCGGGATTGAACGGATAGAGCCCCTTGAAGAGATCGGTCGCCTGCCGAACACCGGGGGCCAAAGGTGCGCCGCTGGTGACTGCCACGAATACCGGTTCTTGTAACTCCGGTCCGTTCCACAAATAACGATGCAGGGAGGATGCATATGAGGGGAGCCCCGCCAAGTCCAGGGCTTTCTCATCCTCGCAAAGCACGAACTCCCGTCGCGTCCCAGGCTCTACGGGATGGACAACACACCCTTCTTTCCCGTCGATTAGAGCAGGCGCAGGGTGATGAAACTCTGCCCCAGTCTCAAAAAACGTGCCTCGGTTGAGCGTTCGGAAGGTTGCCGCTCTCTCCGACCAACGGCGGTCCAGGGTCGAGTTGGTCAATGACTCGATTTGAGCCCGGAAGCTGGCAGCCACCCGATCGACATTTTGGACCCAGATCTCGACCCATGCCTTAGGATGACCAGTACGGTCACCGATACAACCCAAGTAGATCGACGCGTCCATTGTCTCGCGCAACAGGATAAATGGAGGAGATTCAGAGGGATTTGTTCGCACAAACAAATAGATCGATATCGGCGCTCCACGACCTTCCGCCCAGAGCGCAACCCCTCGGTACCCCTCGAGTGGCTGCGGGTTGCCGAACTGCAAAGAGATCATTCCCGCAACCTAACATTCCGGCCGTTGAACGTCACCTACCGTGTACGTTCGCGAAAGCTGCGAGTTCCAGGAAAATAGCCAGTTCTGCAAAAAATGGGAAAAATGAGAAAGAATCCAAAAGGCAGTAGAACGGACATGTGGTAGACTCCTTTTTACGCTAGTCCTTTTGTGCCGGTTCGGAGTACCAGCCCGGCGTTCCGATGACCATCGGGCAGAGGTGACCGCCGGAGTTTCGGGAGCGATAGTCTTTGCCGCGGTAGCACGCAAAACATACGAACTCGCGAAGGATCCGGAAAGAACTCGCGCAATAGGATTGACAAGTACCACAAGCATTATAATAGTTGTAAATATAATGCTTCACAACTTATTGTGATTGCCGTTGGCCTCAGATCATGCGTCCCCGGATAATCAGTCCAGTGCTATGTGCTCTTTTGCCCTGTTTCTCGTTGCCCGCTACGGCAGAGGTACCGGGCGGGTGGCAATTTGACTCGTTGACCGCCACCCCCGCTGCAAGCACCTCCGACAGCCAGCTCGTTTACGAGGTTCTCCTCAAAATGCTTGATCGCTGGAATGCGCATGATATCGAAGGTCATCTAGAGGTCTACTGGAAATCGCCCGATCTCTTGGTAGTGGTTGACTCTGAACAATTTAATGGTTGGCAACAGCTTCACGACTCCTACATCAATGGATATCCGGATCGTAGTTCGATGGGGTACATCACTCCCGCGCGCATCCAGGTTAAACTCTTAAAGCCGGACCTGGCTCTTGCCCTGACGTGGTGGTCGATTTCGTTTCCCAACTCAAAGCAAAAGGTGGTAGGCAACACTACTATGAACCTTCAAAAATTCGCCGAGGGCTGGAAAGTCGTTGCCGCGCATTCCAGTACCGCCGAGATGTAATTCAAGCCGTCAATTAGGGCGGCTCCGGCGTCAGGGAATGTTGTACAAGCATTCCCCCCCGTCGCTCTTCTCCTGGGC
>JAFAQT010000211.1 GCA_019246215.1 Verrucomicrobiota bacterium
CAGAGGTTGGTATCAAGCACACGTTTCGCTGAGTTTGTCCCCGGGCCCGATGATATTCTCGAATTACCAACAGACCTGCGTATTCTCCCTGCGAGCCCGAATTGGGTTGGACAGTCACCGCATCAAACCCTGTAATCGCAATCAACCAACTCTCCAGCTCAAGAATCAGCTGGCGATACCCAGTCGTTTGACTTGGAGGTGCAAAAGGATGAATCTGCCCGAGTTCCGACCAAGTAATGGGAAGCATCTCCGCCGCGGCATTTAGCTTCATCGTGCATGATCCAAGCGGAATCATAGAAGTCGTGAGCGACAAGTCTCGTGATTCGAGCCGGTTTAGATAACGCATCAGCTCGGTCTCAGTGTGATAAGTATTGAAAACAGGATGCGTGAGATAGGATGACCTGCGAATAAACTCTTCAGGGATTTCGCCCGGCTGGATCTCAGAAAGTTCTTGAACGGAAACCGACCGCTCGTCGGCGAAAAGGTTCAGCAAAGTCCCCAGATCTTCCTCGGAAACCGTTTCATCGAGGCTGATCCCGATGGACTCGTCATCAAAAAGACGAAAATTGATCAAGGCATTCGCAGCCTTTGCCAGGATTGTGCTTCGCCGCTGCCCAAGTTCTACCCGAAGAGTGTCAAAACGAGGATGGTCCCCGACATCGAAGCCGAGTTTGTCCAAGCCAAGGGCTAATTTTCCGAGTTGCTGGCGGATGCGTTGGGCGATTTGTTTCAATCGATTCGGACCATGATAGACGGCGTAGGTCGCAGCGATCACCGCCAAGAGGACTTGAGCGGTGCAGATATTGCTCGTCGCTTTATCCCGCCGGATATGCTGTTCACGCGTCTGCAGCGCAAGCCTGAAGCCGGAGCGTCCCGCCAGATCTTTTGACACCCCGACCAAGCGACCCGGCATGTGCCGTTTAAATTCGTCGCGCGTCGAAAAGTAGGCTGCGTGGGGACCGCCGTACCCTAGCGGGACACCAAATCGCTGGGTCGATCCGACGCAGATATCCGCTCCAAACTCACCGGGCGGAACGAGGAGAGTGAGACTCAGGAGATCTGCGGCGACGACGGCCAGCGCCTGACTTACATGAAGGCGATTGATAAAGGCCGAATAGTTGAAAATTGTTCCGTCAGTCGCGGGGTACTGGAGCAACGCTCCGAAAACAGGGCGTTGAAAACCCCAGCTCTGATGATCTCCGATAATCAGTTCGATCTCCAGCGGCTTTGCCCTGGTTTCGACGACAGCTATCGTGTGGGGATGACAGGTGTTTGAAACAAAAAACGCTCGAACAGCAGGTTGTTTGCGAAGTGCGAAACACATTGCCATCCCTTCGGCTGCGGCGGTGGCTTCATCGAGCAAAGAGGCGTTCGCAATCTGCAAGCCTGTCAGATCCGTCACCATAGTCTGAAAATTCAAAAGAGCCTCAAGCCGGCCCTGCGCGATTTCAGCTTGGTATGGAGTGTAGGCCGTGTACCAACCCGGTTTTTCGAGAATATTGCGAAGAATCACCGGCGGAGTTACGCACGCGTGGTAACCGAGTCCAATGTAAGATTTAGCCACTCGATTTTTGCCAGCAATTTCGCGGAATTTCCGGAGGACTTCGAACTCGGTGTCAGGATCGGGCAGGTCCAGGTTGCCATTATAGCGGATTGTTTCCGGGACCGTAGCGTCGACGAGAAAGTCAAGGGAATCGTAGCCGATTTGGCGCAGCATCTCGCGCAATTCTTCACCGCCGGGACCAACATGCCGCTCTACGAACGACGGAAAAACAATATCGGCCCTCTTCCTGGATGGTTTTTGTTTCGGCATCGCGAAACATCGAGTAGCAGGGCAATAATTACAAGTTACGGGGCGAAGCAACGAGGGAAGTGAGATCAGGCGCACGGACGCGTTGCTGGCCATTTTCAGTTTAATCCGCTCCTGACAGTTGCCCATGACGGCTTCCGGCATAACGTGAAGAGATGGTGAGTGACTTTGCGACTCTGCCTCCTAGACGAACGCCTCTGTATACAGAACACTTGAAGCTCGGCGCGAAGATGATCAATTTCGGCGGTTGGAAGATGCCGGTCTTTTATTCGAGCATTCTTGAGGAACACCAGGCGGTTCGTCAGCATGTCGGGATTTTCGATATTTCGCATATGGGCCAGATCAGGGTATCGGGGCCGTCCGCGGTGCGTTGGCTAAATACATTGCTCACGAATGACCTGCAACGACTCAAAACGTGCGACGGCCAGTACACATTGCTGTTGAATGAGCAGGGCGGCGTGCTCGACGATCTCATTGTTTATTTTCGTGGCAACAATGACTATTTTCTCGTAGTAAATGCCGCGAAGATCGAAGAAGACTTCGACTGGATGCAATCGCGTCTGCTGGCTGATGTTGCGTTATCAAACCTGAGTGACCACTTTGCCGCTCTGGCAGTGCAGGGTCCTGCATCGGCAGAATTGCTTCGAGGCTTCGGAGATTTGCCGATCCGAAATAAGATACAGGAATTCCGGATCCAAGGAATCCCAGTGTTACTGGCGCGAACCGGCTATACGGGAGAGGACGGCTTCGAGCTTTTCTATCCCGCGGCAGCTGCCGCGGCGGTGTGGAATCAGCTGCTGGTACTTGGTGTTCCGCTTGGCGTGAAGCCATGTGGACTAGGAGCCCGAGACACATTGCGTATGGAAGTGTGTTACCCATTGAACGGAGCAGATCTTTCGCCGCTGCGGACACCGCTTGAAGCTGGTCTCGGTTTTTTCGTCGACTTGAAAAAATCAGAATTCGTCGGGCGGAGCACTTTGCTTACCCAAAAGGAAGCGGGTCTGAAGCAACGACTCGTCGCTCTCAAGGCAGATGGAAAATCTCCTCCGCTGCGAGCTCATTACGCTGTTTTCGTCGGTGATGCACAAGTGGGCGAACTGACGAGCGGCACGCAATCTCCCAGCCTTGGAATTGGAATCGGCCTGGGCTACGTTGATACCCCGTTTTCAAACCCCGGCCAAAAAGTTGAAATCGATGTTCGCGGTCGAAGATTTCCCGCGACTGTCGAGAAAAAACCGTTATACAAAAAGGGATGCTAGTTCCCGACGATCTCAAATATGCAGAGACCCATGAATGGATTCGAACGGAGGGTGGGATCGGCACCGTAGGCATTACGGACCACGCTCAAGCGGAGCTGACTGACATTGTCTACGTGGAGTTGCCTCAAGTTGGCACACGATTGGAACCGCGACGCGCTGCGGCCGTTGTCGAATCCGTAAAAGCGGCTAGCGACATTTACTCGCCGGTGAGCGGTGAAGTGTTTGAAATCAATTCCGAACTCGAAAGTAATCCTGCCCTCGTGAACACCGATCCGTACAATGCAGGGTGGCTTTTTAAGCTGAAGCTTTCCAATCCGGAGGAGATTTCGTCCCTGAAAACCGCGACCGAGTACATGACCCAAATCGGGGCTTAACGGGTCTGGCTCGCCGGCAGGAGGGCACGCAGCTTGATATTGCGGCAATCCTGAGAACGCCTAAGGCGGCCCTGGCTGGCTCCGGGTCGTCGTCATCCGTCATGATGTGCGATCTCAAGTTTTGCTGCGGTCCATGGCAATCGCTTGACCGTTTGCATTTCCTGTAGGAACAGGAAGGCAGAAGATGATCCAGAGACGACCGGAAAACACGTTTCTTCAGCGACTTACTCACGGAGCTTTGATCGTGCTGCAAAACCGTGCAAGTCCGGGCAAAGTTTCGACCGATGTAACTCCCTTATCTCGTCGTGCCTGCCACATTTTGCAAAATCTCGAAAACAGGTACAAAGGCTTCTTCAAGGAGTAGGTATCCTATGTCTTGGATGAACTGGCTGGAGGCGCGCATCGGGTTCTTAGGCATCCCACGGCTCATGCAGCTGATTGCCGTCCTGAACGGTTTCGTCTATCTCCTGGATATTTTTCAGCCGAGTTACGTCCGGGCTCTCGTATTGATCCCGGAAAGAATTCTGCACGGCGAAGTTTGGCGCCTTGTTTCGTATATATTCGTACCGCAAGTTCTCTTGAGAGGTGGCAACCCGTCGTTGCAACCGCTCTCTCTGCTGTTTCTGTTTGGTTACCTTTGGTTGCTGGTCTGGACGGGAGATGCCCTTGAGCACGCTTGGGGTGCTTTTCGAGTCACTCTCTTCTATTTCCTCGGGATGGTCGGTGTTACAGTTGCGGCCTTTTTCAGTGGAGGAGGCGCTCTCTCTGCATTCCTCCTGAATTTTTCTTTGTTCTTTGCTTTCGCCACTCTTTATCCCGACGTGCAGATCTACGTGCTTTTCGTCCTGCCGTTGAAAGTCAAATGGGTTGCGTTAGTCAGCCTAGCACTGCTCGTTATGCAAATGTTCTGGGGTTCATTGAGCACTAAAGCGGCGATTCTAGTTTCCTTCCTCAATTACTTTGTGTTCTTCGGGCCAGCGGCTTACGCGAAACTGCGGGACCGCAGTGCAACGGACATTCGCAGGCGCAGGTTCGAGAGCAAAGCGTTTGCTGAAGAAACCCTTCACCGATGTGCGGTCTGCAAGCGAACCGAGAAAGATAATCCCGAGCTCGAATTCCGCGTTTCTCGTAACGACGAGGAATATTGTCTTGATCACCTACCAAAGTAAAAGAGTCACGAGTTGCCGCAGTTCAGGAATTGCAGAATGGGACGGTATCTTTCCATCTGTGAATAGTTTTCTATCCTGATACAATCCACACGATGAAGAATTCGGCTCGGAGCCTAGCTGGGACTCAACTCTGAGGGGGTATTGGCCTCTTGAGCGCCTGAATCTGACGCTGAGGCCTGAATTCCCGATATTGGACTCATCTGTAGAAAAACGGAGCAGGATGCTCAGGCGAGGCGAAAAAACGCTGGAATTCGCGGAGCTTTTCCAAAGCACGGCCCGAATCGAGAATTTCATTGGCCAAGTGAATTCCGGATTCCATGCGAGGAACTGCGCCCGCGATCACGAGACCAGCCGCCGCGTTAATCGTGATCAGATCGCGCTTGGCACCGCGATCTCGATTCGCCAGGATATCCATTAACGCGCGAGCATTCTGCGTTGGATCGCCTCCGCGCAATTCATGAACCGATGGCTTTCGGAAACCGAGCTGGTCGGGGAACAAATAAAACTGATTCAGGGCGTTCCCTTTCACCTCGTGAACCTCCGTTTCGCCAAGCAACGAAATCTCATCCATACCGGAGCCCCCAAGAACCCGACCGTGAACGACCCATGCACGGCTTCTGCCAACCTCACGCAATGCAACGGCATACCTCTCCAGGATTGTTGGAGAAAATACCCCAGTCAGTTGGCAAGTTGGTTCTGCAGGATTCAAGAGTGGACCCAGAAGATTGAACAGCGTGGCGATGCCTTGTTCTGCCAGTTTCCTCCGGATCGGGGCCACCAGGCGAAAGGCAGGATGGTATAGCGGAGCGAAAAAAAACCCGATACCAGTATGGTGTATGCAATCCGCCATCTGCTCGGGAGGGCAGGCGATCGGGATCCCAAGAGTTTCCAGCACATCGGCAGCCCCCGCCTTAGATGTGATTGCTCTATTTCCATGTTTCAGCACTACCACTCCGGCTGCGGCGAGCAGGAAAGTGCAGGTCGTTGAGACATTTATCAATTCAAGACGATCGCCTCCGGTCCCGACGATATCTATCGATGGTTTATCATCCAGCTGAAGGTCAGGTCGGATCGCGAGTTCCAGAAAGGAGCGAGCGAAATATCCAAGCTCTTCGCCGGACTCCCCCTTAATTTTCAAGGCCACGAGGAAATCTCCTTTTTCGCGCTCGGAAACGGCAGGATCAGCAAGCTGTCTGGATGCTTGGCGTGCCTGATCCAACCGAAGATCAACCCGGCTTCGCAATTGTTCGATCAGGTCTTTCAAGGGAAAATCGCTGACATCTCTTCACCAGCCCCGACCCTGAGACTCATGCCAATCGTATGGAAGATTTCATCGCGCAGTTCCAGGTATTCCGGGGAATCGAGGTCGCGAGGCCGGGGCAAATCTATCTTGACCTGTTTGCGTACGGATCCAGGGCGAGGACTCAGAACGACAACCCGATCTGCGAGCTGCACTGACTCCTCGATATCATGGGTCACAAAGAGGATCGTCTTCTTTTCTTTCTCCCAGATCCGGGTTAAGTCGGCCCGCATCTTCAAACGAGTAATAAAGTCGAGGGCACCAAAAGGTTCATCCATGTAGATGATCTCTGGATCAGGAGCTAAGGCCCGCGCAATCTCCACCCGCTGGCGCATTCCACCGGATAACTCCCGGGGATAGGCTTTCTCAAACCCGGTGAGCCCGACCATTCGAACGTAACGGCGCACGATCTCGCGCTGTTCTTTGCTGGGACAACGTGCAATGCCAAATGCTATATTCTGTTCAACGGTAAGCCATGGAAAAACGCCGTTCTCTTGAAAAACAAAAATTCGCCTCGGATCGGGACCTTTGACCGGAGCCCCTTGAACTAGCACCTCTCCTGTCGACTGTCTCAGGAAACCGGTAACAATGTTGAGGAAGGTCGTTTTGCCGCATCCGGAAGGACCGACAATGCAAACAAATTCTCCCGTCGTGATCTCCAGGTTAATGGAGCGCAAGACATCAATGGGTTCAGCACCCTTTTTTCCAGGGAAAGTTAATCCAAGATCTCGAACGCTGATAACAGGTGCACTCACCATTTCGAACTTCTAGCCCCTTTGGGAGTAGCCCCATCTTACCTGTTCGAATCGCTCGAGGCTCCGAACCAGCAGATCGAGAATCAGGCCGATCAAGCCGATCATCAACATTCCGGCCACCACCAGATCGTAACGCTTCCCGGCGTTCCGCGCATCGATGATCAGGTAGCCAAGTCCGGAGTTCACCGCGATCATCTCGGCCGCGACCACGACGAGCCAGGCTATACCCAAGGAGATGCGTAAGCTTGTGATTATCTGCGGCAAGCACGCGGGAAAAATGACTCTTCTGAAAAGGTCAACCCGGGTGACGCCGAAGTTCTGCGCAGCACGAACGTAGACAGGCTGGATATTCTGGACTGCAGCAATTGTGGCGACGGTGATCGGGAAGAGACTGGATAAGAATATGAGAAAGATCGGCGCGCGGTCATCCACCTTAAACCACAGAATCGCGATAGGGATCCAGGCGATCGGAGAGATAGGACGAAGGAGCTGAATCAATGGGTTTAATGCCAAAAAAGCTGGTTTAAACCAGCCGAGCAGCAACCCAACAGGCACACCGATCAGAACGGCTAATACGAACCCAACGCTGACGCGGAAAAGAGAGGCGACAACATATTTCAGGAGCAGGCCGTGCTGGATCAACTCCACTATCCCGAGCAAAACCTGATAGGGCGTGGGGAAAATATCAGACCTAGAGAGCAGCACTGCTCTGTCCCAGAGAAAACAGACTGCCAACAGGACAGCAAGTGGAAGCAAAATCCCCTTTTTCATTTCGTATCCGTATAGTCCCAAGCATAGGGCTGGATCGACGCGTCTGGCGGCACGAAGCTTGTGTCCGTGTAATCCTCGAATGTAACGTTTCCTTTCAGCACTCCCGATTCCTTTGCCAGGGCCTCGATCTCCAGGAAATTATTTTTACGTAAGGCGAGATTCGTGTATTTAACCCGATCCGGCGGTTTGCTGAGCACGAACCGGAGCAGTCGCGGATTTTGGTTGTAATAATACTGGCTCACAAAATCGGCTGCTTCCATGCGGTGATCCATGGTCTGGTCGAGCCACTTCCCACTTTTAGCAATCCCGTCCACGAGTCTCTGTACAATCTCGCGATGGTCACGGATGGCGTCTTCGCGAACCGCTAACACGCACGAGATGAAGCCGGGCCAGACGTCTTTTGTCTGGTACAACACACGACCGTAACCATCCAACTCCGCCTGTCCCATGAACGGTTCGCCCGAGGTAATCGCATCGACCGCTTTACTGAAGAGGGCAGCTGGCATATCCGGAGGCGCCATCTCAACGATCCTGACCTGATCAAGCGGTACTCCGTGTTCCTTCAACGCCTTTACCACGAGCAGCTTTTGATTCGAAAAACGATTCGGCACAGCGATCGTCTTCCCCCGTAGATCCTCAATCCGATAAATCCAGGATTCTCTGTTTACCACCATCGCGGTCCCATCGCGGTGTCCGAGATAAACGATCTTAATCGGGACGCCATCTTCGCGCAACCGCATTGCCAGTGGCGCAAGAATGAAGGTGGCAGGGAGATAGCCGGAAATGAAAGCTTCTTTGAGTTCCGGGAACCCCTGGAAGCGAGTCGGTTCGAATTCAGACGCCCCCGTCATTTGCTTGTTAATAAAATCGGTTACCGGACAGGTCAAATGACAGGTGACTGGGATAAACCCAACGCGAAAGGGCGCTGCCTCGGCTGCTTTGTGGGGAGCGAAAATGCCAAGATTCAGAGTCGCATGTAAAAACGAGATGGCGACTATCCAAAGTCCGACGCTTAGACCAACTGCTTTCCCGGAAGACATGGAAGTCGGCAAAGATGGGGCAAGAGTCGCGGTCGTGTCCAGCGAAATCCCGGCGTTCACCCCCAGAGAACGACAGTTGAAGCTTCCAGCTTCAACCCGAGCAAAGGGAACGGGCTGGTGCCCCGTTCGACTTTGCGGGTATAAGAGATCGTTGTAGGGTACGGGATGCCAAGGTCCGTGCTGATCGCAGGGTGCGGTTTTGTCGGTTTACCCGTTGCCCGGGATTTCGTTTCTTCGGGCTGGGAAACGCACGTGATCACAAGCTCGAAAATTGCCACAGCGAATCTTGGTGGGGAATCCTTTCTCGCCTATGCCGCGGATATCACTGAAAAGAACGGTCTCAGACAGCTCGCACGCCACAGTTTCGACGTTGTGATTCACTGCGCCAGTTCCGGGCGCGGAGATGCCAGCAAATACGCAGCGGTATTCCTTGCCGGCACTCAAAACCTGATGGCAAAGATAGAGCACAGGCGTCTCATCTTTAGCAGCTCAACCTCGGTGTATGCTCAAACCGACGGTTCCTGGGTGGATGAAACTTTCCCGGCAAATCCCGTACCAGACACGGGCCGGGTTCTCCGTCAAACGGAGGATTTAGTGCTTGCCTCTGGGGGCACAGTAGCACGTTTGGCAGGGCTTTACGGTCCGGGACGTTGCGCTCCTTTGCGCAAGATCCTGGATGGCCGGGCGATTATTCAGGAAGACGGGAAACGGGTAATGAATTCGTTGCATCAGTTGGACGCGGCAAAGGCCCTCCGTTTCTTAGCTGAAGCCCAATCGAGCGGTCTTTTCAATGTCGTTGACG
>JAFAQT010000045.1 GCA_019246215.1 Verrucomicrobiota bacterium
GCGGCACGGAATCGCTGGATTGGAGGACGCGCCGCGCAGTGGAAAGCCGGCCAAATATGATCAAGTCACAGTCAAACGAGTGTTGGAGCTTCTTGATAGAAAGCCGCCGGCGGGCTATGCGCGCTGGAATGGACGGCTCATTGCCCAGCATCTGGCAGATGTTTCCTCCGATCAAGTCTGGCGCATTTTGCGCCAACAAGGCATCGAATTGGAACGACGCCATAGTTGGTGTATTTCCACCGACCCCGAGTTTGTGCGCAAGGCCGCCGACATAGTGGGTCTTTATCTCAATCCACCTCAGAACGCGCTGATCTTTGCCATCGATGAAAAGCCAGCCATTCAAGCCTTGGAACGGGCGCAAGGTTGGATCCGGCTGCCCAATGGCAAGGCGCTGAGGGGCTTTAGTCATGAGTACAAGCGCCATGGCACCTCCACCCTCTTTGCCGCTCTAAACATTGCCAGCGGCCAAATCCAAGCCGGCCACTACCGGCGCCGGCGTCGCCGGGAATTTCTTGAGTTCATCAACCGAGTGTTGGCTGGACACCCCGATAAGGAAATCCATGTGGTTTTGGATAATCTTTCCAGCCACAAGCCAAAGGAGGATCGCTGGTTGAGAGCTCACCCCAAGGTGCATTTTCATTTCACCCCCACCCACGCCTTGAGTCTCAATCAAATCGAGATTTGGTTTAGTATTTTGAGCCACCAGGCCTTGCAAGGAGCCAACTTCACCAGTGTTGCTCAACTGCCCCATGCCATCGATAAATTCATCCAACACTACCACAGCGACGCGGCTCCCTTCGAACGGACTAAATCGCGAGTCCATCAAATGGGAGTCGCTAAATATAAAGTGACTTACGCAATTAGATACAAGTACTAGCCAAAGCGAATTTTGAGGATGGACGCATCATCCTCGAACTGATCTGATCCATGGATGCGGCTCGCCTCACTCAGCACTTTTTCGAGATCCACGGTACCCGAACTGTAAAGATCGATAAGGATCTGGCCGAACGCTTCCAGCCCGATCAATGGCCCTGCTGCCGTCGACAGCTCATACAGGCCGTCGCTGAAGACGAACAACTCGGCATCCTGCGCCACTATCGCGCTTCCACCCTCAAAAGTTTCCATTGCCGTCGCACCGATCCAAAGCCCTTTGGCTCTAAGCCAGGTGACTTGGGGTCCACTCTGGCTGTTTGGTGAGATCAGCAAAGCCGGAGGATGCCCGGCTGCCGCGAAGCGGATGATTCCGCTTACCCTGTCAAAAACCCCGTACCAGATTGAAAAAACCTTGTCTCCGTGCTCATCCATCTGGAAGGAGCGATTCAAAGCGACTAAAACCGAAACGGGATC
Organism: Verrucomicrobiota bacterium; assembly: GCA_019246215.1. Classification (GTDB taxonomy): domain Bacteria; phylum Verrucomicrobiota; class Verrucomicrobiia; order Chthoniobacterales; family JAFAMB01; genus JAFAMB01. Next base: position 1,348 of record JAFAQT010000045.1, read on the forward strand.
GAGCGGATCACCATCCTTCAGCGCCCGTTGACGCAGCAAATGCAAAATCGAAGTAGCTAATAAGGCGGATCCGACCCCATGTCCCACCACGTCGAGGAGAAAGATCACCAGATGATCTTCGTTCAGCCAGAAGAAATCGAGGGCATCGCCACCCAGCGCCGAACTGGGCAGATATCGCCAATCTGTTTGAACCGAATCACACAGATTTACTGGCAGTTGTGAGCGCACGTAGCTCGCCGCATCCGCGAGTTGCGCGCTTATCATTTTCTGGCTGAGCTGCAGCGCTTGCAGAGTATCAAGACGCTGCCGGCCTTCCAGAAGCATCGAAACCAGGTCTGCAAGAGCTGCGCAGAAATTACGTTCGTAAATTGACCACACCCGGCTCGTGTCACCCGTCGCTATCAAGAGGAATCCCGCCGGTTTTCCGCAGAGCCAAACCGCAGCCAGCAAACCTTTGGCGCCTGCTGGAACTAACTTCGCGTTAATTCCTTCCAGAACCGGCCGTGATCCTCCTCCAATTAAAAGTGCCTTCCCGACTTCAAGATCGCCCAGGTCAGCGAAGTCGTCTGGGATTGCGATCACCCGATTTCCCCGAAGCAGAGCTGGCAAGGCGGGCGATTCAAAGATTGAATCCGAGGTCCGCCACCTATCCACACCGTCGGCTCGGAAGCTTCTTAGGCAAAGAAACTGTCCCTGCTCCTCGATGTTTTCTGACCTCCAGAGTTCCGCCCATTCCGCCTGAAGTGTTTTACAAAGGAAATAGAGCACAATCTCTGATCCATGCTCCACATCCGACCGTTGAAAGTCGACCGAATGGACGATCGCCGCCATCGCTTTGGCTTGACGAGACTGTTGCTCGTATAACAAAGCCTGTCGTTCCTCAAGGTCTTTCCTCTGAGAGATGTCCCGAGAAATTACCACCAGCAATTGCTCACGATCCGCGCTCGCAGCTAATACCCACCCTTGCGACTCTAGGTAAACGTAGTGTCCGGATCGATGCCGGAGCCGATATTCAATTCGGCGGCCGCTTCCGGTTTTCATCGAATCTTGCAGCGCCTGCTGCACTTTTGGCAAATCATCAGGATGGACTTCTATCAGGGAGTTACTGCCGGCAAGACTGTCCATGGAATATCCGAGTACCCTTGCGTAGGCAGCGTTATTCCACACTCGTCTTCCTTGGGTGTCGATTACGGCTATCAGATCATCGATGTTATCAACGATCAGTTCCAGCAGCCGTAGATCTCGACCAAGCGTCCGTTTTTCTTCATTTTCCACCGAGTCGCCGCTGATAATCACCTTTTTTGCACCTCTTGTAGCGCATTTGCCTCGATGCGCTCAATGGTTAATGGCAGACACCTGAATGAAGCCCCTGCGCTACGAAGATTTTCCTTACTTCAAGGCAGTTCGCGGTTATGATCTTGGGACCTCTATGAAACCTCGGTTTGGCGTCTGCAAAAATAAAGTTGGCTGCAGCTTTGCGTACACTGGTGAGAAAATTCCCGTCCCAGCCGATTCCAAGTGCCCTGAGTGCGGCCAACCGCTGACCGTGGATTCCTCAAAACAAGGCGGCGCCAAAATTCTCTTTGTACTGGGGCTCTTGCTGCTTTTACTCCTCATCGGGGGCGGTGTCGCGTTGTTCTCGTTTAAGGATCAGATTTTTCATTTGGCGTTTAACAACCCAGACACCAAACAGAAATCCATGGAAGGTCAAGGCAACGATAAAGCCGTGAATGCCTCTCCGTCCGATAGTCAAGACGCGTCCGCTGCGTCCCCAAGTTCGTCAAATAGCGCCTCTACGGCCGATTCCTCGCCGAACACCGAGGAAAAGGTAGCGGTCGCGCCGACTGAAACCCCAGTTCCTCCTCCGCCGCCATCTCCCAATACGGAACAAGAGAAGCGGAAACCGGTGGCGGAGCCGCCCTCAACTCCTGGCGTTCAAACAGAGAATCCGACCCCAAACCAAACACCCCCGAGCAGAGATTCCGAGACCGCTGCGGCTGGAACCGGCGGCGTGATACAAGCTCCAGCGACCCTCACTAAAACCGAGGTCGACGCAACGCGCGAGGACGTTCTGAAAAGGATTAACGCGATGCCCAGATTCACCGCGGAAGAAAAGAAGCGGCTGAGCGAAAAGATGGAGACCGCGCGTTCCATGGAAAGGTTGCTGGTGATTCGATTTGACACCGGCCAAACAGCACTGAGCCGCGCTGCATCCGACGATATGATGAGACGTTTTAAGTCCAAAGAAGTGCAGGACAGGGTCAGTGACCCGACTGTAGTATTTGTTGTGGCCGGGTATGCCGACGCAGCCGGGGACCCAAAAACAAATCTTCAGATTTCTCAACAGCGAGCCGACAACGTGACGAGGGCCCTTAAGGATAAAACCCACTTATTGAATGTGATTCACAGCGTCGGAATGGGCAGCACTGATCTTTTGGACGGTAAACGTCCCGATCAAAATCGCGCGGTCGAGATCTGGGCGGTCGCGCCCTAATGACAGCAGAGGCAGGAGTCGCAGAATCCGGGAACAAATCTATTTCGCGCGGGAGAAGAATTGAACCCAAAACCGATAAGCGGCAAAAAAAGATTTCTAGTGTACCGTCTCCTAAATCCCTTGAGTTTCGTTGCATTCAAAATGGGCCGCCGGCAAGGCGCGAGGAGGGCGCATATCTGAATGGAAACGTAACCGACGAGCAACGCAGCCGCCGGCCGATTTTCAACCCAACCCTCTGGGCCGTGTCCAGTTGGCCGTTTTTCCGCGTCGCTCGCGCCTTACATATCAATCTAGATATGCTCGTCGCCCGCGCCTTGAAAAACAGCCAACTGGTCTACCGCGAAACTTAAGGGATTTAGGAGAAGGTACACTAGTTGAATCAAAGCGAACATACGCCCATTGTAAGATTCGAGGAGAGCGTCGGGGAACTCGGCTGGGAGCTTGCGTCATTTCAACCGACAACGACCGCACTTAAGCCTCCGACCCTCTGAGTGCCGAAGAAAGCCAGACTGACCTTGCCCGAGGCATCCGAGGCACGGCATTGTTGGCCAGGATTAAATTAAATTAAATTGGGAGTACGTCCAGGCGGCAGTGCTGCTCAGTTAGAGCACCGCACCCCCAAACACCCGACGGACTTTGGACGGCTAAGAAACAGTCCAGCTTTTCCCCATCTTTGCCGTCGTTGGATTCTCAAGGCGCGGACAGACGCGGACACTTCATCTACAACCGTCCAGGCTCTCCCATCAGCAGCGGTCCTCGCCTCTTGTAAAAATCGTAACGCGCCAAAATCGCTCTCACGTAGCGCGCCGTGGAGGGAAAATCGATACTGTCCTGGAAAGTTTCGGCCGTCACGGGTGGTCCTCCCCTCTTCTTCAGTGCCGTGCGAACCCATCGATCGACCCGGCTCTTACCCGCATTATATTCAGCCAATGCGAATGGAACCGCGTTGTCTTCAGAGATCCACCTTTGAACCGCTTTGCTCAGATACCAGGTTCCGATCTCCAAATTCGTTTCCGGAATCAGTATCTGCTCCGGATGCAGGTCTCGAATCCCTTTTGCAGCCGCCCAGTCTCGCGCCGCGATTTCTGAAACCTGCATTAGACCACGCTCGCCGTTGCGGCCGACCATGTCGGCCTGAAATCGGCTTTCTCGCCAGACCAGAGCTTTGATCAGACGCGGATCGAGATCGTATTCCCGTGCCACCTTGATGATCAGGGGATCGAACCGGCGATAATCGGTCCAATCCTTCAGCTCGCGTAAGACATAGACCGGGTCACGCGAACGAACCACGAGGTAAGCCACCGCGGCTGCGCACGAAAGCACCAGCACAAGCGTGATCTTCACCACAAACAGACATGCTTTTCCGATCCGACCGTTCTGATTTTGACTTTGATCTAAAGCCATTAGACTACCACAACCAACATGCAGATTTACGCGCGCGTCGTCACCGATGACCCTACTGACAAAGAACTGGATTACTCCATTCCTCCGTCTTGGGCCGGCAAAGTTCACATTGGCTCTCGGGTTAAAGTCCCGCTCCGTTCACGTGAAATACTAGCAACGGTAGTCGCTCTCGTCGATACACCGTCTGTCCCTGAGCCAAAAATTATAGCGGCTCTGACCTCGGAGCGTCCAATTCTGAATAAATCGTTGTTGGCGTTAGCACGTTGGATGGCGGAGTACTATTGCTGCCCGGTGGAGTCGGCCATCCGATCTTTGATGCCCGAGGTGATAAGAAAAGCAAAGCTTGGTTTCAAACGTGAGCGGATCGTTCGGGTCAATCGGAAGATTCCGGAGACGGAATTGCAAGCCCTTCAGGGTAAAGCTCCACGTCAAGCGCAGGTATTTCGATTCGCGGTTGAGATTGACGAGCCCATACGTTGGAGAGACCTCCAACAGCGCGCTGCAACCACCGATCGAACAATTCAGCAACTGGTTGACCGGGGTTTGCTGCAGGCAGCTCTAGAAACAACGGACCGCGATCCGTACGCGAACCAACGATTCATCTCAAGCGCCGCTATTAAACTGAATGAAGATCAACAAAAAGCCCTCGAGATGGTCATTCAATCCGTGGACGCCGGAGACAGCCACCCCATCCTGCTTCATGGAGTCACCGGGAGTGGCAAAACAGAAGTCTATCTGCAGGCGATCGATCATTGCCTGAATCATAATCTTGGCGCTTTGGTGCTCGTTCCGGAGATTTCATTGACGCCGCAGACGGTTGAGCGTTTCAAGATGCGATTCCAAACGGATCTCATCGCTGTGCTCCACAGCCATCTTTCACAGGGTGAACGTCATGACGAATGGCACAAACTCAACAGTGGCCGAGCACGCATCGCGATCGGCGCCCGAAGCGCCGTCTTTGCACCTGTTCAGCGCCTCGGCTTGATCGTAGTGGATGAAGAGCACGAGACCTCCTACAAACAGGAGGAGACGCCAAGATATCACGCGCGCGACCTAGCCGTCGTACGAGCTCAGATCGAACGATGTGCAATTCTGCTCGGAAGCGCCACCCCCTCTCTGGAGAGTTACCAGAATGCCAAGACCGGAAAATATCGGCTCGCTCTTTTGACTTCCCGGGTAGATGATCGGCAACTTCCTCTGATTCGCGTGATCGACATGCGACAAGAGTATCTCAAACAGAAGCATGTTCCGTTAATTTCGAGCAGCTTGGCGAACGCGATCGAGGCTCGACTAACCGGCAAGGAGCAGACCATTTTGTTCCTCAACAGACGCGGTTTTGCCACTTCCTTGGTCTGCAATCAATGTGGCTTTGTCTGCGATTGTCCGAATTGCAGCGTCGCCCTCACTTTTCATCAGGGTGAAAATCGGCTCAAATGCCATTTGTGCGGCCATGCGACCCTGGCGCCCCGCAAATGTCCGAAATGCTCAGACCCCTCGATCCGATATGCGGGTTACGGAACGGAAAAAATCGAAGGAACAGTGCGCAAACTATTTCCATCCGCAACGGTAGCACGGATGGACGCCGACTCGATGGTGCGCAAAGATGCCTATCGTCAGACATTGCAGGCCTTTCGAACAGGTAAGATTGACGTTCTTGTCGGAACGCAAATGATCGCGAAAGGACTTGATTTTCCAAACGTCACACTGGTTGGCATCATTAATGCCGATGTCGGTCTGCATATGCCCGATTTCCGGGCGGGGGAACGAACATTCCAGCTGTTGACTCAAGTCGCAGGACGGGCAGGTCGAGGCGACATGGCTGGAGAAGTTTTTGTCCAGAGTTCCACCCCTTTCAGTCCAGCGATTCAGTTCGCGCGCCATCACAATTTCGAGGGATTCTGGGAACAGGAAATTGAATTTCGGGAACGATGTGAATACCCTCCTTTTCTTCACCTGCTGATGATCCATGTTCGCTCCGAACATCAACGGCTTGCGGAATTCACCGCTGAAACTATCCATCGCCGCCTCGGCGAACAGTCGGACCCGGAGGTGACCCTGCACCCGGTTGTACCGGCGCCAATCGAACGATCAAAGGGTTTTTACCGATACCAGATTCTCCTTCGTTCCAAAGCGATTCGCCGTCTTAGCGCCACAGTCCGCTCAATCCTCGAAAAATTAACCTTTCCTGAGGAAGTACATGTCTCGGTTGACGTGGATCCGTATCAGGTTTTGTGACCGAGCCGCCTTTTTTGCCCTTCCTGAACTCCTGTTGGTTCCATAAGTACTCAGCCCTTGATTATGAAGTGCTGCGCAGGCTTTGCTAATCTGGAATTCGCGAGCATCTTCGCTTTCGAGGACGGGTCTGGAACGCGCGGACACGCGATGTATCAGGACTTCTGCTGGTGATGGACGATCGCCCGAATCGATGTCGTCCGATAGCGAGTCAGCTTTTTGTTTTGCAAAAAAGTGAACTCCATCCGGCCGCCACAGAAAAGGTGTCCAGGCTTGAACGCATGCGAAAAGCCAAAACCGCACCCCGAAATCCTGACTCTGCCTGACGGTCGGTCAGATCGCGAGCACTGCAGTCGCGCTTCATGGTTATCGGTCACGGTAAACAGATAGTTAGTGTGCTCCGTTACGACCCGTAGAACATCTCCTGGATTCAGCCGACTTAAGGAAAACTCTTCGGCATCCGATTCTCCGTACTGATAAGCGAATTGCTCCCAGTCTGAAATCGCTGCTCTCATAGGTCTGCGGCTATGCGCGCGCTCATTCTGCCTACTCGCTAGATGAGAAGAGAATTCACCCAAAGTCAAGCCGCTACCGGCATGCAATCACGATTGTAATCTTAGCCACGCTTCACAAAAGGCTCACTAGCCTCGGTCGGGAACAACCACCCACTACTCAAACCTTAGCGCCTTTACCGGATCCAGCCGAGCTGCGAAATACGCTGGAACAAGAGCCGCGACAGAGCAGATCAAAAAACCGCTTACGCAAATCACGAACACATCGCGTGGCACAATCTCGGCCGGAATCTCCGAAAATTGGTAAACAGCGGCCGGGAACAGTTCGATGTGGAGGGTTGCCGCCAGAAAATCGCGGACCTGGTTGCGATACTGGACCAGAGCGATTCCGCTGGTGAGGCCGATCAAAGTTCCGAAGAAACCGACGATCATCCCCTGAGCGACAAAGATCCACATTACTTGTGTCATCTGCGCTCCGAGCGCTTTCATCAAACCGATCTCACGAGTCTTTTGCACTGTCGAGGTGATCAAAGTGCTCATGATGCCGAACGCAGCGACAATCACCACGAAAATCAACACGAAGAACATCGTCGTGCGCTCAATGCGAATCGCGTCAAAAAGCTCTCGATTCTGGTCGATCCATGTAACCGCTTGAAAGGGTGGTTCAATGAAGCGGTTGAGACGATCTCGCACTTTGTCCGCAGTAAACGGGTCACTCGTCCGGACCGCAATCCCATGCACTCCACCGCCCAAGCTGTACGCCTCCTGCATGATGTGCAAAGGCACAAGGATGTAATCGGAATCATAGGCGTACCGGCCCGAATTGAACATCCCAGTAACTGTGATTTCCATCGGGAGGATTAGCTCGCGCACCCGTTTCAGTTCTTCATGGTTGTCCGGCTTTCCTTCCGCATTATCGAGAGCCTTCTGGAGTTCTCCCATGTCGTGCGGTGAATATATTTCAATCGTATCTCCGATACCGATGCCCAGCGTTGAAGCTAATTCTGAGCCGATAATACCATTGTCTCCGCTTAGATCGAACTCTCCGGCTACCAGAAATTGTTTCAGATTCGCAACCGACTGTTCCAGGTCAGGATCTATCCCGCGCAACCAGGGAACGGCCCGATGATTTTGGAATTGAACGATGACTCGGCCCTGAGCAAATGGCGCGGCGGCGACTACTCCCGGTGTTTTTTTGGTGCGATCCAGGATCTCTCGCCAATTATTCATGACTTCGTTCCCGCTGATTAGCACGTCTGCGTCAAACCCGATAATCTTTCGCTGCAGCTCACGTTCAAACCCGGTCATCACCGATATGACAATAATCAGGACGCTTATGCCAAGAACCACCCCCAGAATCGAGATCAATGTGATCAGCGATAGAAATGTCCGCTTCGGCTTAAGATAGCGCAGCGCCAGAAAATACGTGAACGGCAAACGGATCTTCTTGGGCCCAGTTCTAAAGATGTCGAAAACTTTATCGGTCGAAGAATCTGACATAAAGCTTCAACCCCGCCAGAATGACGACATCGCGAATAGCGGTCTCGAACGGCTTCCCTTTCCTTTCAACGAGCGGCTTTGCCAGGAAAAACGTTGCCAGCTTCAGCAATGGCTTGCCACCGGTCCGCTCCAGAACGAGACCAAAAAAAGGAACACTTGCGAACGCTCGAACCGCTTCGGCCCGACTTATGGCGAGAGCTTGTCTGGCAGTGTAATCAGCCCTCCCTTCAAGCAGCTTCGTGAAAGGCGGATGCTTTAGTATTTCCAACCATGGAGCCGGGTGGCCCGAGGAGCTCGACTCTTCGCCGATTTCTATGCCCCGAATTTTGCGCACCAGATGAATGCTCATCATCCCGGCCGAGCCGCTGATGCCAAACAGTAGAGCATATTGCCAAGGTCTACCGCCCCACCAGAGAACAATCACCGAAATGGCAGCCGCAATCATCGCAACGGATTGCATAGGAGTTGATCGAGACGAAGAAAAGTCGGCCGGGCATTTGCTGGAACCAGTGCTGTAAGTCACGGTACCCACGCTCCCGTTGAAATACCTCGGACTAGGTTGGTGAGTATTAGCTTTACCTGCACCGCCGGGAGCAGAAAAGCCAGTGAAGGCAGATTAGCAGGAATGAACAACCACGCCGATCGAACCGAACAACCGAACAAGACGAAGCCTGTATAACCCATTTTAGGAATGAAATAGGCTGTGGGAAGCTGCCGTGCGGTCCTCAGCCGGCGCAAGCGAGGCAACGATACCGATGGTTGTCGCGCTACCCCGCAAGACCCTCTTGTACAAGAGCGTCGGTGCCCAGAAGTGATCTGGAAGTTCACTGTGTTGAATAAACTAAACCGAAAAGAATTCGTTGCCTGAGGAGGCACCTCCGGGATCGCGAAGGCTGCCGAAGCGGTGGTCATTCTTGCGCTTTTGGCTTGAGATGCGGAAACAGGATGACCTCGCGGATTGAATCCGCACCGGTGAGTACCATCATCAATCGATCAATGCCGACCCCAAGCCCACCCGCAGGGGGCATACCATGCTCTAGCGCGAGCAGAAAATCTTCGTCGAGGTTCTGGATTTCCTCACCGACCTGTTCCGTAAGCCTGCAGCGTTGAACTACCGGGTCGTTCAGCTCCGAATAGCCCGGTGAAATCTCCTGGCCACTGATGATCAGTTCGTAGACGTCGACCAGGGTCGGGTTCTCTCCATTCTGCTTGGCCAGCGGGACCAGTTCCGCCGGCAGGTGCGTCACGAAAAGAGGATCAATCGTCCGTTCTTCGACAAGCTTTTCGAACACCTGCTGCGTGACCTCAAACTCCAGCATCCCAGGATGCACTTCCACGCCCAGTTCTTTGCAGCGCGTCAGCTTTTGCTCATGGTCGCGCTCGTACCAAGAATTGTCCACACGCCGAATCAGTTCCTCGTAACGGGCCCTTCTCCAGGGAGGCGAAAGATTGATCGTTCGCTTTGTGCCCCCCTGGCTATCCTTGTGGATAATCTGAAGCGATCCAGTAACGCGCTCTGCCAAAGTGCAAATCATGTCCTCAACCAGATTTGCCATCAGCTCAAAATCGGCGTAGGCCCAATAAACCTCGAGCATCGTAAACTCTGGATTGTGCCGCCGGGAGAGGCCCTCGTTCCGAAAGTTGCGATTGAGTTCAAATACCTTTGTAAATCCCGCGACTAACAGGCGTTTCAAGTAAAGCTCGGGAGCGATCCGCAGGAAGAGATCCATGTCCAGCGCGTTGTGATGAGTTTTGAAAGGCTGCGCCGCAGCCCCTCCTGCGATCGGCTGCATCATTGGGGTTTCGACCTCGAGAAAGCCTCGCTCCTCCAAATATTGACGGATCTCGCGGACGACTCGGCTCCTTGTGAGGAAAATCTCGCGTGACGCCGGATTCGCGATCAAGTCGAGGTAACGTTGCCGATTGCGGATCTCGATGTCAGTGATCCCATGCCACTTGTCGGGCAACGGTCGCAACGTCTTGGACAAAATTCGAAATTTTTCGACCCGAATCGTTGGTTCTCCGGTCTTCGTGACAAAGCATTCCCCTTCGACACCAAGAAAATCGCCGATGTCAACCAGTTGAAATATTCCGGCCTGTTCCCCCGGCAGCTGTTTCAGATTGATGTAGATCTGCAGGCGACCACTCACGTCGCTAAGATCAAGGAACTGGCTCTTGCCCATATTGCGATGTGCCGTGATTCGACCGGCCACACGGACCCGTGTGCCTTCCGCAAAAGCTTGCAAGACTTCACCGATTTTGCCCGTGACATCGAACCGACCCCCGAACGGGTCCACCTTTCGCTCAAGCAGTTGCCGCAGCTTCTGGCGCCGGAAGGCAAGAAGATCGCTTTCTTCCATGGAACACTGGATCAAATCCTAAAGACACGCACCATTAATAAGTTTAGGCGTTCAAACCTGCCGGTTTTCTGGACCAGATCGGATGCTCAACGAAGACTGCTGTTGAATACATCGTATGTGCTTTAAGGCGGGCTTCTATCCCTCAAACCTACCGTGTCGCGCGTCAATAATAATGTCCCGGTAAGTTTTCCCAGCAGGGATCATAGGCATCACGTGCTCGGTGAATGGCGTCATCACGTCCAGGACATAGCATTCATCCGAATCCAACATGCGCTGCAAGGCCCCCTGCAAATCCTTTTTTTCGACCACGCGCTCGCACTTCACCCCAAAACCACGACAAAGCTCGACATAATCAGGATAAATGCGCTCTCTGTTTCGCGGATCGCCCAGAAACGTATGGCCTCGATTGCTGTTGTAAAAACGGTCTTCCCACTGCACCACCATCCCAAGGTGCTGGTTGTTGATGATGATGACCTTCGCAGCGATCCCTTCGACGTGCGCACAGGCCAGTTCCTGGATGTTCATCAGGAACGAACCGTCGCCGTCAATGTCAATCACCTGGCGATTGGGAAAGGCCACTTTCGCTCCAAGCGCCGCAGGAAACCCGAATCCCATGGCCCCCAGTCCAGCAGATGTAAGAAACTGTCGCGGATCGCTAAAGTTATAATATTGACCCGCCCACATCTGGTGCTGTCCGACCCCCGTCGTAATGATTGCCTCACCGTTTGTCAGCTCATATAGCAGTCGTATCACGTGCTGCGGTAAGATCGCCTTGTCCGTGTCCTTGAAATCCAACGGATATCGCTCTTTCCACTGATGGATCTTCTCGAGCCAGTCCGGAAACAGCTCGAACTGTTTTGAAGTGCGCTGATATCCGCCTTCCGCAAGCAAGTGGTTCAATTCGCCAAGAGCAAATTTGACATCGCTGAGCACCGGCAATTTGACGACCTTGTTCTTGTTCAGTTCCGCGAAATCGATGTCAACGTGGACAATCGTGCCGTGCTCCGCAAATTTCTCCACCTTGCCCGTGACCCGATCGTCAAAGCGAACCCCCAAGGCAAGCAAAAGATCCGATTCATTGACAGCACAATTGGCGTAAACCGTTCCATGCATCCCAAGCCATTTTAGAGAAAGCGGATGCGTTTCGGGAAAACCGCCGATCCCCATGAGTGTCGTGGCCACAGGGATCTGGCTCCGTTCGGCAAACTCAAGGAGTTCACCAGCTGCGTTCCCAGAAATGATGCCACCCCCTGCATAAATCATAGGCCTTTTTGCCGATTTGATCAGCCCGATGATCTCGTTTAATGCGACTGGATCCGCTTTGGGCGGAAGTTGATATCCCCGCAAGCTCAATTCACTCGGGAAAACCGGTTGAGCCACCTGGTTCTGAATGTTCTTTGGAATATCGATAATTACCGGACCGGGCCGACCAGTCCTCGCGATATGAAATGCTTCCTTTACCACACGTGAAATTTCATGGATATCCATGACCAGATAACTGTGCTTCACCACGGGCAGCGTCATTCCGAAGACGTCCGTTTCCTGGAAAGCGCCTCGCCCAATCATCTCCTGTGGGACTTGGCCGGTGATCGCCACGATCGGAACTGAGTCCATGAAGGCGTCCGCAACCCCTGTGACGAGGTTTGTTGCTCCAGGACCAGAAGTAGCCATGCAGACACCTGGGTTGCCCGTAGCCCGCCCATACCCGCCGGCGGCAAAGCTTCCACCCTGCTCATGCCGCGGAAGAATTGTCCGGATTTTAGTGGAACGCGTCAGGGCCTGATGGATCGGCATACTGGCGCCGCCCGGATAAGCGAAAATTACCTCTACACCCTCTCGCTCCATAGCGGCGACGAGGATCTCGGCGCCATTCATCGGTTCACCTCGCATGGCTTGGCGTATCGTGGCGGGTTCGTTGGCACTAGAGGTCTTCATAAAAAGAGTCGTCTACAATAATGGGTGCAGGCCGAGTGTTCAATCCTTAACAGTAACGAGCGAAAAACGGCCCTCGCTCCGCTTCCACAGTGGCCACCGCAGCCGTTGAATGTACAATAGATCCATGATGACGCGACGCGAAGCAATCAAAGCTGTTGCCCTGACCGCCGGAGCTTTAGCAGTAACTCCTTCCTTTCTTAAAGGAGCGACTGCCGATTCGAGTGCCAGCAATGCGGTATATCCCTTTAAGGTTCCCGAACTTGGTTACCCTTACGACGCGCTTGAACCGTACATTGACGCACAAACAATGCAGATTCATCACGACAAACACAACGCCGCTTATGTCGAGAACCTGAACAAGGCGCTCGCACAGGCGCCGGAATCGATCCAAAAAAAGTCCCTCGAGGATTTGCTGCTGAACCTGGACAAAATTCCAGAAAACATCCGGACCGCGGTACGAAATAACGGAGGCGGCCAGTATAATCATGCTTTTTTCTGGAAAATCCTGAAGAAAAATGACGCGGGTCAACCAATCGGCGATCTCTCAAAGTCAATCGACGCCACTTTTGGCGGCTACCCGGCATTCCAAGCAAAATTCAGTGAAGCCGCGATGAAAGTATTCGGAAGCGGTTGGGCTTGGCTCGTGGCGGATGGCAAAAATCTCGCGATCACAACCAGACCCAATCAGGATTGTCCAATTTCGAAACCGGACGGCAAAGAAATTCCGATTGTCGGCATCGACGTATGGGAACACGCTTACTATCTCAAGTACCAGAACCGTCGGGCAGAATATGTGAAAGCTTTCTGGAACCTAGTCAATTGGGACTACGCGGCTGAGCAGTATGCTGCAGCTTCGAAGCAGGCTTGAGACCTTCACTGTTCCGCCTTAAAGGCATGGGCGAACTCCGGCTTTGCTTGGTTAAGACCGAGTAAACCGGGGACGGCTCGCCTGCAACATTCTCCGATGCGCCAACACGCCCACACGCTGTCTTCACGTGCGCCTTTTTGATCTGACCCCAACACCAACTTGAAGCCCAGGTCCTTAATTAACTTCCGCGAACTAACCAATGTTCCGGCGGGCGAAGGAACCGCACGCGCACATTTTGCTAACATGCGAGAATTGCTAGGAGGAGGTTAGATAGGCGACAGCCGGCGAGACAGCGGGTCGAAGAATCAATGCCCGATTTCAGCGATTCAGGCTACCATTAGAACTACTCTATCACCTCAAAATGGCTCATCACCCTGAATAGTTCGTATCTCTCATCAATTTCCTTTCTGGAGAGCGTGATAAGACGGTCCAGACTAAATGATTCGACGCAAAAGCTGGCCACTAAACTGCCATAGACGACCGCTTTCTTGAGATCAGAGAATTCGAATACCTCCTTTTCCAATCCAGCTAGGTAGCCGGCGAAGCCCCCCGCAAAAGTGTCGCCTGCGCCGGTCGGATCATGGATATCCTCCAACGGAAACGCTCCGCAACTGAAAAACTGGTCTCGACTTAAAAGTAAGCACCCGTGTTCGCCCTTTTTAATGGCTACATATTTGGGCCCGAGTTGGATCAGATTTCGACCAGCCTTAATCAGACTAGTCTGCGCCGTTAATTGCCGAGCTTCGCTGTCATTCAACACGAGAAGATCTACCCGCTTGAGCAGGTTAAGCAGCGCAAACTTTGTCGTCGCTATCCAAAGGTCCATAGTATCCGCCACAACGAACTGAGGTTGTTCCACCTGATCGAGCACGTGAGCTTGCAGAACTGGACTAATGTTCCCTAAAAGAACGATCGGCGTCCTCTTGTAACTCCCCGGGAGTTTCGGCTGGAAGTTCTCAAACACATTGAGTTCGAGATCAAGCGTCCTCCGCTGGTTCATGTCCCAATCGTATTCGCCCGACCAGCGAAACGTTCTGCCCTCCGCCATTTCCATCCCGTCAAGGTTGATGCCCCGCGAGGTGAAAAGTTTGATGTGTTCCGGTGGAAAATCAGTTCCAACGATCCCCACTAGGTTAACCGGTGAAAAGAAACTCGCACCAATCGACGCGTACGACGCCGCACCGCCTAAGACTTCCCGACGTTCTTCGAGCTGCGTCTTGACGCTATCAATGGCAATGGAACCCACAACAAGGACTGGCATAGCTGTTTTTGAAAGCGGCAGATCCGTTTAGCTCATTCCCGATTATCAAACGCAAATGTTGGCGCTGGGCGATAACCGCCGCAAATTCTCACTAGCCAGAAGTTGCGCCGGAGTCTGACTCCGAGCGCAAAATCCATTGTAATCACTCGCGCTCCTGAGCCTCATCACTCGGTTCGGGCGGGTATTCAATCCATTGGTTTCCGTGTAAACGGAACAAATCGAACCGGGCATATAGCTTGCCGACGCAATTCACTGGCATGCTTCTCAATGAGCAATAACTGCTGATCATGGGCGTTCCCGACCGGAATCAACATACGTCCACTTTCGCGAAGTTGCCGAATCAAAGGTTGAGGGACATGGTCCAGCGCAGCGGCTACGGTAATGGCGTCGAACGGTGCGAACTCCGGCCAACCCTCGTAGCCATCTCCGCCTTTTACGAGAATATTTTGGTAACCAAGCCGTTTCAAATCCCGGGTCGCACGAACAATCAATTCAGCGACGATTTCGATGGAGAAAACTTGCGTCGCCAATCTTGATAGTACCGCCGCCTGGTAACCCGAGCCCGTGCCTACCTCAAGCACACGATCTGCCGGTTTCAGCAAAAGCTGCTCCGCCATAAATGCGACGATGTAGGGCTGCGAAATCGTCTGACCAAATCCAATATCGAGCGGCCGATCGTCGTATGCAGAGGTTCTAACTTCACTCGGTACAAACTCGTGCCTGGGAACTTCCTCCATCGCCCGCAGCACACTTCTGTCGCGAATCCCCCGGCGCTCAATCTGCCGAGCCACCATCCCGCGTCGCTCCTCCTCGTAGTTCTGCCCTCGAACTACTGCTCCGTCGCTCCCGATTGTCAGCAAAGAGATCACAGAACTAGAATAGCTCAAAAGGATAATTCCGTACCTGAAGAATTTAAATGCTTCACTCGATACTCGCTGAACAGAACTTCAAAGCCAGGACCCTCCGGGGCAGCCGCCATGCGCCCGACTTCGAGTTCTTGGGCGTGAGAGAGATAAGCTGTTCGGAACATTATCCACTTGCCCTCTTCGGAGCAATATTCAATGGTCACAGCACCGCCCTCCCTCTTCAATTTCAGACGAAGAAACCCGGGATAACAATAAAACGGCACCACCGACCAATCCGAATAATCCCGGGTGACAACAGCGCTTACATGATGAATCCCGTCGACGAACTCTATGCCCGTTTTCATCCAGGTGCTTTCATCCAGGCGAATCATCACTCCCGCCTGATCATACAGATTCTGGTATTTGCCGCGAAACTGCGTCTCGACTTCAAAATTCCCCGTCACTTTTTCGTAATAGAAATGCCCGTTGTGCCTGACAAAGCCATAATGCGTTTTACGCCAAAAATCCGTGCGGGGATCCGCAAAGATTGAAAGGTGATCGTTCTCTTGCTTCCACTCTTGGGGTTCGTTGAACCAGTTCATAAAGAATTCTATCGCCCAAGGCAGGACATAGCGATCGTTCTGATTTGGGATCCGGCGGCGGCCGTTATCCCGCTCCACTAATTTGCCGAGCCTGCGAAAGGCGTGGTTTCAACCTCAGGACGGCGGATCAATGCACAACGCAGACTTAGTTTCAGCCGTCCGTTTGGCCACATCCGAAGCGAGAAGCAGATCCGAAACTATGCAGACCCGCTTCGCTCCGGCGCTCAGAATTTCTCGTAAGTTGTCCAATTTTACGCCGCCAATACAATAAATCGGCAGATTCACCTGTTGGTGCAGCGTTCGAATCCCACGAAGACCAATTGCTTTGGCTGTCGGTTTGGTTCCAGTTGGAAACAATGGCCCGAAGCCGATGTAATCGGCTCCGTCTCTTTCTGCCGCCCGCGCCTGTACTAACGTATGCGTCGATTTGCCAACCAGACAATCACGACCAGCCAGGTCGCGAGCTTCACCTACGCCGTAATCTTCCTGGCCAACATGGCAGCCTTCGGCATCGACCTCTCTCAGCAGATTCGGGTGATCGTTTACTATGAGCGGTATCCCGGCCATTCTCGTAAGCGGCAACATAGATTCTGCAAAATTCAAAATTTCCGACTTTGAATGCTCTTTTGCGCGGAGCTGCAACATATCAATGCCGCCCCGAAGGAGCAGATCTGTCATCGTTGCCACCTTATCCGACGCCACATACCCTAGGTCCACGATCCCATACAAGAAACAGCAACTGATCGACTTCACAACCTCAACTCCAGTCGCTTGAGGTCCGTCATCTTTTCAACAAAGCTGGTGTCGAATTCTCCGCGTATGAAATCCGGGTTCTGCATGATCTCCGCTTGAAACGGGATAGTTGTCTTAATCCCCGAAATCAGGTATTCGCTGAGTGCGCGTGTCATACGCCGGATGGCCGATCCACGCGATGAACCAACGCATATTAACTTTGCTATCATTGAATCGTAGTAAGGCGGAACTGTATATTTCGAATAAACATGGGAATCCACCCGAACTCCCCGACCGCCGGGCGCATAATACAGGTCGATGGTGCCGGAACTAGGCTGAAAATTGTTCGCCGGATCTTCCGCGTTGATTCGACACTCGATCGCGTGACTGCGTGGCTGAGCGCTCGCGATGTGTTCAGACAGGTGGGCACCCCCCGCAATCAAGATCTGCTCTTTCACGAGATCACAACCGTACACCTCCTCCGTCACTGGATGTTCGACCTGGATCCGGGTATTCATCTCCATAAAATAGAAATCTCCGTGCCGGTCGACCAGAAATTCCATGGTGCCGGCATTCTCGTAGCCCACCGCCTGGGCGAGCGTTACGGAACAATCACCCATCAATTTCCGCAGCTTCCTATCCATTAAAGGTGAGGGACATTCTTCGACAATTTTTTGGTTTCTTCTCTGGATAGAGCAATCTCGCTCGCCAAGGTGCGCCAACCGCCCATGGCTATCGCCGATAACCTGAAACTCGATGTGATGCGGACGGTCGATCAATTTCTCAATGTAGACTCCGCCGTTTCCAAACGCTTTCTCCGCCTCGCCCCGCGCAGCGTAAAATCCTTGGACCAGACTCACATCATTATGCGCTTCACGCATCCCTCGTCCCCCACCCCCTGCGATCGCTTTGATCATGACAGGATACCCGATTTGTTTCGCAACCTTTAAAGCCTCGTGTTCCGTTTCCACCGCTCCTTCGCTCCCGGGTGAAACGGGTACTCCAGATTTAATCGCTTGTTCCCGCGCCGCGCTCTTGTCGCCCATTAGCCGAATGGCCGCAGGCGAAGGCCCGATGAATTTTATGTTGCAGCTAGCGCAGATCTCCGCGAAATGGGCATTTTCCGCGAGAAAACCGTATCCAGGATGTATCGCATCGACATCACTGATCTCTGCGGCGCTGATGATCCGATCGATTTTTAAATAGCTGTCCGAACTCGGCGGTCGACCGATGCATACGGACTCGTCGGCCAGCTGAACGTGAAGCGAATCGACATCCGCCTCGGAATACACCGCTACCGTTGGGACTCCCAACTCTTTGCAAGCGCGGATGATCCGCAATGCGATCTCACCCCGATTAGCAATCAGGATTTTGTTAAACACAATTATTTTACCCGGAAGAGTGGCTGACCAAATTGCACGGCGGCGCCGTTCTCGACAAGTGCTTCAGTGATCACCCCCTTCACTTCTGCCTTGATCTCGTTCATGACCTTCATTGCCTCGATGATGCAGACGACCGACTCCTCGATAATTTCCTGGCCCTCCTTGACGTAAGGCGCCGAGTCGGGTGAGGGAGCTCGATAAAACGTTCCAACCATCGGGGAAACGATCTCTTTGAAGTCCATCTTCATCTCAATCGGAGCCGCGGGGGTAGGAGAATGGGTCTGAGCCGGATGCCCGGTCACAGAAGCGGTGGGAACGGCTTGATGCTGGGGCAGAACAGAAGCGATCGCCGGCGGAGGACGATGCGCTTCAAGCTCGAGTTTGAAACCTTCCTTCTCGAGCTTGAAAACGGCCAAATCGTTCTTTTTCATCAAATCGATGATGGCTCTGATGTCTTTTAGTTCCAAAGTGTTATCTCCTGATACGAAAATCCATGTTAGGGACCGGGAGGAAGGTCACGCAAGCAGTTCTTCGCGCCCCGGTGTACGTACTCTCACGGATGATAAATCGATGATCTCAAAACGACAAACTCAGTTGCAGCAGCACGTTGATTCGCTCCAGCTGTGCCGCAAATGCCCGAAGATGCAATCGCGTCCGGTTTCCGGTGGTCCTGTTCTGAGCCGAGTGATGTTGGTGGGACAAGCTCCAGGCAGCAAAGAACCGGTTTTCGGACGTCCGTTCGCTTGGACTGCAGGCAAAGCGATGTTTCAATGGTTTGAACAGGAACTCGGCGTCACTGAGACGGAATTTCGCCGAACGGTCTATATGGCCGCCGTGTGCCGCTGTTTCCCGGGTAGAAATTCGCAAGGCGGCGACCGTGTTCCGTCCAGGCAAGAGGTCGCGCTGTGCAGTGAATGGCTTCGAGCTGAGATTGCGATTTTGCGACCCGGCCTAGTAATTGCGGTCGGCAAACTGGCGATCGGCCGATTCCTTGACGTCTCACCAGTTCTGACCCAAGTGGTCGGTCAAATTTTTCGAGTAGAGAAGTTTGGCCGAAGCTTTGATGTTGTGCCTTTGCCCCATCCGTCCGGTGCATCCCCCTGGCACCGGATTGAGCCCGGCAAAACGCTGACGAAAACAGCGCTCGCCTCAATCAGGAACCACCGAGCCTGGATCACGCGCTTCTGAGCACCTTTCGACCGCTCTCAGTTCGGGCACACCCTTTTTCGGAAGACAGCCCTTTCTAAGCGTCGTTGCTCGTCCGGCAGGAAAAGACGCCCAAGGAGACGCGAATGGGCACGGACCAAGGAGGTCGGCAGCGTTGCTTGTCAGGCTGGAGGGAGGAGGGAAGGTTGGGGGGAGGAGGGACAGTTGGGGGGAGGAGGGACAGGTCAAAAGTCAAACCAGTTCCGTGCTCGTCAGGGACAGTCAAATGTTGCGGCGATATCGAATCGTCCTACTACACTTTACGTCGGTTGTTTAGAGGCCCAGAAATTTGTCGCTCTGACGCGCGCTTGGAGGCTTTCAGCGGCGGGCGGGTCCTGATCTAGGACGCCCTCTTTTCGGGACAGGTCAGAGGATGGAGGGAGGGGCACCGCAAATACGGGGACGGGTCAAATGTTGCGCGAGAATTAAAATTTATTGTACACTTTTATTATATGTTGTGTAATGTAGCCCTCGCTTATGCGTTTTCCCCGGGTCAAAGCCGAGGGGCAGGGTTTTTACCACTGTCTGTCCAGAA
>JAFAQT010000178.1 GCA_019246215.1 Verrucomicrobiota bacterium
CGATACTGAAAGATCATGACCAGGATAACCAGCGGGATTGTCACCACCATCGAAGCCGCCATGATTGAGCCCCAGGGTTGCTCATAAGATGTCGCACCGCTAAACTGTGAAATCACGACCGGCACAGTTTTCATTTGGTCGGTGACGGTAAAGGTCAGCGCAAACAAAAATTCGTTCCAGGCGGCAATGAACGCCAATAACCCGGTGGAGACCAAGCCCGGAATAGTGAGAGGGAGCAAAATTTGCCAAAACACGGCCAAAGGGGACGCTCCATCAACGTAGGCAGCTTCTTCAAGCTCTCTGGGCAGACTGCGAAAATACTGGGTCATCACCCAGATGGTGAAGGGTAAGGAAAAAATCAGATAAGTTATCACCAGACCTTGGCGCGTGTTAAACAGGTCCAGGGCCTTAAGCATAACGAAAAGACCCGAGAGTATGGAAATCTGGGGAAACATCGTCATGGTCAACACCAAGTAGAGTACAAACCCCTTGAAACGGAAGGGGAGCCTGCCGAGCGCATAGGCACAAAGGCTACCGAGCGCGAGCGCAATCAGTACAGTGCTGCCGGCTACGATAATCGAGTTAACGAGGCCAGCCACAAACCGGGCATCCTTAAAGATTTCATCGTAGTGTACTAGAGTAAACGCTTTCGGGAAAAGATCGGTTGAAAACAGATCGCTGCTCGGCCGGAATGACGAAACAACGGCATAAAGAAAAGGGAATAAATTGAAAACGAGAATGGCGAGCACCAGAAGGTAAAACAGAGCTCGGAGTATGGGGGACTTTGAATCTTCTTCTTTCATTGGAAGCTCGTCTTGCTGAATCGGGTGTAGAGGACCACAAAGACCATGATGATAACTAGAATAATCACTGAACACGCGGAGCCGACACCTGCATCCAGAAACGAAACTAGCCACTGCTGATTGTAGATGGCCATGGTGGCCATATTCCCTTGGCCTCCAACCATGACATAAAAGATGTCGAATACGCGGAGGGCGTCCAGGGTACGAAAGATAAGGGCCACCAGCAAGGTTGGCATTATAAGCGGTAAGGTGAGTGAGAAGAATTGGCGGACTTTGGTTGCACCATCAATCGCGGCGGCCTCATAAAGATCGGCGGGAATCAATCCAAGGCCAGCAAGCAAAAGAAGCGCCATAAACGGAGTCGTCTTCCAGACATCCACGGCAATGATGACCGGCAGCGCGGTTATGGGTTGCGCCAAAAATGCGATCTTTTGTGGGATGAGATGAAAATTGGTCAGAATGACATTGACCACCCCATAAATGTCGTTAAACATCCAAGCCCAGATCTTGGATGAAACGACCGTCGGGATCGCCCACGGAATCAAAATGGCTATCCGCAAAAAGGAGCGGCCTTTAAAGTCCGAATTGGCCACTAGGGCTACGGCCAAACCCAGGACCGCTTCAAGGGTAACGGAACAGACCGCAAAAATCAGCGTATTGGTGACCGCCAGCCAGAAATCGCCGTCTGTTAAAACGAACTGGTAGTTGCCGAGACCCACAAAGCTCGGCGGGGTAACCCCGTCCAGCTTATATTTGAGAACCGAATAGACAAGAACCTGGACGAGCGGGTACCCGATCACCAAGAACACCACCAAAACGGCCGGCACTATCAAATACCATGCTAAACGTCTCTGGCGCTCCAGCAGGTCAATTTCCTTGGCCATGTGTCAATGCCCTCTCTGGCTCTGTTCAAGAGTTACCGAACCAGTCGTTTCCCGACTTTCTCAACCTCTTTCACGGCGTCCTGGGCTGATTGGCCTCCGGAAAGCACTTTGTTTACACTCTGGAAAAATGCCGTGGAGATCTGATTGTAATCGGCGCCCGTGACGGTGGAAGGCCGCGCGATCGCATTTTTCAGCACTTCGAGCATATTTTTAAACCATGGGTTTTTAGCGAGGACATCGGAATCCGCATAGAGCGCGGGCAATGTCGGGAGCAAGCTCAGCTCAACTGCGCGCTGTTTCTGAGCATCCGACGAATCCAGATACCTGACTAGATCTGCCGCCACATCCTGTGCCTTGGAATAGGTGGAGACCATCAGATTCCAGCCACCCAGGCACGCCGCGTTCTTCCCATTGTCACCGCCCTTTGGCAGGACGGTCACGTCAAATTTACCCGCAACCGCGCTCTTCGGGTCTTGACCCAAGGCATAAGCGTAAGGCCAATTGCGCATAAACGCCGCATTGCCAGCTTGCCATACGTTTCTAGCCTCTTCTTCACCGTAAGTGACAACCCCCGCTGGCGAAATGGTTCCTACCCAGCTCTTGGCTGTTTGAAGCGCCTTTATAGCGTTCGGATTATTGATGGTGACCTTCTTGTCCGGTTCAATAATGACACCACCGCCGTAACTATAGACCCATTCGATGGCGTTGCAGGTCACGCTTTCACTGGCTTTGCCCTGAAAAACAAAGCCTTGGAAGTCACGTTTGCCGGAATTGCGTTCGCCCTCCTGAATCTTCTTGGCCATCTCATCGAGTTCTTCCCAGGTCTTAGGCGGCTCCTTATACCCATACTTCTCCAGCAAATCTGTTCGGTAATACAGAACCCCGGCGTCGGTGAACCACGGAATAGAGACCAGTTTTCCCTTAACGGTGTTGTTCTCAATGATGCGCGGAAAATACGCCTTGACCTCATCGTCTTTGTAATACTTCTTCAGGTCGACCGCGTGTGGTGCGACGATGCCTTGCCAGATCACATCAATCTGATAAGCGTCGACATCCGCACTTTTAGCCGCCCAATACTGCTGATATTGCTGCAGCGTCGCGGATGCGTCTTGGGGACGGCTGATGATTTCAACCTTGTTTCCGGTTTTCTGGGCCCACTGATCACAAAGCTTTTTGATGAAAGCGCCTCCGGTGCCGCTTGAGTCGCCGGCAAACCGGACCGTCGTACCGGCACCAAAAACGGTTGGAGTAATCAGGGAAGCGATGAGGAGTGAACCGAAGCATCGGATGGCGTTTCGCCTAAGAGAATGTATTTGGGAGCGCATCGGGGGAGACCTTTCCAGGTGAGAGTGAACTTGCTAAGGATTAACAGGGCCGTGTTTTGGATGTCAAGCGAACCAAGCCGTTTTTTTAGTTTTTAATTTTCTCGAAAACTTGGTCTGTCCAATTTGCAAGGGCCCTGTACCGCAGCGAGGCCGGCCCAGAACCGCTCGTTTTAAGCAGGTCCTGGAAGGTCCGTTTGCATGAGGACACCGAGAGATTGCGATTTTCCGAACTATCGCCAGATTAGCGCGACAGAGGGTATGCGGACTTTAGTAGTCGATGACGAAAAAAACATTCGACGGACAATGGCCATGGCTTTGGAGTCGATGGACCATGACGCTGTCTGCGTGGCCTCGGGTGCAGAAGCGTTCAAAGAGCTGAAGAACTCGGTTTTCGATATCGTGTTTCTCGATCTGAAACTGCATCAGGAAAGCGGGCTTGATGTGCTTGAAGAGATATTGCGCCTTGCGCCCAGAGCTGCGGTCGTGATCGTCACGGCCTTTGCATCCATCGAGACGGCGGTCGAGGCGATGCGCCGTGGCGCCTTCGACTATCTTCCAAAGCCCTGCACCCCGGATCAGGTCCGGCAGTTGATAGGCAGGATTGAACGAACAAAGCGCCTGGAAAACCGGGTGGTGGAACTGGAATCGCAGCTGAGGGCAGAGTCGCCCGAAGTCGATTTAACGACCGAAGCCCCCGCAATGCAGGCCGTTATCGATATGGCGTTTAAGGCGGCAAACAGCGACGCCACCGTTCTCATTCTCGGGGAAAGCGGTACAGGCAAAAGCGTCCTGGCTCGTGGAATGCACGCGCGCAGTCCTCGGAAGGGGCGCGCTTTTATTACGGTCAGTTGTCCGAGTCTTTCGCGTGAACTTCTCGAAAGCGAGCTGTTTGGCCATGTTAAAGGATCGTTTACTGGCGCGCTCGCGGACACTCAAGGCAAAGTTGCTGCTGCGGATGGTGGAACGCTTTTGCTGGACGAGATTGGCGATCTTCCCTTGGAAATCCAGTCAAAGCTGCTGCGCCTTTTACAGGAGCGTGAATACGAGCGGGTCGGCGAGGTGCACCCGCGCCGGGCAAACGTGCGAGTTATTTCGGCCACAAACGGTGACCTTCCCCAAGCAGTTCGTGAAGGACGTTTTCGCGAAGACCTTTACTACCGTCTAAACGTGATTACCCTGCGTCTGCCGCCGTTGCGGGAGCGTCTCCAGGATTTGGAACGCATCGCCAAACGGCATCTTGATTTCTTTGCCCATCGCGCAGGAAAACCGCTGAGCGGCTTTTCCGCGGAGGCTCTGGAAACAATGCGATCATATAACTGGCCTGGAAACCTTCGCGAGTTGCGAAATCTCATCGAGCGCGCGGTTATTCTTGGAGGGGGAAATGAGATTGGAGCTGAAGATTTCGCTGAGATCAACCAGCTGGGCTCCGAGTTCCGCGTCGGGGGGCGTGTAACTCTTGAAGAACTCGAAAACGAACACATGCGAAGAGTGATTGCTAATTCACGAACCATCGATGAGGCGGCAGCCATTCTAGGCGTTGATCCGGCAACGCTGTACCGCCGGAAAAAAAGGCTCTAAACCGGGAGTCCAGGAGTTGCAGTATGGGTCTGCCGTTTCCGGATATACCGCCGGGAATTTCACATTCTTTTTCGAAAGACGAGTCTCAAAACTTTCGCTCCAGCCTCAGGAGATCGGCCAGGCGGTGATGGGTGATTCCGAACAGCGCCTGAAAATCTTGGGCCTTCTTGAAAAGAAGATTCTGGTCGACAGCCTTGGCGTTTTTGGAGGCGCTGATCAGGAGGTTTTTCTTTGTATGTTCCAAGGCGATGAACTCCTGGATCTTGGTAGAGTATCCGCTGGCCTCGAGGTACATGGACCTCAGCGCGTCAGTTACGCTCTCCGCCATTCGCTCCACTTGTATCCCGTGTCTGAACAATGGAGTGAGTTCGTCCGGTGGCCTCAGTTGAGGTCGGATTTCTTTATGGCAGCAAGGAGCAAGAATAATCAACTGAGCGTTAGCGGCAATCCCGCGAAAAATCGCGTCGTCGGTCGCGGTATCGCATGCGTGTAAGGCGATCACCACATCGGCTCCCTCCAACTTGACTCTTGAGATATCACCGACCTCAAATCGAAGGCCGCCAAATTCGCACTGGCCGGCGACCCCGTTGCACAGATCCACCAGTTCGCCGCGTCTTTCGACTCCTAGGACCTCCGCGTTGTATCCTTCCTGTTTGAGGAAAGCATAGGCAGCAAAAGTCAGGTAGCCTTTTCCTGAACCCATATCGACGATTCGGAGCCGCTTTTCGGCCGATAAACCTCGGATAACCGGCGCGAGCAATTCGATGAAATGATGGACCTGCCGGTATTTGTCACTCCTCCCCTTTATAACGCCCCCACACGCGTCGAGGAGACCAAGATGTCTCAGGAATGTTTCATCCCCTAACAGGTGGAGTTTCTTACGATCATGTGCGGGTTGAAATTCCACCGGTTCTGCAGGGCCGACGGAGAGCCTGGGATTTCCACGCCGAGTGAATAGAATTTGCTGACGCTGATCGATCGTGAAGAGAGTGGCCGTGAGGCTAGACTTACCTAACCAATTGCGCACCAAGGTAACGCCTTCGGATATCAGGAAATTTTGAGCCAGATCACGGTCCGAGTAACGGCGCACGAAATTCAAACGTGTCCCGTTCTTTAACGCAACAACGCGGACATAAATGTGCTTCACGCCCTCGAGTCCGGCCCGGAACTTTCCCATTGTTAGTTTGCGAAAACTTCCGTCGGCCAGGCTCGCTTGAAAGTTGGCCAGAAATAAGTCAGTCGGATTCACACTGCAGATCGAAGGTCATAATATCTCCATCTGGCACGGGGGGAGTGCTTGCAAAAAGCTTTTGCCGTAACTCTTGCTTAAGATCCGATTGTCCAAAATGACGATTATACCTTCATCGGCCTTTGTCCGGATCAGGCGACCAACCCCTTGCCGCAATTTAAGGATCGCTTCCGGGAGAGAATATTCGGTGAATGGGTCGCCACCCCTGACTTGGATATGTTCTAGCTTGGCTTCAATCAAAGGGTGATCGGGGACCGCGAAAGGCAGTCTGGTGATGATAACATTTGAAAGAGCCTCCCCAGGGACATCGACACCGGTCCAGAAGCTGTCCGTCCCGAAGAGGACGCCGTCTGGACACTTTTTGAATCGTTCCAGCATGCGACTCCGCGATAAGCCTTGCCCCTGAACCATGAAAGTATAGGCGCGATTCAACTCCGCTTCCATGCGTTGAGCGAGGCGCATCATGGTTTTGTAGCTCGTGAACAGGACAAAGGCGCGGCCGCTGGTCTTCTTCAAAAAGTGGGCAGTCCACTTTTCAAGCGCGTCCTCATAATCAGAGTCGCGTGGGTCTGGCATTTTCCTGACGACATAAAGGCGCATCTGCTTTTGATAGTCAAACGGGCTGCCGATCTTTAGAGCCTCGACGTCGGAGGCGCCAACCCGGCTGCGAAAATATTGAAGGTCATCCCGTCCCACGGAGAGCGTCGCGCTCGTCATGACGCAAATGCGATTGGCCGGAAATAGCATTCGGTTCAGAACCGGGGAGATATCGACCGGTGCTGCGTTCAAGGTCAGGTTCTGGGCCATCTTACCGGTCCGCTCGACCCAATACACATGATTCTCCGGAGTCTGTTGCAGAAAGTCCATCACTCCGCGACGCGCCTCCCGGATCCGCCGTCCCAGATCCTGGAGTTCCGATTTGAGCTTTTCATCGGCGGACTCTTTCGCCTCCGACGCAATCGCGGATTGAACCCGTGCGAGCGCAATCGTGACGATGTCAGGCACAAGGCCCGGTTTACGCACCCGGCATTCCCGCCCTTTTCGGAAATCGGCTGCTTGTTCAACGGTTTGGAAAAAGTGATCCACTACATCAACGCATTCAGCAGTTTTGCGGATGGCTTCCTCAGCTCGCAAAACCGTTAACATGCCCTTTTTCGACTTTGGATTGTAGAGACGGTAGAGTGCCTGTTTAAGGCCGTACTGCGATACCCCGAGACCAATCTGGCGCGTTGCGACCGACTCGATCGTGTGCGCTTCGTCCAGAATAACAAAATCATTCGGAAAAAGGTATCCCAATGATCGGCTTTCGGATTCACCGATACTTTCCAGCGCCAGGAAAAAGAGGGTGTGATTCACCACGATCAGGTCGGCCGTCAATAGTTTTTTGCGCGCTTCCTGGTAGAAACAGCGAGCATCGGCGCCACAGGTCTTCGGAGTGCAGAGGTGCGGTTCGCTACATACTTGGGCCCAGACTGCAGGGTCGGGCTCGACATCGATATCGCTCAGGGTGCCCTCAGTTGTCTTTTTGCTCCATTGCCTGATTCTTAGCAATTCCTGTTGCTCCGAGCTATTGAACAGATCGTTTTGCAGTTGCTGGGCACGTTCAAGCCGATTTGGACAGAGATAATTTTGTCTGCCTTTGAGCAACGCAGCTTCGAACGGTCGGTCCAGCAACCGGCGGACAATCGGAATGTCCTTTTGTAACAATTGCTCCTGGAGATTGATGGTGTGGGTGGAAACGATCGCTTTCCGCTTGTGTTCCAAAGCGAAGAGAGCAGCTGGTATGAGGTATGCCAAGGATTTGCCGACGCCGGTCCCCGCTTCTACCACGAGATGATGATTCGCTTCCAGTGCGCCTGCCACCGCGGCAGCCATCTGCTGTTGTTCGGGCCGGTACTCGAAGTTTTTCGCGCGGGACAGTAAACCTCTGGCCCCAAACATTTCATAAATGTCTCGGGAGAATCGCTGGTCGAAATCCTTGCGAAACGCGATCACCGTTGTTCTGTGCCCAAAGCCGTGCTACCGGTTTTTCTACAAAAGAAAACCGGAGCGCAGTTATCATGGAGAGCCTCGGGCTCGGGCGCAAGTCTCTGTGAGAATCGCATCCAGGCTTGCGAGCTCTTTGCTGGATCTGCGCGACTTGCGCGCAGTCTGGGGAACCGATCAGTTTTGAGAAAACTGGCAAAATAGAAAGCTACAAAGAAAAGGCTGTGTTCCGCATATTTGATCGATACCTCATCAAAAATTTTCTGGTTCCATTCTTTTATTCGCTGTTCGGAATGCTTGCCATCTGGCTGGTATACGACTTAGGCGAGCACGCGAACGATTTTCAGGAGGCGCATCTGGCCTTCGAATCGATTGCCCAATTTTACCTGGTCCAGATCCCGTTTATCATCGTCAATCAATTACCGTTGAGCGTCTTACTAGGTCTGCTTTACGTGTTGACGCGGATGTCCCGCCGGAATGAGATCGTGTCGATGCTCGGTGCAGGAGTCAGTGTTTCCAGGCTGCTGCTTCCGTTGATTCTGATTGGGCTATTGCTGACCGGAACCAGTACCGTTTTAAATTATGAGCTCGGTCCGAAAGGACAGTGGGCGAGTGCGTTCATGCTGGAGGAAATCATTAAGGGAAAATCTAAAAGCGCCCGCCTGGATGCTCTTGTTTTTCCGAACCGAAGAGATTTCCGGATCTGGTTTATTCAACTTCTAGATGCCAAGAACGAACAGCTCTCGAATGTTCAAGTGATCCAGCAGAACGGAAGCGGGGTGATTCAATCAAAAATTTACGGCCAGAATGTGACTTACGATGGGTCACGCAAATTGTGGATCTTTTCTAACGGAAAGATTGCTTACTTCGACCCGCAGGGGAATGTGACCAGCGAGGAATTCTTCGCTAGAAAAGAGATGAGCGGCTGGAGCGAAACTCCATGGCGGCTCTCAAGTGCAACACTGAAAGGCAAATACATGACAGTGCCGCAGTTGGAGCATTACCTGAAAGAGAACGCCGATTTTCCAGAAGCAAATCTCGCAGAGTTCAAAACCCAGATGTGGTATCGATTCGCGTTGCCTTGGAATGTGTTGGTGGTGGTCTTTGTGGCCAGCCCGCTCTGTATCGCATTTTCCCGTCGGGGAGCGTTGGGCGGAATAGCCGGTGGCCTGTTTTTGTTCATCGGTTTGTTTTCATCCAGCAACGTTTTTCTGGCGCTTGGCCAGGGCTCGAGAATTTCACCGCCGATCGCAGCTTGGACTCCAACTGCAGTTTTTCTCCTGCTTGGGTTCCTCCTGCTTTACCGGCGGGCTACCAACCGACCTATCCCATTTACGGGCTGAGTCAGGCATGCTCTATCAGAAGTGAGATTTTTCATTCAGCATGTCGTGCGTTACGCACTGCGGCACAAGATTTTGGCGCTCACAAACATCCTGAGTGTTGCACTCGGCGTATCTGCCTTTCTGGCTGTACAAATCGCGAATCGGAGTGCAAATGCAGCGTTCCGGGCCGGTATTGACGTCGTCGCCGGGCGCGCCAACCTCGAAGTTCGCGGGACGCTCGACGACAGTTTGTTTCCCAAGCTGCAAGAACTAGCGGGAGTTACCGCGGCGACTCCGATGGTGGAACGTGTCGTGACATTACCGGAGTGGCCGGGTGAATATCTTCACGTTTTAGGAATTGATCCGTTCACGAATTCAAACTTCGAGAGCTTTAAATTCAGTAAATCAGCCAAAGAAGCCTTTGACGCAGATGCTTGGTTTGGAAACCCCAGATCGCTGGCGATTTCAAAAGCGTTCGCCGACTCGCATCAGTTGAAACGAGGAGACTCGATCCAAGTCAAATTCGGAGAACGAAAAATCGGTCTTGTCGTGAGTTCCGTATTGGAGGCAAAGGATGGTGACTCACACTATGCCGCGATGGATATTGGTTGGGCGCAAGAATTGTTTGGCTGGCAAGGAAAGCTGACTGGCGTGCTGTTTCGAATCAGCGATCCAAACAACCACGAGCCTGTGGAGAAGCGCATACGGACTCTAGTTCCACCTGACGCGCTGGTCCAAGAACCAGGAGCGCGGAGCGCTCAGGTAGAACAGATGCTATCTGGGTTTGAATTGAACCTGACGGCTCTGAGCATGATCTCCCTGCTGGTTGGTGTTTTTCTCATTTACAACACGGTGACTGCTTCGGTTGTACGGAGACGAAGTGAGATCGGAATCCTGAGAGCGCTTGGTGCGAGCCGGGCAAAAGTTCGTTGCCTGTTTTTAGGGGAAGCAGCGCTTTACGGAATGATAGGCAGCGTCGTGGGCTGTGTCGGAGGCGTGCTGATGTCGAATTTTCTGGTGCGCACAGTTTCGACAACAGTCACTAACCTATACGTGCTCACCAGTATTGATCATTTCTATTTTCCTTTTTGGCAGATTCCAGTGGTACTGACGGTAGGCATGGGATCGGTTCTTGTAGGCGCGTATATACCGGCAAACGGCGGCGCAAACCTGCCGCCGTTACACGCGTTGGACATGGGAGTTCTCATTGAGCGCAGCGAAAAACCACGCGTGATTTGGCTGGTGCTAAGCGGAGGGTGTCTCATGGCGGCATTTGGCGCCAGTGTTCTCGCGCTCTGCGGCTATGCGATTTGGGGGTTCTCGGCGGCGTTCTTCACCTTGATTGGGTTTTGTTGTCTTTCGCCGTTCATGACCCACCAGTTCGGTGCGGGCGCCGGGCGGTTTTTTCGTTCTCTGCTTCTGCCGCGGCTTGCGGCGCGGAATCTGGTCCGATCACTTTATCGGCACGCCATTACGGTAGCGGCGCTGGGGTCAGCGTTAGCGATGCTCGTCAGCGTTTCAGTCATGATCTATTCATTTCGCAAAACGGTCGACCGATGGCTGACTCGGCGACTCGTGGCGGATCTGTTTGTCGCTCCGGCTGCCAACGAAATTGTGGGGTTCGAAAATTGGATCCCTGAAGATCTTATGAAATTCTTGCGCTCGCGGCCCGAGGTCGAGATGATTGACACATTCCGGTATCTGACCTTAAGCGTGAACGGTGCGCCCACCTTTGTTGGGGTCATCACCGGATCGGGGCGTAACATCCCGGATTTTATTGGCGGAAAAAACGCTGAAAAATACGAGGCATTCCGGGCTCCGGATACAGCGATTATTTCTGAATCGCTTTCTCGCCGTTTGAAGGTGAACCGAGGGGAGACCGTGACAATCGCAACCCCGTCAGGTCCGCGTCCGTTTAAAGTGGCCGGCGTTTTCTATGATTATAGCCGAGACACCGGCGTCATGCTGATGCAGCGGCCCAACTTTGAAAAATTCTGGCCCGATTCCCGGGTCAATTCCGTTGCGCTTTACCTACAACCGGGAACAAACGTCGAAGAAATGATTCAGCACATCCGGAGTGGATACGGCAATGCTCAGGATTACTCGCTGTATTCGAACCGGGCGCTGCGCGATGCGGTGGTTGAGGTGTTCAATCAGACATTTGCGGTCACGCAAGTTCTCCGGATAATGGCAGTTCTTGTTGCAGTGATCGGGATCGCCCTCAATTTTACTGTGTTAGTCAAGGAACGCGAAAGAGAAATTGGAACTCTGCGGGCGGTCGGGGTTTCACGGCGCCAGGCTCGCGAACTCATCATCTGGGAATCGATATTGATAGGGGCCATGGCAGTGTTGCTTGGGGTCATCAGCGGCATTGCTCTCTCAGTCGTGTTAACGGAAGTGATAAATAAAGCCTTTTTCGGCTGGACTATCCCCCTTCAGATCCCTTGGGACCAGCTTCTCTGGATACCGGTCTGGTTGTTGCCGGTTGCGGTTTTGGCTAGCCTGTTGCCGGCGAATCAGGCTTCACGGCGGAATATTGTCGATGCCGTAAGAATGGATGCATGAGAAGCATTAATTTAATCAATATAATGGGGTGGCTAGCTGTCTTCACCGTCACTGCAGCTGAGGCGGAGAATGCCAGAAGTGAGGGATGGGCCGTTGCCGTGCCCGGCTATCAAATAACCCTCCCCCGGGATTACTTTCCCCACTACCAGTTCCGGACCGAATGGTGGTATTTCACCGGCAACGTGAGAACGGAGCTCAGACGACCTTTTGGCTATCAACTTACATTTTTTCGCCATGGGTACAGGCCGCCTGGCATAGCGCAACCGGTCACTTCGCGATTCGTTATGAACGACCTGAAATTTGCTCACTTCGCTGTGACTGATGTGAGTGCAGGGCAATTCCATTTTGATAGTCGTGTCAGCCGCGGTGCGTTTGGTGAGGCGGGTTTCGCAGACGGCAACAGGCTGGCTTGGATCGACAATTGGGAACTGAATTTCAAAAACAACTTCAAATTGACGGCTTCGGCTAAAGATTACGCCATAGAGTTGGAGTTGACGCCCGAAAGGGCTGCGGTATTGCAGGGCGACAATGGGCTCAGCCAAAAGGCGGACGGTGCGGGCCATGCTTCTTATTACTATTCGATTACCCGGCTGAAGACTTCTGGTACGATAAAGATTGGCGCAGCAAGTTACAAAGTTGAAGGTGATTCCTGGTTTGATCGGGAATGGGCAACGAACCAGTTGACACCGGAACAGTCAGGTTGGAATTGGTTTGCCATCCAGCTATCTGACGGCAGCGATATGATGCTGTACCAGATGCGGCTTAGGAATGGTGCCATCGATTCGCATTCGAATGGGAGATGGATCGCAGCGGACGGGGCAAGCACTGAACTTGCCGCGGATGAATTTCGATTGGTTCCCGAGAAATATTGGACGAGCCCCACAAGCGAAGCGAACTATCCGGTTGAGTGGAACCTAATTATCCCGAAATTGAGTCTTGATTTGCGAATAGCTCCGGCATTGGAGAATCAGGAACTAAGACTTGCGGTGGTCTACTGGGAGGGATCTATCCGCCTGCAAGGCCAGCGCGCAGGGAAACCTGTGGATGGCGTCGGTTATATGGAGTTGACGGGTTACCAGGGGGAAGCACCGGGTCTGACAGGGAGCACGCGCTAAGAGGTCGGCTGCGGGAGAACGTGTCGTATTGGCGTATCGTCGAGCAAGGGGCGCGTTCGGGAAAATA
>JAFAQT010000184.1 GCA_019246215.1 Verrucomicrobiota bacterium
TTTGGCTCTTTAGGAATCTAACCAGGCAGGCAAGTCATGCAGAAACGCTCTTTACTGCTATTCAGGGCCGGCAAATTTTGCCGGATGACCGATCTAAACTCGCTTGGTACGACGGCATGAAATGGCAGAAGCGCAATAGAACGAAACCTTCCGTTTACTGGAACTTGGTTTTGCGCGACTTAGGAAGAACAGAATTTAGCTCCGATTGGCATGCGACGTGCTCCCCTATACTTAAGTGAACACAGTCAATGACGTTGTACCAGAACCTCTGAAGCTCAAGACTGCTCCTTTTCACACAGAGCAGCGCTGCAGCGGATTTGACTGGATGTGCGAAGCGCAAGGGGAGAATACCCGCTTGGGTGCTCGACCAATGAGCGACAAAGCGGCCAGCCAAAGAGGCGCAGCCCGGAGAAAATTATCAGGCACTTCGATCTCCCAAAAAACTTATGTTTAATCTCAACCCAAACCTGGAACAGTATCTTCAGCCGGTTCAAATGGCCGAAAGATTCCCTACTGCCGCATACGTCGCCAGACGATTACAAAAATTAGGGTGGGATTCTTCCTACGGAAAATCTCTCCTCAATACCTTCAGAGATGATCTGATCCGGGAATGTGGCAGCGAGTTCTCTGAGGTGCTGCTACGTTTCCGACTCGGTGTGTCCTGAGGTGCATCTTTGCATCTTTCTCAGGACATCGTCGTGTCAATTTACACCATAACTTCTCTCGCTCCAGTGCTGCACAAAGTCCGAGGCTGGTTTAGCGACGTTGAGCTCAAGAAGCGCGCCTAACTTTGGAAGCTGTTGCCCGGCGGTCCTAATTGGAACCGACCTCATTTATCGCCCGACGCTGTAAGA
The DNA here is from genome assembly GCA_019246215.1 of Verrucomicrobiota bacterium. Classification (GTDB taxonomy): domain Bacteria; phylum Verrucomicrobiota; class Verrucomicrobiia; order Chthoniobacterales; family JAFAMB01; genus JAFAMB01. The sequence continues at coordinate 855 of JAFAQT010000184.1, forward strand.
AGTTGTCCGGGGCATTTTTCTCCGATTCGCCCTCCTCCTATTGTCCTTTTGGTCTTGGCCCCTTTGAATTGAATATAATAACTTTGCATTAGAGTGTAATTTAATTGCATCGGTGCTACTACCATCCGTTGGCGCAGCTGAGCATTTCAGTAGCATTCGCATCGAGAGTTTCACGCTGCGGAATATCTTCAGACTGCGGTGCTCACTCTTAACGCGAAGCAGCTCCTCTTTGTACTGCGGTCGTGAATCTAGCGATTGCGAAAGCGTGAGCCCGAGAAAGGTGAGCACACCCGGCGCCATGATAATCGAAGCTTGGCCGTTGCCTTAGCCTCCGATCCTGTTTGCTTAAGGATTGTGAATGGTGCCGGTCAGGAACGGCGAGCAAGGTAGCATAGGCTTCCAGCCTGTGTTGTGCGCTCACTGCGGATAACCTGCAAATCAACGCCTTCCACTATTCGACGGTCCCGCTCAAGGCGAACATATACAGGTCGGAAGCCAACGCACGACACAGGCTGGAAGCCTATCCTACTTTGTGCCTCAGGACGGTCGGGCCAAGGAGCGAAAGGGACTTGCCAACCTGCAGTCTGACCTTTCTTCGCCCTCAGAGAACCTTGCTCGATTGGTCCCATTTTATTCAAGTTCATCGTGCTGCATCGCTTATCCAAACCCTTTGGTGCAAAAAAGAATCGCTTGTTCCAGTTTGCTGATTTTGCAAAGGTTGATGAGGAGAGATCGCTAGCATGATCGTTGGGAGAACCAGAAGGCCGCGTAATGTCGACGCGCCTAGAGCGGCTGCGATTCTCTACGGCGATTGGGGCACTAGCAAGGCCTACGTCATTGGCTTGGCTTTCGCGGTAGCCGGGTACAGCTCGTTCTGGCTAATTCTGGCAATGTGCGTGTTGATGGCGCTTGTCGGCGTGAATTACATGGCCATCTGCCGGCATTATCCCGACGGAGGGGGCGTTTATGCCAGCGTTCGCCATCGATCCGAGATTATCTCCATTGTTGGGGCCTTCCTTTTGATTGCCGATTACATCGTCACTGCGGCGCTCAGTGCGCTTTCCGCTTTTCAATATCTCCGTTGGCCTCATCCAGAGGTTTTTGCCGCAGGAACGATCCTCCTCATTGGCGCCTTGAATTATTTTGGACCTAAGCACTCCAGCGGCCTGGCTTTCTTGATTTCGGTGCCAACAGTGATCGTTGTCATCTCTCTTGGTTGCTTCGTTCTTCCCCATGTCGGAGAGGCTATATCGAATATGCAGCCGCTGCATGGTGGCTGGCTCCGCAATTGGAATGGATTCGTATCGATCGTGCTGGCGCTCTCTGGGGTTGAGGCAATTGCCAACGCCACCGGAGTGATGAAGCTCAATAAGGGGAGCACCGACGATCATCCTTCCGTAACCCAGACCTCGAATCGTGCGATCGTCTGGGTGATGTTGGAGGTTTGCATCTTCACTGGGCTTCTGGGCCTGGGAATGCAGGCTCTACATGGATTGCAAATCCAGGGAGAAAACGTGGACGCTCCTGGCAATCCCGGTGTGCGCGACTACATGCTGAAGTATATGGGTGACGTTTTCGTCGGGGGCGCTCTAGGACCTGCGGCGGGACAAATTGCAGCCTGGTGCGTAAGCATTGTATTCGGTTGCCTCCTGCTCTCCGCTGTGAACACCGCGATCGTCGCCTTGGTCGGTACATTCTTCTTAATGTCCAGAGACGGAGAGTTGCCACAGCGTTTCGAAAAGTTAAACAGCTTTGGAGTTCCGACTTTGGGATTGCTCGTGGCAGCGTTGGTGCCGGCTTTTCTGGTAATAGCGGTTCGGGACGTAGCCGGCTTGGCCGATCTTTACGCGGTCGGAGTGGTCGGAGCCATTGCGACAAACCTCGGAGCGGTTTCGACCGATCGGAAACTGGATTTGCCGGTTTGGGAACGCGTCCTGATGTTTGGCACCTTTCTGATCATGGCAGCCATAGAGATCTCCCTTTTCATCGATAAGCCCAATGCCCGGGTATTTGCCCTTGCCGTACTTGCGATCGGTCTGGTGCTGCGTGGCTTGGCAGCCGAGCGGGCAACCAAACGCAGAGCCGCTGAAGCCGCTCTGGCTGCTTCCGGAGACAAGAAGGTCCCCTCGGTTCCAAATCTATTCAGCCCGTCGACTCGAGAAGCCACAGGCTCACCGATCCTTTGTGCGGTTCGCGGAATTGGACGCACCCTGGACTATGCGATCGAGGCGGCGAAAGAAACAGATCGACCGCTCTATCTGTTGTTCGTGCGCGAACAAGTCGTGATCGCTCCCGGCGACCGCAGACGAAAATGGACTGAAGATGACGAGGCAAGCTCGATTTTTAAGTACGCGAGCGAAAAAGCGGATGGGCTCCGGCTCTTGCCTTGCTATGCGGTGAGCGACTCAACCGCGGACACCATCGTGGACATTGCCGCCACCGTGGGCGCATCGCACCTCATCGTCGGCGCTCCCCAACGCAGCGCGCTCCTCAATCTGCTGCGGGGCAACATTATCACAAACATTTCCACTATCTTGCCTGAGGAAATTCATTTCCTGGTCTATGCTTAAGGCCCTATTAATGCGGCTGCGATTGTTAGGACGGGCCCAGGTCAGTGCACGTTCTAAAAGATATCTGAATTATTTGAGGCCATTTGCGTCCTGGCCAGACTTCAGCCACATTCCAGAAGGCCCATTATTTCCCTCGCCTCTACCTCATAGTCGACCAACATATCGATCTAGATATGCTCGTCGCTCGCGCCTTGAAAAACAGCCAACTGGCCTACGGCGAAACTTAAGGGATTTAGGAGACGGTACACTAGACCGCACGCAGCGTCGGGATGCATCCACGAAGCTGGGCTAAAGCGTACTGTGAAACAATGGGAATTTTCAATAACCTCATGTCAAAGATATTTGGGCACGCAAACCCATCATCATCCT
>JAFAQT010000311.1 GCA_019246215.1 Verrucomicrobiota bacterium
GAACCGGCGAGTCGAAGTTGGGCTGCGGTCCGGCCAATGAGCTGGTCAGTTGTCAGTTCCAGCGGTCAGTGGTAATCAAATGTAGAGCCGGCTTCCAGCTTCCCCGATCGTTCGTCCTCGATTTGTTTCAGGGCTATCAGAACCGAAGTGCCTGACACACTTGCTCGACGCAGCGGTTTTCAACCCCCAACAGACAAAAAACGGGTAGGAGAACGACGATGATGAGAAATGACTGATCGGGGACGCTATGCTACATCGCCCCGCGTGCGATCGATATAGGCGCGGGCTGCCTTGCGAATCTCTTCTGCCACATTGCCTTCAGATTGAGCGTGTTTGGGCTTGAACCATGGGAAGTAACCCACGAGATCGTGAAAGACCAGAATCTGCCCGTCGCATTCCGTCCCTGATCCGATGCCGATTGTGGGTATGGAAATCGAGCGGGTGATCTCCGCGGCCACTGACGGGACAATCAGCTCGAGAACTAACGCAAATCCCCCATTTTCTTCAACTGCTCTGGCCTCATCAAGTAAGAAACTGCGTTCCTTCGCTGTGCGGCCTTTCGTCCGATAGCCGCCCTCTTCCAGCACATGTTGCGGCAGCATTCCGATATGGCCTAAAAATGGGATACCTGCCTGCGTGATCGCTCGGATCTGAGCGGAACAAGCCTGTCCGCCCTCCAATTTGACTGCGTGAGCACCTGCATCAATCAAGTACCTGGAGTTCCTCACGGCGAGATCGGGACAATCATAACTATGGATAGGGAGATCGGCGGTGAGGAGCGCCCACGAAACCCCGCGCGCCGCGCCTCGCGTGTGATGGATTACGTCTTGCATCTGCACCCGCGTCGTGTCCGGATAACCGAGCACCGTCATCCCAAGCGAATCTCCGACCAAGAGCAGATCGATACCCGCTTCATCCAAAAGCCTTGCTGTCGGAAAGTCGTAGGCGGTGAGCGCGGCGATTCGACGGCGGGTCCCCTTCCAACTGCGGATTATATCGGGAGTAATTTTATTCACGATCGAACAATGAAATCCCAAGTCGCATCACCTGTCCGCGATCATCCAGATTCTCTAGAAGGCTCCAGACGGAACGCATCTGACCGGGCAGGACAAGATCGGGCGAGATTTCCGCTAAAGGGATTAGTACAAACCGGCGCCGGTTAATTCTTGGATGTGGAAGAATTATTTCGGGAATATTCAGCACAAGTTTACCGGCATAGAGCAGGTCCAGATCGATTATCCGGGAAGAGTTTTTTGGTCTCGTCGAAGGGCGGCCCATCGCCTTCTCAATTTTCAGCAACCGATCGAGTAAAATAACGGGTGGCCCCGTGAAGTTGATCTCCATGACCGCGTTGAGATAGGGCATCGTTCCAGGCTCGCAGTCCACCGGGGCAGTCTCATAGATCGATGAAGTCCGGATCGGAGGGCCGACCTCATTGAGCGAACGGGCTTGTTCGCATCCTGCGCGAAGGTTCGCGAGGCGATTCTCGATATTCGAGCCCAAGGCGATTCCGCAGCGCATCCAGGCTGCAGTCTCAATGCGAGCACCAGGATCAGCAAACCATTTCTGGAACTCAGCCAGTTGCCAGTGTGAGTTGCCAGTTATCAGAACGGATTGCGATCGCGATGAACACCCGCACGCGCCGAGACGCTCCTATCTCAGTCCCAATACATCCCCCATCTCATACCATCCGGCTGGCTTGCCAAGCAGCCAATCAGCAGCTCGCAAGGCGCCTTTAGCAAAAGTCTCCCGACTTGATGCTCGGTGTGTAAACTCGATGCGCTCTCCCGAGCCTGCAAAATAAACGGTGTGTTCCCCAACGATATCTCCTCCGCGCACTGCGTGGACACCAATCTCGTTTCTTGTTCGCTCGCCGACTAACCCTTTTCTCCCGTGCCGACCTGCTCTTTCGAATTGCAGCGACCGTGTCTCCGCGATTATTTCCCCGAGCCGCTTTGCTGTTCCGCTCGGTGAGTCCTTTTTCAATCGATGATGGAATTCAACGATCTCTGCATCGTACTCCGGGCCCAGAATCTCGCTGGTCTTTTCCGTAAGCCAGAAAAGCAAGTTCACTCCGACACTAAAGTTTGGGGTCAGCAATAAAGCGATGCGCTCTGCATCTGCGTGCAATTTGTTAAGCTGATCGATCGAATGCCCTGTCGTTCCGATTACTAAAGGTACTCCATCTACCGCACAGCGGGCCGCAATCGCCAACGAACCTTGCGGCTGGCTCACATCGATCGCGACATCCCATGCGACTTCGTGTTCTGAAGCGTCTTCTTTTCGTCCAGAGATCGAAACTTCATAGGCGCCGGATGCTTTGGCGATAAGAACGATCGCCCGCCCCAACCGGCCATTCCCGCCGTGGACGTGCAGTCGGGTCATACCAACTTGAGTGCTCGCAGCGTGTCGTAGAGTTTGCCCTGGTTTGTTTTCCCAATTTCACACAATGGCAGACGAAACTCGTTTTCGATCATCCCCATCAAATACAAGGCGGTTTTCACCGGGATCGGATTTGACTCGATGAAAAGATCCTTGAAAAGCTGGTAATAACGGAGGTGTATTTTCAACGCATCAGCAGATCGGCCTGCAAGGAAGGTATTGACCATATCCGTTATCTGCCTTGGAATCACGTTAGAGGCGACGCTGACGACCCCGACCGCCCCCACCGCCATGAAAGGCAGCGTTAAGCCATCGTCACCGGAAAGAATGGTGAATTCTGGAGGAAGAATTTTTTTCAACGCCCCGACGCGCTCCGCCGAGCCGCCCGCTTCTTTGATCGATACGATATTTTTACAATCTTGCGCCAGACGCGCGCAGGTTTCCACTCCAATTTCACCTGCGGTGCGGCTTGGGATATTGTAAAGCATCAATTTTAGCGGGGAAGCTTCGGCAATTTGTTTGTAGTGTCTGTAGACTCCCTCCTGAGTGGGCTTGTTGTAATATGGATTGGCCAGCAGAGCCGCATCAACGCCCAGTTTCTCTGCTGCCTGGGTGAGTTCCACCGCTTCTAGCGTCGAATTTGAACCAGTGCCGGCGATGATCTTACAACGGCCGCGCGCTTCCTCAACGGCGACCTTAATAACCCGCAGATGTTCGTCAAAACCGAGCGTGGCAGCCTCGCCGGTAGTTCCTGTTGGGACGATGCCATCCACGCCGTTCTCGATCTGAAATTCGACCAGTTTGCGAAATGCCGTTTCATCCACCAGCCCGTTCTTGAAGGGGGTGACGATGGCTGTGTAGGTGCCTGTAAACATGAGTGTATAGGAGGGTTAAAGAACTTCTACAAAACCTTCGAAAACGAAGTCGGCGGGACCTTTCAGAGTGACCTGCTCGAATCCCGTTTCGATTTTACGAAAGCCGACCTCAAGCCAGTCGCCGCCTCGTGCAAGGAGGCGGACCGGGGAGGGTGCGTCGCTCAATACGGCATAGATCAGCCCAGCCGCGGTCACGCCAGTACCGCACGCCAGGGTTTCGGCTTCGACACCGCGTTCGTAGGTTCGGATCGCAATTTTCCCGGGCTCAATTTCCTTAATGAAGTTCGCGTTTGTTCCGCTTGGCTGAAACGCAGGATGATACCGGATCTGTGCACCCCATTGCTGGACCGGAGTCGATTCGATGTCGTCCACAAAGGTAACGACGTGCGGTACCCCGGTATTGAGCGAATGGGTCGAGAGTTTGACGCCGCCAATATCGAGCGTCCTTCGCAGGATGAGGGCGTGCGGTCGGCTCAGCGCAATCGTGACGAGGTCGCCGTCTATTTTGGCCTCAATGATTCCCGCCTGAGTCTCGAACCGGAGATCGGCGAATGCTCCGGTGACCTTGTGGACAAAGCGCGTGAAGCACCGCGCACCGTTCCCGCACATTTCCGCTTCGCCGCCATCCCGGTTATAATATCGCATTCGAAAATCGGCATCGCCTCTGGCCTCCTCGACAAGAAGCACTCCATCCGCACCGACCCCTCGATGGCGATCACATAACAAGGCGATCTGCCGGGGCGAAAATTGATGAGCGCCCGATCGATTGTCGATGAGCACGAAATCGTTCCCGGCACCGTTCATTTTCGTAAAACGAAACATAAACGCTCGCTAACATATGCCTAAAAGCGACGCAAGCGCCATATCCGATCTGGGTACGAAGGCTCGAAAGAAAAACTCGAATCCTGTTGCACGCTCAAGAAAATACCTTATCCCTATAGAGATTATCCAGTTTCTGTTATGGCTGCCAAAAGCGTCGAAGAAATCAAAGCTCAGAGTCATGCCCTTCGAGGCAGGATTCAGGATTGTCTTCTAGGAAAGGAGTCACACTTTGCTGAGGAAGAGTATCAACTCCTGAAGTTCCACGGGACTTATCAACAGGACGATCGTGACCAGCGAGCTCTCCGCAAAAAGCAGGATCTCGACAAGGCCTGGATATTCATGGTTCGCTCGAAGTTGCCCGGTGGCGCCCTGAGTGCCCAGCAATATCTGGCACACGATCGAATCGCGGGAGATCTGGGCAACGGAACGCTTCGGATTACCACCCGCCAGGGATTCCAGTTGCACGGAGTCCTCAAGGGAGAGCTTCAGGAGTGCATCCGGAGGATCAATGAATCCGGGATCACCACTTGGGGCGCCTGTGGCGATGTTGTCCGGAATACGACCGCCCCTCCAACCCCTTTCAAGGATGCGGCGCATCAGGATGCTCAGCGACTGGCTAAAGAACTCAGTGACACGTTTCTCGCCAAGACCACGGCATACGCCCAGATTTGGTTAAATGGAGAGCGCCTGAATCAGGAAACGGATAACGCCGAGCCAATCTATGGCAAGCTTTATTTACCAAGAAAATTCAAAATCGGGATAGCCATTCCGCCGCGCAACGACATCGATATCTACACGAATGATCTCGGGTTTATTTCGAATGTCGAAAATGGGGTCGTCAGAGGGTATACGGTGGTCGCAGGCGGAGGATTCGGGATGTCGCACGGTCAGACCGAGACATTTCCGGCGCTCGCAAAACCGCTATTCTACGTTGCCCGAGAACATGCCATTTCAGCAGCCGTGGCGGTGGTCGGCGCACAACGAGATTTCGGCAACCGAAATGATCGAAAGCGCGCACGGTTGAAATATTTGATCGACGAGCGGGGAATCGACTGGTTCCGGCAAGAGGTTGTTAAACGATTGGACGCCCCTTATCAAGCAGCGAAAGAAGTCCACTGGGACACGGTGAGCGATGTTTTCGGCTGGCAGGAACAAGGGGACGGAAAATTGTTCTGCGTCCTATGGATCGAGGAGGGTCGGATCAAGGATACCGAAGGGCCCAAATGGCGAGGCGCATTTCGTACCATGGCGGAGGAATTTGGATTGCCAGTCAGGCTGACGACAAATTGCAACATCATTTTTCACGATATTGATCCAGCTTTGAAAGAGAAGGTCACCAAAGTCCTGACGGCGAATCGGATTCCTAAGCCGGAAGATTTGACGGAGACCAGGAGGTTGGCGCAGGCGTGCGTCGCGTTGCCGACCTGTGGGTTGGCACTCGCTGAAAGCGAGAGGGTATTCCACCTCGTCTTGGATAAAATAGACGATATTTTGAAAGAATTCGGCCTGAGCGAGGAACCGATCCTTATTCGGATGACCGGTTGTCCAAACGGTTGCGCCCGGCCGTACAATGCCGATATCGCGTTCGTCGGGCGCATGCCAGGCAAGTATGCACTCTATGTTGGAGGTTCAGTGACCGGCGAACGATTGGCCGGTCTGCAGGAAAAAACAGTTACCCTCGAAGAGATACCCGCGCGAGTTCGCCAATTGCTGGAAGAATTCATTCAAAATCGCGACGGGCACGAGAATTTTTCCGATTACTGGGGTCGTACCCACGTGAATGGACCGGCACCAAAACCGGAGCAATTTCACGTCGAGCTCGCACAGCGCGAGAACAAAAACCTCGTTGGCGCAGAGGTTTGATTGACCCAGCGACCCAGATCCCGTTAAACGGGTGAATGGGAAAACAACACAACAAAGTTGAGAAACGACGGCGCCGTTTGACTTATCTCAAGCGCAAACGGAATTCTACAAAACGGGCCAAAGGTTGACCTGTTAGTCCAGAGCTTTGATAATTGAAGCTCCGCTTCGCCGCTGGAAACCATTGATTTGGCTACGTTGCGGCATTGGTAGAAATCCGAATTCTAGATTTGTTCTACGCCATTATGCCTCCACCAGTAATGCTGATTATTCGGGACGGATGGGGGATTAATCCTCACGGCCGGCAATCTGCAGAAGCCGATGGCAACGCGACGCTGCTCGCCAAGACGCCTTACCACGATCATCTCTATCAGACTTACCCGGGAAGCGAACTGAGCGCGAGCGGAATGGATGTTGGATTGCCCGACGGCCAAATGGGAAATTCGGAGGTTGGACACCTCAATCTCGGAGCTGGAAGAATCGTTTACCAGGATTTAACACGGATCAACAAAGCCATTTTAGACGGAGAGCTGAGCAAAAATTCGGTGATCCGCGGAGCGTTCAAGGCAGCTGAAGAAACGCGCCTCCATTTTATCGGCCTGCTTTCCGATGGCGGCGTCCATAGCCACCAGAGCCATTTGATTGCCTTGGTGAAAGAAGCGGCAAATTGCGGCGTGAAGGACATTTTGATTCATGCGATCACGGATGGCCGCGATACTTCGCCGACCGGAGGAGCTGAATATCTGATTACGGTAAGAAATGCCGTAGCCGATTCCGGAGCGGTCATTGCGACTGTCATCGGTCGATACTTTGCCATGGACCGGGACAAACGCTGGGACCGCACCAAACTGGCATGGGATGCCATTGTGCTAGGACGAGGCGCAACGGCTGACAGCTTGCCGGATGAGGCCATAAGACAGCGGTATAACCAAGGAGAAACCGACGAATTCCTTAAACCTCTCCTATTATCGTGTCCGAACCAGCAACGGATTCGGGACGGTGACGTGGTTTTCTTTTTCAACTTCCGGGCGGATCGGGCGAGGCAATTATCGCAGGCCTTTCTTTTCGAAGACTTTGACGGGTTCGATCGCGAGGTGTGGCCGAAGGTGCACTTCGTAACCATGACGGAGTACGACATAACCTTTCACTGTCCGGTCGCGTTTCAGCAGCAGAGTCTGGATCACATTCTCGGGGAGGTAGTCAGCGTGGCGGGCAAGAAGCAGCTTCGGATTGCCGAAACTGAGAAATATCCGCATGTGACCTATTTCTTCAATGCCGGCGTGGAAGTGCCCTTTGCCGGCGAGGACCGGGTAATCATCCCTTCGCCGAAGGTTGCGACCTATGACCTTAAACCGGAGATGAGTGCGCGGGAAGTAACGGTCGAGGTAGTGCATCGGTTGAAGGATTACGACTTAGTGGTCTTGAATTTTGCGAATCCGGATATGGTCGGGCACACCGGAATCGTCAAAGCCGCAATCAAAGCGGTGGAAACAATTGACGAGTGTGTGCGGCAGGTCCTGGAAGCGCTGCTTGCCGCTGGAGGAAAGGCGATCGTGATCGCGGATCACGGGAATTGCGAGTTGATGCGCAATCCTGATGGGTCCCCGAACACCGCGCATACGACAAATCTCGTTCACTGTATCTTCGTAGCGGCCAACGCGGCGGAATATCGTTTGCGGGATGGTATTCTTGCGGACGTTGCTCCGACGCTGCTTGAATTGCTCGGTCTGCCGACGCCGAAGGAAATGAGCGGCCACAGCCTGCTTGAAAAGGTAAGCGGTTGAATCTTCGGCCGACCCGAATCTCAGGCAACTCGATATGCAATATAAAGCGCAAACTATCCATTTGCGTGACGGCGGATTTGCTTTTTACTAGGGAAGATTCGTCATTACCGCGTGGTGTAACGGTAACACAGCGCCCTTTGGAGGCGTTATTCATGGTTCGAATCCATGCGCGGTAGCCATCCCTCCCACAAGCCCTTCAAAGCCCTGGATTCAGGAGGACTTTGGACGCAGCAGCGAGTGACCCGTCATGCTCTCAGGTTTGGGTAACCCGAGCAATTCGAGCAGCGTCGGCGCGACGTCCGCGAGAATGCCGTCTTCGAGCCGGTACCGATCGGCATCCGCGGCCACGTACAGGCAATGCACCAGATTGGTGGTGTGAGCGGTGTTCGGTGAACCGTCGGGGTTGCGCATCTGTTCGCAATTGCCGTGGTCAGCCGTGACGAGCGCGCGCCCACCCAGGCGGAGCGTCTCCTCAATGACTTGCCGCACCCCGTCATCGACGGCTTCGACGGCTTTGATACCGGCCTCCACTACCCCGGTGTGGCCAACCATGTCCGGGTTGGCAAAATTCAGAATGACCAGGTCGTAGTCCTTCAGCCGTTTCAAGAGCTCCTCGGTGACCTGCGGTTCGCTCATTTGCGGCTGAAGATCGTAGGTCGCCACCTTCGGGGAGGGCACAATGACGCGATCCTCACCGGGAAACGGTTTTTCGACGCCGCCGTTGAAGAAATAGGTCACGTGCGGGTACTTCTCGGTTTCGGCGATGCGCAACTGGCGCTTACCCGCTTTGCTCACCACCTCACCCAGAATGTTGTCGAGCCGCTGCGGCTGGAACGCGACCGGACACTTAAAGTTCCGGTCGTAGGTGTTGAGAGTA
>JAFAQT010000343.1 GCA_019246215.1 Verrucomicrobiota bacterium
GTTCCTGGCGTTCGCGCGTGTTTTGCGAAAACCGGTCGAGGATAACAATGAAGGCGGCAAGCGCGATCGCGATCGCCAGCAGAAAAAGGGTGGTTCTCGGCTTCATGATCCTATGGTTGCCTTTCGCCGGCCGGCCGCTGTGAACACCATGACATCCTCATCCAATGAGGGCGATACACTAGTGCCTGTCCCCGAAATAGCAGGTATATTGTTGCGATCAAAATGGGCACTCGGCAAGGAGGTCCGACCCGATCGGCAGCAGGAGGGAGATATCTGAATGGATACCTGACCGACGAGCAACGCAGCCGCCGGCTCATTTTCAGCGCAAAGCCTTGGGGCCGTGCGGCCTCGTCGACTTTGGGGTGTGGCTTGCTCGTCCGTATCAGTTCGAGCCTTCGCTCGCGCCTTGAAAAACAGCCAACTGGCCTACGGCGAAACTTAAGGGATTTAGGAGACGGTACACTAGCGGCGCCGGAGCGACCAGACACCCAACCCAAGGAAAGCGACCAGCGTTGGAATCCCTGCGACAGTGAGCAGGACGATTTCATTCATTTGCGCGTCTGAAAGGTTCAGCCTGAATGTTCTGGCTGGCTTTGGCGCGATTGCAAGCAGTTGTTCCCGATCCGCAAGCCAGTTGAGGCTCAACAAAATGAAATCGATGTCCGGGGCAGATTCACTCAGCGATTCGGTCCGCAAGAAGTCTGCGTTTCCGAGAACGATCATCCTGGATGAGGAATGCAGCTGCACGCGTGCATCCTTGATTGCTCCTTTTTCAAGCGCGATCCCAAAATAGAGTGGCGGAGGGAGATCAATTCCCTGGGCATAGGTCGGGGTCTTTCGGGAAAGAAGAGTATCGTCCTTGTCACCCCAATAATCGGACGCCGCCGGCGTTAGAGCCCTCGTCATGGTCAATCCGTCGTGAGCGATCTTTGATTCGTCGATGGAGAGAGAGCAGGTACCTCCGGGAAAATAACCCGTGGCTTGGCTTAACGCTCTCAGAAAGACTGTTTCTGGCAGGAACTGAGCGTATACATCGAGCGTCACTGATTGTTCTTCGATTCCGGTCTTGAATTGCGTCACAATCAGATCCGGTTCGGCTCGGATGCCGAATTCGGTGAGGAATTGAGCGAGATTTGGAGTTTTGACTTTGGGATCCAACAAAATGAGCATCCGGCCTTGTTCGTTCCAATAGTTGCGGAGCAAAGAAATGTCTCTTTCTCCAAGGTCATATTTTGGCCCTGCCAAGATGACGGCGGCGTAATCGGTTGAGATTCTTGCCAAGTTCGTCAGGACCAGATGTTCGAGTTTGATATTCTGGCGTTGGACGTAGTCTTGGAATCGCGTCAAAGGTGAGCCGGTTCCGAGACTAGGTTCACCGTGGCCCGTAATAAATCCGATCTTGGTCTCCTGATTTTCCGCGAGCTCGATTAAAGCGCTGGTGATGATTTGCTCTCCACGGAAGGCTCTGACTTGAGGAGCCTCACTAAACATCCCTGGAGGATCATATTCGGCCATATCCGCCACGCGGAGTATCCTCTTACGATTAAGATAGTCGAGGATGAGAACATTTTCGTTCGCGGCGAAATTATATTTTACCTGCAACTCGCGCGTGCGCGTTAGATTGCGATAAGGATCGATGTTCTCCACCTTCACCTTTCTTCTGGCGGCGAATTCGTATTCTTTCAGCAGGTTCTGGAGATCGTAATAGAGTTCTGAACCTGCACTCTGAGAAGTCGGTGCAAAGAAGATATAGATCTGCACCTCTTTATTGAGGGATTTCAGAAACTTTCTGGTCAGCTCCGATAAGGCATACTTATTGTAACGGGACAGATCCCATCGTTTGTAACGGTTGAATCCGACGTAGTTTATCATGAGAACAATTCCAGCAACGATGACGGTCTGTAGAAGCACGTTTGCGCCTATCCGCAATCGTTTGATGCCGGCTGGCTTGGAAGATGGATGCGACATGCGACTCAGGATATCGGTCAAACTTTCCAGCGCCGGTATTGGAATATCTGGTAAGTAATGAACAATAAGAGAAAAGCCATGCTCGGATAAAAGACAAACACTCGAGAGTCTACGACCCCGCGCGAAAAGGAATCCATATGATCCAGCTGAGCGACGTAAGCGGTCATTTCCCGGAGAATCGGCGAAGAGCTGTTAACGACGTAGTTAATGAGAGTCACAAAAAAAAAGCCAATCGTCAGCATCAGGGAAATCATTGCCGCAACGATCTGGTCCGAGGTCATGGCTGAAGCCAGGCAGCCCAATGCGACGTTAAACATGCCCATCACTAGCAACAGCAAATATGGAGCCCAAACCTGGGCTGCGGATCCAATGGCGCTCCGATTGCCGAGCCAGCCGAAGATCAGAAAATAGAATAAACTCGGCAACCAAAGGCTCAGGTAGAAAAGCATAGCTGCCATGAATTTTGATGCGACCACCTCCCAATCGCGGACGGGAGCAGTCATCAACGTCTCGATGGTTCCGAGTTTAAATTCCTCCGCAAAGGATCGCATCGTGATCACGGGAAAGACCAGCAGGTAAGAAATCCAGAAAAATGCCGAATTAAAGAAAACCTGCACAACGGTATTTTCGGAGGGGGCCCGATTTAGCAATGCAATTGCGAACCAGAACGATAACCCGTTGAGAATCAGAAAGAGAAACAGGACTATGTAAGCTATGGGCGAATAGTAAAAGACCGATAACTCCCTTTGAAGCAAAGTAAATAGCCGTTTCATCGCCTTATTGAAGCCTGTGCATCTGGTCGGTACTAATTGTCGGTGTGGGTTAGTTCCACAAATACATCCTCCAGTGTCGCCCGCTCTTGAGTTAGTTCCCGGATCTTCCAGCGTCGCTCCACCGCCAGGCGGAAAATGTCTTCTCGGAGGTCCGAATTTGCTTCGACGCGGATCAAACAGCGGTGCCATCCATCTTCCTGGTTGGCAACCACGCTTTTTACCCCATCAATTCTCTCGAGCACTTCCACTGGATCGTCGCTGCCGGTCGTGGCCTCAACTCTTATCGTGCCAGAGGTTCGGATCCTTCCAACAAGATTTTCAGGGGTATCCGAAGCTTCGATTTTCCCCCGATGAATAATGATTACCCGCGAACAGGTGACCTCGACCTCTGACAAAATATGAGTCGAAAGCAGAATAGTGTGGCGTTTGCCTAAGGATTTGATCAGCTCGCGAACATGGCGGATCTGATTGGGATCCAATCCGATCGTCGGTTCGTCAAGAATCAAAAGGTCCGGCTCATGAATCAGTGCTTCCGCCAAGCCAACTCGCTGGCGATATCCCTTTGACAAGCTAGCGATCAGCTTGTGCTCGATCTCTTTCAGGCCACAGAGCTCCTTGACTGCATCTGCTCGATTTTGGAGTTTTTTGCCGCTGAGCCCCTTCAAGGATCCACGATATCGAAGATATTCATTAACCCGCATGTCGCCGTATAAAGGGACGCTCTCAGGGAGATAACCGAGATGCCTGCGCGCCTTAAGCGAATCCCTGAAAACGTCATGACCGGCAATATACGCTCGACCGAATGTGGGGGGCACGAAGCTTGATAGAATCCTCATGGTTGTGCTCTTGCCGGCTCCATTCGGTCCCAGAAAACCGACAATCTCTCCTTTGTCGACCTCGAAGCTTAAATCCTGGATGGCGACTACTCCGGGATATCTTTTGGTTAGCTGTTCAACTTTGATCATTCGGTCCACTCGGCAAAGATCATAACCATCTTCGGCGCGTCCTCCACCGGGAGACGGGGAGCGCGCGTCTGCATAAATTTGTGGTAATTTCCGTTTGGGTCGAGCCAAAGTTCGGTTAGATTTTTAATCCACTGTTCGTTCCCGATCGACATCATGAAGACTTCGTATTTGAATGATTGGAATGCCGATCTTCTAGATGAATACTATCAACGCTGGAAGCAAGATCCGGCGTCTGTAGATTCGAGTTGGTCGGCTTTCTTTGAGGGCTTTGAGCTAGGGTCATCCAGCGGTCGCAACGGCAAACCCGGGATCGCGCCGGAGAGGCAGAGTGCGACTGCCGAGCTTGAGCAACTACAAGGCCGCGTCGACGGGCTGGTGCACAATTATCGCATTCTTGGGCATCTTCAGGCGCAGATTGACCCGCTCGCGCAAGGCGGTCCCGAAACGCCTGCGCTGAACCTCTCTTCCTTTGGCTTGGAGGATGTGCCGCTGGAGACGGTTGTTTCATCCCGCTATTTTCAACAATCTCGCTCGATGACGCTGGGGGAGATGATCGACAGACTGCGCGCCATCTACTGCGGACCGATCGGTGTCGAGTTCATGCACATCCAGAACGAGACCGTTCGCGAGTGGGTCCGAGATCGGATCGAAACAAGAATCGTTTCGCCGCGACCCGATGCTGCTTCACAGAAAAAATTGTTGCGCTGTTTGATGGAGACCGAAACGTTCGAGCAGTTTGTCCATACGAAGTTCATTGGCCAAAAACGCTTCTCGCTCCAGGGCGCTGAAAGTTTAATGGTGATCCTGGAGACAATCCTCGCTGATTGTCCGGGCGCAGGGGTCCGGGAGATTGTCATGGGGATGGCGCATCGAGGCCGACTGACAGTTTTGGCGAATTTTCTGCGCAAATCGTATAACATCATCTTCAAGGAATTCTCCGAAAATTACATTCCTGACCTCGTGGCAGGCGATGGCGACGTGAAATATCATCTCGGCTACGAAAGCGTGCGAAAAACAGCCTCAGGCGCCGAGGTGAGTATCCGGCTTGCAGCCAATCCCAGCCACCTGGAAATCGTGGATCCGGTCGTTGAGGGCAAGGCGCGCGCGCGTCAACGCATCCTGGAAGACACTGAAAAACGCGAAAAGGTTTTGCCGCTGCTTATTCATGGGGACGCAGCCTTTGCGGGCCAGGGCATTGTTGCGGAAGTCTTGAACCTCTCACAACTGCCGGGCTATGAGACCGGTGGAACTGTGCATGTGATCGTGAACAATCAGATCGGCTTCACCACTCTCCCAGCCGATGCTCGTTCCACGATGTATTGCACGGATGTCGCGAAGATGATCGAGGCGCCCATCTTTCACGTTAACGGAGACGATCCGATCGCAGTCGAATTCGTTTCTAAGTTCGCTTTGGAATTCCGACAGAAATTCTCCCGTGATGTTGTCGTTGATATGTACTGTTACCGCCGTTACGGGCACAACGAAACCGACGAACCGAGCTTTACCCAGCCCAAGCTTTACAAGAGAATCAACGCGCACTTGCCAGTGACGAAGATCTTTAAGGATCGGATGCTGCAATCCGGAATGCTCACCGCAGAGGAAGCCGAAACTCTTGAAAAGGAGTTCCGGAGCCAGCTTGAGACTGCGCTTGCCGAGGTGCGGACCAGTGGGGTGACGTCAAAAAAAGATTTCCATCGCGGCTTCGAAGATTCGACCGCGATCTTTCAACCTCCCTACAGTCACCAGGAACCGGAGACCCGAATTTCAAAGGAGTTGGTTGATCTAATCGTGGACCGGATGACCCGGGTACCGGAGGGTTTCTCAATTTTGCCACAGGTCAAGAAGCTGTTTCTTGATCGCCGTAAGAACCAGCATCAGGGAGGAGGACCCTATGACTGGGCTTTCGCTGAAGCCTTGGCTTTCGGATCACTTTTGGTGGAGGGAACGCCGGTTCGTCTCTCCGGCCAGGATAGCCGTCGCGGCACTTTCAGTCAGCGCCATTGCGTATTGTACGATACGAATACTCGGCAACGGTACATTCCACTGGGAAATCTGAAAGAGGGACAAGCGCGATTTTGCGTCTACAACAGCATGCTGTCGGAAGCGGCGGTCCTGGGATTTGACTATGGGTATTCGCTCGATTTTTTAGATATGCTGTGTCTCTGGGAAGCGCAATTCGGCGATTTTGTCAATGGCGCTCAGGTGGTCATTGATCAATTCATCGTGAGTTCTGAATCCAAATGGCAGCGACCCAGCGGGATCGTCCTTTTACTGCCGCACGGGTACGAAGGCCAGGGGCCCGAACATTCGAGTGCGCGGTTGGAGCGGTTCCTGCAGCTTTGCGCGGAAGACAATATTCAAGTCTGCAATTTGACGACACCGGCCCAGTATTTTCACGTATTGCGGCGCCAGGTGCGGAGAGATTTTCGGAAGCCGTTGGTAATCATGACGCCGAAGTCGCTATTGCGAAATGAGCGAGCCATTTCGCGGATCGAAGATTTTACGGAATCGGCGTTTCAACAGGTGCTTGGGCCGACTTTGAACGGCGGTGCCGAGAAGCTCAACCGGATCATCTTTTGCACCGGCAAGGTTTACTACGATTTACTTGGTTATTTGGAGTCGAACAAGGTCGCTGACACTGCGCTTGTCCGTATCGAGCAACTCTATCCGTTAGAGCTGGAAGGACTGAACGAAACCATTCGCGATGTGCGTCACGCCTCCAAATGGGTTTGGTGCCAGGAGGAGCCGAGGAATATGGGGGCGTGGACCTACATCGAGCCATTGCTAGGCTCAGTCTCCGGTCAGGAGATCGGGTACGCCGGAAGGCCGCCTGCGGCGAGTCCGGCGGTCGGATCAAAAGCCTGGCATGATCAGCAGCAGAAGGAGCTTGTTGAACAGGCCTTTACCATGTAATCGGTGGCTCTTGGATCGCATCACCTCACTTCATCCATGAGCATCGAAGTCAAAATTCCTGCTGTCGGCGAATCGATTACATCCGGCGTTCTGTCGGCGTGGCACAAGCAGACCGGAGACACGGTCAGCGAAGGCGAGGCTCTCTTCACTCTGGAGACAGATAAAATTTCAACCGAGGTGCCGGCCTCCGGTGCCGGCAAACTTCAAATCCAGGTGGATGCCGGCCAGGAAGTCAAAATAGGCCAGGTGGTCGCCCTGCTGGATGAGGGCAGCAACGTGCCTGCCGAAAAATCGTTCACGCCAGGCGCAAGCGCGAAACCGTCCACGCCATCCGTTCCCGCGCCCCCTGTCCAACCGGAATCCAATATTAGTTTATCGCCCGCGGCGCGACGGATCGTTGAAGAAGAAAACGTTAAACCAACGGAGGTCCCAGGTACCGGGAAACATGGGCAGGTCACAAAATCGGACTTGGTGCAATATCTGGAGTCGAAAAGTAGTTCGCGAAGCACGGCGGAACCGAGTGCTCCCCCTGAGGCTGCTATTCCGGCTTCGGCTCCTGCGCCGGCCCAATCCTCGGCGCGGACGACCCGCCGCAAAATGACTCCATTGCGGAAGAAAATTGCCGCTCAACTGGTTCTGGCTCAGCAGAACGCCGCGATGTTGACCACCTTCAACGAATGCGACATGACCGCTGTGATGCAGCTTCGATCTCAATATCAGGAAACCTTCCAAAAGCGTCACGGCGTCAAACTTGGTTTCATGTCCTTCTTCGTTAAGGCCGTCGTGGACGCGCTCCAAACCGTGCGGGCAATGAACGCCAGAATCGACGGCGATGATCTCATCGAAAATCACTATTACGATATCGGGGTTGCCGTTGGAACGGAACGCGGATTGGTCGTGCCGGTCCTTCGAGATGCCGATAAGAAGAGCTTCGCAGAGCTTGAGAAGGAGGTTGCTGCTTATGCGGGAAAAGCGCGCGATGGCAAATTGGGCCTGGACGATCTGACTGGTGGAGTTTTTACCATCACCAATGGCGGGATTTACGGGTCACTTCTCAGCACACCTATCTTGAATCCTCCACAGAGCGGTATTTTGGGAATGCACAAAATCCAGAATCGGCCGATAGCGGTTGGCGATAAAATTGAGGTGCGGCCGATGATGTATCTCGCGGTCAGCTATGATCATCGGGTCGTAGACGGCAAAGAGGCGGTCACGTTTCTGGTACGGGTGAAAGATTGTGTAGAAGCGCCTGCTCGTTTGCTCCTGCAGGGGTAGAGGAAATCGTTAGTGTCAGTCCCAGTTAGTGCCCAGTTTCCTCTGTCAGTAGAGAGAGGATGCGATGGGAGTTAGCGAGAGGTTTTCGAACTTCTATGTCCTACAGTGATCGTGCAGTCAGCCGGGGCTTCTTAAAGTCCCATCCACTGACAACTGACCCTAACAACTGACCCCTAACTATCACTGACTACTTCCTGCGTTTCCTTCGATAGAGAATTTCGGCGAGCCGACGGCCAATCCAACGTGGGTTGAAGAGCGGTATTCGGAGCAGAATCCGGGGCGCGCGGGGTGGGCGCACTAGATACCCGATCACGATGCGCAAAGTCAAGCTGGAGACCGCAATGGATGCCAGCGCGATTAGCAAAACCAGCGGAATCATGGTGCCTGGAAGCCGATCTTCATTAACTTTTCCATTTGAGCCTCTTAGTTCGTTCTTAGCGCAGGTTTCCCCCGAGCACCTTCCCGAGCGGTTGTTCAGCTTGGCATTCTCCCGGTTATCTGTTCAGTTAGCGCCGGGCGCGCTAAACACCTACATCTCCCGTGAGATTTTCCAAGCTAATCAAATCGGCAGGGAGTGTCAGAATTTTTTTGAGCTTCAAAACAAAATTGAATCTGTTCCCGAGTTACCCTCGAGGTGGATAAGGGAGGAATGTCGTTTTCGCCGAAAAAATCCACTCCTATCGTTTCCATTGTGGTTCTGGCTTCGCCTCCCTCCAGACGGCAGAGCATAAACAACTTATAAACATGAAACGGAAACGGTGGCTCGTGCCCATGCTTGGACCGATCGAAGATGGCGAGCACTCTTTCAACTTTCGTCTGAAATCCCGATTCCTCCACGATTTCCCTTTCCACCGCTTCAGACGGAGAATCGTTCACGTCTGCCCAACCTCCGGGTAAAGTCCAGAGCTCGTCTGACCGTTCCTGCACGAGCAGCAGTTTGCCGTGTCGAAAGACCACGCCGCGCACATCGACCTTTGGGGTTGCGTATCCGGCTTGATTATTGAAGAGGCCCCTGATCAGTGCCGATGATTCGCCTGAGAAATTGGCAAAGATCTCTATCGAGATCTCCAGGACCTTCCGGTAACGTTCTCGATCATAGCCGGATTCCGTAAAGTGTAGTCCGGTTTGTGCGATCGCCTGCAACTCCCGGGCCCAGCCGACCCATTTGGGTTCAGATAACATGGTAACGAACCTCGTCGAAGGACAAGGAACGTCAACGAACTAGGAGGAGTACAGGAGTCAGAAGTTCAGAAGACAAGAGTACAGGAGCCGCAGCATCTCTCGATCGTTCCATCAACTTCGGCCGGTAATAGTCCAACTCCCGCTTCACTTCGCCCCAGGACTCCTGACCCCTGAGCACATTTGCATGTCCGAAAACGGCGAGACACAGATCTCATTTCGAGTCATCTTCGACACATGCCATTAAATCGCGACCAATGTTATCAGGCAATGTTAACGCATGATCCGCGATTTGATGGACATTTCTTTGTGGCGGTAAGATCGACCCGGATTTACTGCCGGCCAATTTGCCGGTCCAAGCGGCCTGCGCTGGAGAATTGCGAATTTTATCGGCTGGCGGCAGCCGCCGAGGTGGCTGGATATCGTCCCTGTCTTCGTTGCAGACCGGAGCTTGCTCCCGGGCAGTCTCCTGCGGATTCCGCAGACCGGTTGGCGTCGGCGGCCATTAAACAGATCGAAGCTGGCGGCCTGCAAGAGCAAAGGGTGTCGGATCTGGCGTCCAAGCTAGGGGTAAGCGAGCGCCATCTCAGACGTGTCCTGGTGGAAAACGTCGGTGTCACTCCGATTCAGTTGGCGCAAACTCACAAACTTCTTTTGGCTAAACAACTCCTGACTGATACAACCTTGCCGATCATCGACGTCGCGCTCGCAAGCGGGTTTGCCAGTCTCAGGCGATTTAATGCGTTGTTTCGCGAAAGATATGCTTTTTCGCCTAAAACGCTCCGAGAGAAGAATCCAAATGTGAAACATTTGCCCTCCTCTCTGCCCTCTTGCTTTTGTCGACTCTTTTACCGTACGCCGTTTGATTGGAGTTCGTTGTTGACTTTTTTTTCCAGGCGCATTTTTGCCGGAATCGAGCAACTGGAGGGAGAAACCTATCGGCGAACAGTCGCAATCGGATCGCACCAAGGATGGATTTCTGTTGAAAATGATCCGGTGCACTCGGCGCTTCGTGCTGAAGTTTCGATCTCGCTCCTGCCAGTGTTAATGCAAGTACTGGCGCGGCTTCGGAGATTGTTTGATCTTGAGGCAACTCCTAAGCAAATCACAATGCACCTGGGTTCGCTGGCGAATGGCAATCCGGGCTTGCGAGTTCCCGGGGCTTTCGATGGATTTGAAATGGCAATCCGGGCTATCCTCGGACAACAGGTAAGCGTTGAAGCGGCAACGACATTTGCCGGACGGCTGACCCGTCACTTTGGGCGATCCATAGAGACTCCTTTTCCCGGCCTGACACACCTAGCGCCAACGGCTTCGGCGATTGCAGCCGCCAGCGAAGATGAACTGACTCGGATAGGGGTTACCAAGTCCCGGGCGAGAACGATTCTTGCGATAGCACGAGCGGTTGCGAATGGCTTAATAACGCTCGATGTCGCGGTATCTATTGATCAGGCATTAGCCAAGCTGAAAGAGCTTCCCGGTATAGGCGATTGGACCGTTCAATATTTTGCCATGCGGGCTTTTGGATGGCCAGACGCATTTCCCCATAGCGACCTTGGTATTTTGAAGGCTCTTAAAACGAAAAATCCGCGTCATGCCTTGGCCGCATCCGAAAATTGGCGTCCCTGGCGCGCGTACGCGGCGATGCATTTATGGCAGTCATTGGAGAAAAATCTATGAGTTATTATTGCGTTTATCACAGCCCGATTGGCCCACTGGAAATGGTCTCGGATGGTACCTCACTGGTCGGCCTGCATTTCAGCAACCCCATACACCCGGCGAACTCCGTGGAAAATGCGACGGTGAGTCCATTCCCGGAAACTGCGGAACAGCTGGAAGAATATTTTGCGGGTACACTTGAGGAGTTCGACCTTCCAATCGCGCTCAATGGTAGCGATTTTCAGGTCCGGGCGTGGAATGAACTGAGGAAAATCCCGTATGGTGAGACAATCTCGTACAAAATGCAGGCGGAGAAAATTGGAAGTAAGCCGCGTGCGGTTGGTTGGGCCAACGGCCAAAATCCTGTCTGTATTATCCTGCCCTGCCATCGCGTGATCGGGGCTGATGGCCGCCTGGTGGGCTACGGCGGAGGTCTTAATCGCAAGCGCGCGCTTCTGCATTTCGAGGCGACAGTGCGGGATTTTGGACCGCAACCATTCTGCGGACACGCTCCTTGCCCAACCTGACCAGGGGCGTCGGATTTGTAACTTCTTGATAACCTCATGGTTTCACTGGACGATCTTGAAAGGCCCGGGAAGGGTGACCTAGTGATTAGCCGCCCTTCCATTTCCTTTCTCCGGGCACCACGTTACGCGTAAACGTGGATCCAAAATCCACAATCCGGGCAACGGAACCACTGAGGGTCGAAATCCATCCAAGCCGTGAGTGCTGAGCCACAATTCGGACAGGTAAAATTGACACGCGCTCCATGCGCTGAGACCTCATCCGCTGTTTCGGTCGCGTCTGTCTTTTTGACGACCCGTCCTTCTTTGCTCGCATCAACTTGTTCACCCGGTTTTTGCAATTCAACTTTCATAATTGTTTAATCTTGATCTCCATTTTTGTTTTTGCGCATTTTTCAATGCCATTGTCTCTTCAATAGTAAGACGATCCTGCCAAGAGCTCTTGCAAAGACAAGAGCTTTTACGGAGAGGAAGGCTGGAATGGTCGACTTAACTCAAAATCGAAGCTAGGGTGCCAACTGCCAAACTTAAGGGATTTAGGAGATGGTACCCTAGAAAGTCAAACACAGATTGGAGGAGGGCAGTTAGAGGGTTCTCCCCGGCAGTGCCATCCTCCGGGATTCAGGTTCAGGTTTGTTGCGCGGCTTCGTTGTAAAGTTTTCGAAACAGGCCTTCTTGGCCCCGCAACTCTTGTGGCGTTCCTGCTTGGATGATAGTCCCGTCGTGAAGTACCAGAATGCGTTCGCAGAACCGCGACTGCCATACAATATCGTGGTCGACCAGTACGGCAGTTCTACCTGCGCATGCGTGTTGCATAACGTCTATCAGTGGATACTTCTCCAGCGGGCCCATCCCGGTCGTTGGTTCATCCAATAAGAGCACTTTCGGATCCCGCAGCAAACATCGAGTCAGCGCAAAGAGTTTGCGTTGGCCGCCGGAGAGCCGGCCCCCCGCATCGAAGGGTTCATCGAGAGGATGTTCACCGAAAGTGTTTTTAAGGATTTCCCATAGCCCGGTTCTTTCGCAAAGTGCGACGACCTGGCCGTCCGACGCATGTGGGCTGGCAATTCGAAAATTTTCCCTAATGGTGTCGTGGAAGAATCCTGGGAATTGTGACATCAAAACGATATTGCTGCGGAGCGTTGCTAAACTAATCCCAGAGATGGGTCGACCGCCCAGCAGGATTTTTCCCCCCTGCGGTTCATAAAATCGAAGAGCCAGCCGAAAGAATGTCGTCTTGCCTTGCCCAGGTCTGGCGACTAGCCCAATCCGCTGGCCGCATGGGATCTCGAACGACACCCCGTTTAGCACGTTTCGGACCTTCGCTGCCGGATAGCTAAAGACTACATCAATAGCTTCCAGGGTCCCGTCTAACTGACTCTCTTCAGCCGGTTCTACCAGTTGGCTGACCGCCGGACGACGTCCTAAAATCGAAGCCACTAACGCAAGACCCGGCCATGTCATACGAGCGGTAACGGAAAGCCCGGAAAACAATTGAATGGAACTCATAAACTGTGGTGTAATCAACGCTAGGGCGACGACGCTCCCAGGATTTCCCCCTTTTTCTGAGAAAACCAGGTAGACGGCTGTACCTAGTAACCCAGCAAGAACAAGTGTCCCAGGAGCCGAATTGAGAACGTTCAGTTTCTCCATGATGACATTTTGATTCATCTTGGCGCGAAGCGACGCTTGGAGCAGATCCGCGTGTTTCTTTCCGAACGCGTTTTCGGCCCGAATCGCTTGAATTTCTTCGGAAGCCGCGATCGCGCCTCCAACCAGCGTGGCAAGCTGAAGGTTGCTCTTTTGAACCGCGGACGATTCCCGTTGCAAGAATCGTCCCAGTGAATTGATGAGCAGCGGCGAAATAAGTGCAAACCCGCAGATGAACAGAAACGAGATCCACGCCGTTCCGCCGCCACTTCCCTGGAGTTTCACTAACTGATCGTAGAGAGTCCATCCAGCGATCACGACTCCGGATATCTGAAGAATTGGATCCAGTAAGAGCTGTCGGATTCCCAATTGAGCCTGGGTACAGAACTGGTTCACTACCATGGTCAATCGATCCGCGTCATATTCAAAAAAAAACTCGGGGGGCTGACGCAGAATGGCGTTGAAAATATCGATTCGTATCGCGTTAGTCATCTTTCCGTCCAGAAGGCTCGTCAGATAGCGAAGCAAGCCTGTCATCACGACGAACGCGATCGACAGCAGGAGCCAGAGCAGATACGTCGCTAAGAGTTTGCCTCGCACACGTGCCGTTTCTGTTTGTCTGTCGGCTGGAGGAGCAACGGCTATGATTTTCTTTGCGGCGGGCGCACTTCCACTAGTCTCTCTTTGAGAATGGCTCGCTCGCTCTTGCTGGAAAAAGTTTGTTAATTCGCTGAGATTCAGACCGACTGCGATTGGCAGCAGTGGACGGCACACCACGGTCACCAGAATGTACACCACGACCAACCATTTGTACCTTCCCAGGTAACGCTTCCCCAGATCGAGGATAACTCGTGGTTGAAATGGCTTATCATCCGGTGAATTTGTCTCAGGGTGGTCCGCACTCTTTTGATCCACTCTCGGCACAAGATTCGATTCTGGGCGTTCTTTTCCCGGTACTGAAGTGAAAGTTCGCCCGCTAGGCTGTGGTGCTATCTACTAATCTTCTGGCAATGGTCTCTCTCCCAGAGCTACCTTCTCAGAAACCTTTTGACCCTCGCGGTAAATATCCATTTCAACGGTTTTGCCTGGCGGCAGGAAAATAATGCTCCGCTCAAGTTCCACGCTGGACTTCACCGGGTTACCGTCCAGCGCCGTGATAACGTCCTTGGGCTGCAAACCTGCCTTTCCCGCCGGACTGTCCGGCACAAGCCCGACGATAATGACGCCCTTGACGTTTTCTGGAATCGAAAACATGGCAGCCAAACCAGGAGTGAGGGTTTGCAACTCCGCACCTAAATAGGCGCGCCGGATCTTTCCACCCTTTTTCAGGCCTTGCATGACACTGTCCGCAAGTGGGGCCGCAATCGCAAAATTGACTCCGGAGGGAGTCGGTTCCTGTTTTTTGTTACCGAGATTAGGATCCGCATAAAATCTCGTGTTAATCCCGATCAAATCGCCATTGAGATTAACCAGCGCTCCGCCAGAGTTGCCATGGTTGATGGCAGCGTCGGTTTGAATATAGTCTTCGAACTCCCCGGGTGACAGAGGCCGATCGATCGCACTTACGATTCCCATTGAAACCGATTGGCCCAAGCCAAAGGCATTGCCGATTGCTAACACCGCATCGCCCACTCGGTAGGAGCCAGCTTCAGCAAAATGTAGAGCGGGCAAGTTCGATTCAGATATTTTGATCAGGGCTAGGTCTGTATCCGGGTCAGTCCCAATGAGCGTTGCGTGGTAATCCTTATGGACATCTTCCCGAGTCACGATAATGCCGGAAGCCCCGTCTA
This sequence comes from Verrucomicrobiota bacterium, assembly GCA_019246215.1. GTDB lineage: Bacteria > Verrucomicrobiota > Verrucomicrobiia > Chthoniobacterales > JAFAMB01 > JAFAMB01. Next base: position 14,697 of record JAFAQT010000343.1, read on the forward strand.
CGACGTGATTATTGGTAATGATGTAACCATCAGGGGAAAGGATGACTCCGGAGCCTTGGCTGCCTCCCACGATCTCGGATTGATCCGGGTTCTCACGCCTGCCAAAAGGGTCTGTCTTAATCTCGGAAGAACGCTTTGTAACAGTGATCGAGACGACCGAGGGCGCAACCCTGGCCACAAGATCAGCCACTCCCGGAGCCTGTTTCGGATTGGTGTTTTGCCCGAACCCGAACTCGCCTGGAGCCAGGATCGCAAAAGCAGTCAAAGCAGTCAATATTGCTGTCGCAGCGGGCGACGCGAGGACCCTGCGAAAATTCATGAAAGTTAACGGGTTCTAACTAGGTCAAATGGGCACCTGTCCGGTTGTCTCTTAGAAATCTTGCCGGAAAACCTCCACCAGGGTGAAAGTGAAGTCCGGTGTAGCAAATGCCATCGTCCTCAGAGACTGCGGTGCCATACAATAGGTCAGAATGCGGTCCATATTGACCGTCTTCGCGGAGCACGTAGTGGCGCGCAGAGACTTCATCAGCAGCGTTCGCATTTGGAAGAATCAAACCAGTGTAGGGAGCAATCGGCAGATGCCCCAGCTCCTTGATGCGCTCTGGAGAGACCCTGTGTTGTTTCGCTAGTGCTTCAGGGAATTCGTAGACAAATCCGTCCAGGCCGGTCAAAAAAACTGAGCCAAGAGGCTCCGGATATAATTTGATGCTCATGATGGTAAAACAGGTTGTTACTAAGGGGACGAAGCGGGGATTGGTTTTTTGCAGATTTTCTTGGCTTTTGCGGTCTCGACTCTCGGAGACTGCGTTGCGATCCAATGTTGCCTCCCTGCAACCTCCAGCAATGCTATCCGCTGCTTGTTTTCTGCATTTTCTGCAGAAAAATTGCAAGAGAGACGAATATGTCCGTACTACACGGTAGAGAGTCAACGAGCTCCTTAAACCAGAACCAGATATTAGCAAGAGATTTACTACCATCGCCCGGATAAGCCATCACAAAAAATATGCGATTTACCCTTTTGCCAGATCCCCGTTTTCGAAAGCATTTCTCCGCTTTGGCAGATCGGCTCGACAAAGCCGCTCAACTTGTTACCCGAGAAACCTTTAGTGATTTTGTCGACGATCTGATGACGACCGTCCTTAAAGACGGTTTTGCCGCAGCGGGAGCTGATGAAGGTACGCTTTGGCTAGTCAATGCCCGGAAGCGTAAATTGGACGCCGTATTTAATGACGGGCCAAGGGCTAAGAAAATGCGTGAATTGAGCCAAACATTAGATCGCGGCCTGATTAGCATGGTTTTTTCAACCGGCCAGCCGTTCTGTGAAAATAACATCGAGCAAAATCCCGACCATGATAAAGCCGTCGATCGTCAGATGGGATCTCCTACCACCGCGATGATCGCAGTTCCATTTTACTTCGCCCAGGAATGCCGAGGCATCGTTTCGTGCGTTCATCTCGCAAAGAAGCCCGGATCCGCTCCAGCTCAAAAAGATTTCGACATGGAATCGATGAGGGAAGTCACTCGGGCGGCTTCGTTGCTGACGCGCCTTTTCGATCTTAAGCTGATCTCGCGGATTATTGGCTACGGCCACGACTGAGGTGCTCATCAGTGAAAACTTGGATTTCTTTGGAGCAAGCCAGAGCGGCTATCGCCTTCGGAACCGGGAAAGGGATTCGCATCGCCGTCCTGGACAGCGGGATCGAGATCTCGCATCCCGGTTTGAACGGATTGAGGCTGGCCGATGATCTGGCGTTCATTTCGGATGGGAACACTGTGCAGGTGCGCCCTGGCGCGGGCACCGATGTTAACGGGCATGGTACTGGAATTGCCGGGATCATCCACACGCTCGCTCCGAAGGCCAAGATCGGGAGTTTTCGCGTTCTGCGGATGGGCCTGTTCGATCTCACCTCCAAACGTGACATTATCCAAAGGGCCGCTTTTGAGGCCATCGATAAACGCTACCAGATCCTGAATTGCAGCTTCGGCTGCCGGGGTGAAAAGGAGTTTATCATGGAATTCAAGGATTGGGTGGATGAAGCGTACGTCAAAGGGGTTCACGTCATCAGTGCGTGCAGCAATAGGGATTTTACGGAACGAGAATGGCCCGCTTATTTTCCCACCGTAGTGACGGTGGATAAGATGGACATCGACCAAACCGAACGTTTTTTTTATCGGCCTGGGAACCTGGTGGAATTTGTTGCCAAAGGTCAATACTCTGAACTGCTCTGTCTGGATGGTAAGAAGAAAAACGGGTTCGGCACGAGTTTCGCAGCGCCGGTCGCTACAGCGCTTCTCGCTAGGCTGATCTCTGTGCATCCTGGTCTTTCGCCTCTGGCAGCGAAGGAATTACTTCGCCTCGTTGCGGAACCATGGCCCAGGGCCCTGAAAGCGAGGAGTTCCCCTTCGCATCGTCCGCCGACTTCCGAATAAGTCCAAAGCTGATCCTACAGCGAACAATTGCTTCCAGAGATCGAATGGAAGATTCAAAGCTCAAACCTTTAACTTTTTGGCAGGATCTTAGACTTGCCTGGAGCTTTCATTCGTTCTTCCTCCCATACCTCTTTCCGGCGGCGTGCCTCCTGATGCTGGCACTCGCGCAGGCCAACCTTTTGTTTGGATCGACCGCTGCCGGTCAGCGCATCATTGACACACTGAGCTCCCGTTGGAGCGGAGCCGGTCCTGCGACTGCGTCGACGCCAATCCTCGGATTCATAGTAGCTACCCAATCGCCGTTTGTTCTAGCCCTCCTCATGGCCGTTCTCCTGTTGCTTGCGGCGGTCCTGGGCATTGGGACCGAACAACTTCGCATCGGATTGAGTCAAAGGTTTCGCTTACGGATCCAAGGCGAACTTTTGCAAGCCCTTACCGTCGAGCGAGGTGAGACACGCGTCCAACGTCAAACTGGCGAGATGATCAAAACCTTCATGACGGACGCCGCCGGCCTCAGCGCTCTGCTGATCTTTGGCGTCTTAGGAATTTTCGAGAATGGGGTTAAAGGCGTGACTTACGCCATAGGTCTGTGCGGTATCCCTGACGGCTGGAAGGTGTTATTCATTATCGTGCCGTTCACCATTTTGTTTCAGACTTTGGTGAATCGGATATTTTCGGATGCGGAACGAACCGCGAACGTGCGCAGCGACACCATGAACCGGAAAGCCTCCGCCCGCATCGTTCGGTTTTTCGAGCTTGTCGGACGCCTGGTCTACTTCGGGGGCGAGCAGAAAGAGGCGGCGGAAATACTGCATCTCTCCAGGGAGGCAGGGAAAGCGAATCGAAGGTTCAGTTTAATCTCTTCGGCCCGCGCCGCCACCGCCGGGATCGTGACGAGCCTCTCGTTGCCGTTGATTGTCATCATTCTCGTGCAGGGAGCCGTGCCGGTTACCCCAGGGACGATTGTTCAGGCGCAGAGCTTGCTCGGTCTGCTTCTGATGAGCATCTCTAGCCTGGCCACAGCGCCTCTAATGATTGCAGGGTCAAGTCCGGGCATGCGGCAGATCCGAAAGGTTCTTGATATCCCTAAGCCGGGTCCGCGGCCCCCTGAGCTGCCCGATGTCACTGCTCGCCCCGGTCCAGCTTCTCTCAGTCTCAAAGACGTGACTTTCAAGTACTCCGGCGGAAGCAAACTCGTGCTCCGCGGGGTGAGCTTTGATATCCCTGCCGGAGCGGTGGTTGGGATAACCGGGAGATCCGGCAGTGGGAAAAGCACGTTAGGTAAACTGCTGAACGGCGACCTGATACCGGGGGACGGGAAAATATGCGTGGATGATGTCGATATCACCAGCTGGCATCTCCTCTGGAAACGGGAGTTGATCGGGTACCTTCCCACTGGGTTTGAGTTTCTCGATGGTACGCTCGAGGAAAATATCCTGATCGGCAGAGACTACTCCCAGATTGACCATTTTGAGGAAGCTCTACGGCTCTCCGGTGTGGCAAAGTTTTTGCAAGAAGATGGCATTACACTCCAGCATTTCATTCGCAGCCTGAGCGGGGAAGGGTATCTTTCGTTCGGTCAACGTCGGCGTGTCGGGATCGCTCAACTTCTTTGCGGGAAACAACGCATTCTAATCCTCGACGAACCTGGTTCTAGCCTGGATCCGGAAACGATGTTGACCATCGCTGCTAACCTCCGTGAGGCAGTTCGAGGCAGAACAACTCTCCTCATCACGCATGATCCGGACGTCTTTATCACCGATTTTAACTTGTTTATTAAAAATGGGGTGATCGCAGATGTCGGGCCTCACGAGGTGCTGATGCTGAGAAATCAGGACTATTTTGATTTACTGAACAAAAATATAAACGAACGCAGCCAGCGGGCCCGGATGACCACCGCCCCGGGAGCGGAACGAGAGTCGTCGTGAAGAGGTAACAGATTACATACGTTTTACCGATGACCTGAGGTCAGGCAATTGGATAGCGGCATGCTCGGAAGAGATTGCACAAGCATCCAGCTGGTCGCTGTTCTTCTGCTGATACTGGCACTGACAACTGCTTGTTATCGCGAGTTCATTTCCAATTTCCGATGAGGATGAAAGGGGCCCAGAAATAGGGGTGAGCGAAACGGACACGACTCGGATTGCCCGCGCCTTCGAGCAGTGCAAGTTGCGCCCTGCGCAACGCCTCCCCTTTCGAAATGCCGCGTTCCATCTCATGCAGATGGTAGAACTGTTGCATCAAAAGCGTTGTACTGTCATCGGCTACCGACCAGAGCGTGGCAATGATCGCCTTGGCGCCTTTTCGCTGAGCGATCATCCCAAGACTTTCCCATTCGCCGCCGGAAGCGTTCGTCGATCCGACTGCCGTGTTGCAGGCAGACAATGTCAGGAGATCGACATTGGCAAATAAATTGGGGATTAAACTCAGCTGCGTGAGCGTGAGATGAGTTCCATCACCAAGCAGCAAAAACGATCTATCCTCACTTTCAGGTTCAAGCTCGAAATGGCTAGCGATGTGTACAACCGGATAGCTGATACGTAACGAATTCTTCACCTGATCTTCCGTGAACTCCTCGTTGAGGAGTACTTTGCCGGGAAGCACACCAAGATCGGGTTTGCCGCTTTCATCGCGAACGATGTCGTGCAATTCTTCCGGCACCGATGGTAGCGCCACAAATCCCGGCTCGGCTTTCGACATGCCCATGCCGAGCGCTTTCCAACCGGGAACCGGGACTGCTGCAAGTCGCGTGCGGCTGGCCAACGTAAACTCCACGTTGCAGAATCGTTGGAGCAAGTATTTCTCACCGTCATAGAGCGCTGCGATCGGCAAATAGCGCAACATGCCGTCGAGCGACCACATTAGGATCTGCGCATGCGCGCCATCGAGGTCTTTCGCGATCGGGCCAATCAGGATATTATAAAGATCGTGTGCCAGTGTTCGAGGGTCTTCAGCTGGGTCCTGTAAAGCATTTCGAAACACCGCGATCTTCTTCTCTAACGCGAGGCGCCCGATTGGATATTCGCGAGCGATGACTACATCCGGAGTGATCAGAATAACATGTAACTTCGTTTCTCCGGCGAGGGTGCATATCGCTACCACACCCGCACCCAGATCACGAACATCTTGCATGAGGCCTTCCGACTCACGCAGCTCTTGGACTTTTCCTTCAGTAGATGGAGTTTGCTGCGCCTCCCGCTCCAACTCGGCAAGTGTCCTCTGGAAAAATCCCATCGCCTGTTCGGATTCAAAATCGAGGCGCTTGAGTTCCTGGGATTCCTGCGGAGTTAGCGATCTCTGTGCGCGCAGTTGACTGCGCCGCGCTGCGGACGCGGCCACTTGATCGGCGCTTTTCTGATAACGATGCTCCCAATCTGATTCCTGCGACGTCAGAACGGATGGCGCCGGCGGAGCAGGCGCTGCTCCTCCGCGCTGAATGAACTTCGAATACTCCTGTTCTTTCAGAAGGTCCAGAATTGCGCTCCCTTCGGAGACCCGTCCCTGCGACATTAACAGGTCCGCTAATTCGCGGTAAATGTCTGCTTGCGCCTGGATATAGCTCTTCCCGGATTCTGCTCCGAGAGCCCGTACCCCCACACGGATTCGCTCCCAGGCCGAGACGGAAAGCTTACCGTAAAAAATCGCCAGGCTCACCTTACCCGAGAGCCGGAAATCGGTCATCAGACTGGCCAAAGCTCCCGCCTCAGCCCGTGGATCTTTAATCGCGCGCGCGACGGTGAGCGCTTGCTGGTGCCGAGATATCGCTTGGGTGTATTTACCCTTTGACAAGTAAGCGGATCCCAGATTGTCAAGCGCCACGCTCTCACCTGAAAGATCGCCCGCCTGTCGGGCAAGAGTCACCGCACGTTCAAGGGCGGCGAACTTTTTGCCTGATTGACCCAGCTTGTCGTACGCTCCGCTCAAATTATTCAGCACAGATGCTTCCGCTCCAGCATTGCCAAGCTCGTGAAAAATTGCCAATGCCTGTTCCAGGTAGGTGCTGGCTTTCTCGTAGTCGCCCAGGGAACTCGATGCGACTCCGACGTCTGCAAGGCCACTTGCCTCTCCGGCACGATCTTTGATGTCACGGGATATTGTCAAAGCCGCCTCGTAGACTTTTATCGCCTCGCTAAACTGGCCCAGGTTCATATAAACGGATCCGAGGTTGCTCAGGGACGCGCTTTCTCCTGGTCGATCCTTAATTTCGCGTTCGATCGCCAGTGCCTGGTTGAACGCCCTCATCGCCTCGTCATACTTGCCGAGATTTTCAAGTGTCTGGCCCAAGTTGTTCTGAATGGCTGCTTCGGCTTGCCGGTTCTTGCCTTGGCGAGCCAAGGGAAGAGCGTTTTCCAAAATTTCTGCCGCCTTATCGAATCGGCTCAGCATCGAATAGGCTCCCCCGAGGCCGGCCAGCGCGTTGACCTCTCCATCCGAAGCGCCGGCTTGATGGAGAACCGGGAGAGCCTTCTCGAAGAATTCGATCGCCTTCCCGTGCTCTCCTTTCGCCATGTAAACATTCCCTATATTAGTTAGCGTGACGCCTTCGCCTCGCAGGTCCTTCACCTCTTGCCGAATTGGGAGTGCCTCATTCAAATATGCCAGGGCTTTATCGAACTGGCTCAGGCTAAGATAACTTTGACCAAGGTTGTCTAACGTCTGACCCTCTGCTAATCGATTTTGCATTCGGCGATGCCAATCCAACGCCTTCTCATAATATTGAATTGCCTGTTCAAAAGCACCCGCCTGCTTGTAGATAACCCCGATGTAGTTCAGTTCTGAACCGGCCGACTGCGGGCGGTGCACTTTATCGATTTCAAATGCGGCCAGATATTGGCGGACGGCCTCTTCAAAGGTGTAGGACCTTTTAAAATCTCTCGCCCATGCCATATGAAGGTCGGCCAATGCCGCCCAGAGCTGAGCCTGCTTTGCTGCATCAGGAAGTATGGAGATCCCTCTTTCAAGAGCACGCTGGCCTTCTGCATATTGGCCCGATTGCATGAACGCGTTCGCAAGATCAATCAGATAGCTGACCTCGCCGGGATCAGATGCGACCGCTTCCTGGAAAAGACCCACCGCCGTTTGGTAATCGCCCGCAGCTAACGCGGCTGAGCCCTTTTGAGCCCAGGTAGCTGCGCTTGGATTCCCAGCGTGAAGATGTTGCGCAGAGAATGAAAGCGCTATTGCAAGACAGAGCCACTGTTCAAGAGATCCTCCGCCGCTAAACGGGAAGATCGCAGTTTGACGGTGCTGGGCCAAGATCTAGCGCTTTTTAAATATTGTCACCTGGTGTGTGCCGCCGACAACAACTACAAAGTCGGTTCTGTAAATCAGTGTACAGCTTCCGTAGGATCGCCGCAATCTCATCATCGCGCAGCGCCCATCGCTGATTCAATTCGACAGCGCGAATGGGATTGGACCAATATAGAAAACCAAAGAACTTCGATGTTCTATGGTTGCCCATGAAAAGGAAACCGCATCGGCTCTGGGCGTTTGCAATGACAGGTAGCGAAATTTTTTTCGCCGTTGTCTGTTTCGGTCGTGTTGAACTGGGCGATCTTGCGGCAGTGTCTGAGGCGGATTCATCCAGACCTTATGCCAAGGTTTGCCTGGCGGTGCTCGATCAAAACGAAGGTAGTGAAGTGGCGTTCACTCCGGAACTCGAGCCGGGACCAGGTAAATCCATTGTCGCTCACGCCGTCGCAAGCGCTCCTTGTGTTCTCTTTGTCGCGGCATTCTATCAGGGCAATGGGCAACTCGCGAATGACTGGCGCCCCCAGTTTAAAGAGCTCAATGAAGAGTGGGATGAAGTCACACTTCCGGGGAAAAAAACAACATGGCGGTGGGAGGAAAAGGTAGAACCGCTTGATTTTTATATACTTTTTTTGTCGCCCAGTTCGGTGTTCGCTCGTGAGCTCAAGGATCTTGCCGGCGCGATGCAGGATGCCAATTCAACGGGAGGCATCCTGAAATTGCAGACCAACAAATTGCACGAGCTCATTTCGGGCGCCGCGGGCGACTCCGACCCATCAAAGCACCGGGCGACCGCCACTGTGACCGAAATCCACGGGGTCACTCGCGGACAGAAGGAATTCCCCTGGAGGAGCTTTGCGTCCAAGGTGTACTTTGACGATCAAAATTCCGGGCTATTAGTCTTCCCGACAAACCAGCTCCGGTGACTTTGATGATCCGCAGGTTTCGGTTCCCTGATTACCTTACTTCAGTCTGGCCTCTTGCGATCACTCTGACCGGTGCGTTCCTTTTTTGGCTCCTTGTTTTTGGAAATCCACTCGGGATCGTTGAGCTGCGATGGCTCGGAGAGTTGCTCAAGAGCCGCGCAGCCGCTGGCATTGCACCGCCCGTCGACCCACACATTGTCCATTTGGATATCGACAGGCATCAGTTCGAGAGTTTCTCTACGATCGCCCTCGAATATCAAAATGCGGCGGACATCATTCGCCAGGCTACCGCGCTCGGTGCAAGCGTCGTAGTCTTTGACATTATCTTCTCACGAGGGTCCCAAGAGGAATCGCAACCGATTCTCGATTCAATCAAGGAAGCTGAACGATATGGGACTCACGTCGTCCTGGCTGAGGCGTTAGAGCCTAAGCCCGCGGATGGATTGGCGCCGGATCGAATCCGATCCTTTCCCTTCAGAGAAAGACTGAGCGAGCCGTCTGGGTTGATTAATGCTCGATCGGATATCGACGGTGTTCTTCGTCGCTACGCGCTCGTCGAACCGGGGCCCCAGGGGCTGGAACCCTCGCTCGCGTTAGCAGCCTATCTCTCCTGGCGTGGCCTTAACTGGAAGGATGTCACCTTTCCGAATCCCAGAGTGGCCCGTTGGCCGGAGTTAAGCCCGGACAATAAATCCATCGCTCCGCGTGAAATCGGGGTCGAGCCCGTGCTATTGAATTTTCGGACTGCCTGGAGTTTTCGAACCAGTGACGTGAATGCTGCCAAAGGTGTTTTCATTCACTATCGGCTCGAGCAGATGCAACGGGAGTATGCCGACGCGCAAAATGCGCGCAGCGCGTCTCGCCCGGTGACCAAATCTTTGGACGATTGCGTGGTGGCCGTATCCTATATCGCAACGGGCATTGGCGACGTAGGGACCACACCCATGGGGACGAATCAACCTCGAGTGGTTTCCCACCTGCAGGCACTGAATGATCTGATTCAGAGCAGTTTCCTTCACCAGACCTCCAGAATGACGGATGCTTGCGCTCTCCTCGCCGTTCTATTGTTAGTTTTCTTTATGAAGCGCTGTTCCGGTCTGGTGTCGTTACTGGTTCTCTGGCTCGGCGGTGTTTTGCTGATCATTGGTTTGGACGCCTGGTTTGTGTACGCCAGGAATACCGTTTTCAGCGCGCTCTTTGTCACCAGTCTGTGGACGGCAGTGAACCTTGCGGAAATCGTTCGTCGGTACACCCTGGAGTTCGTTGAGCGCTTGAAGTTGCGCACTACAATGAGCTTTTATTTTTCTCCGCGGGTTTTGGAACGAGTGCTGAAGAACCCGGGGTCAACCGAGCCGCAGGAGGCCGAACTTACCTTACTGCTAACTGACCTGCGCAATTCGACTCCCCTGGCGGAGCGGCTGGGCGCGAACTGCTTTTTTGCGCTTCTAAACCAGGTTTTCGAGATCCAAACTCGTGTGGTCACAGGTGAGGATGGAAATATCGAGCACTTTCTTGGTGACCAATTTTTGAGCTATTGGGGAGCACCTGACCCCCAGCCAGACGGTCCCGATCGCGCCTTGCGGGCCGCACTGACGTTAACAGCAGAAATGGACAGCTTCCGGGACACCCTGCCGGTCGAAATTCGTCAATTATTCGGGTACGGTGTGGCTCTGCATAGCGGTTCTGCACTCGTCGGAAACAAAGGTTCGCGACTCCGGCTAGATTATGGCGTCGTCGGAGATCTGGTCAATACGGCGGCACGCATCGAATCACTGACTAAATATTATGGGGTCCGGGTATTAGTAACCCGAGATACCTATGCCAAGCTGGCACATCCACCTCCGGCCCGAATGTTGGATTGCGTTGCGGTGAAAGGCAAAAATGTGCCAACAGAGATTCTGGAAGTGAGCCATGCGCCGGGAAAATCGAATTTCCACGAAGTTGCGAAAAAATACGGTGAAGCCTTCGCCCGTTACCGGGCGGGGCAGTTTGACGTTGCGGAACGGTTGTTCACCCAGGTGGCAGAAACTGAGGGTGACTCGCCGAGCTTGGTTCTGGCACGAAGGTGCGCACAATTGCGAATTAGTCCTCCTGCGTTCTGGGAAGGCGTCTTTCGCCTCGAAAACAAGTGAGAGCAAGCGAAGCGCCCCCACTTTGCTCTCCGTTCAGTCAAAAACCAAAGAAAGGCCATCACCACAGATTACAAAGACTTCGCAGATGATTGAAGTTCAGGAGGTTGAGAGCCGGCAGGGGCCGTAAATGGTCGCCTCAACATCGGGCTGCTGCTCGCTGTTCTCTTTGCCGACACTGGCGCTGACAACTGCTGTTCGCAGAAACCGTGTGCCCTTCTCCTCTAAGCTTCCAAGCTTAGGTAATCTCTGGTTTTGTTCCTTTTTTCTATCGGATAATTCGATCTCATTGCCAATGGTGGACCTTCTGAATTAATATCTATGGATTCGATCATCCCCAAAACATATGAGTAAAATTGTTCCCCTGATTGGTTCCGCCGAGGTCGGGCCGCTTGGCGTACTTCATCTACCCCGGCTTTGGCTCAAAGTTTCCCTCGACGCGAAAGGACTCCTGGCAGATGGGTATCCGGCTGTCGGCAAAGGCTTCGATCAGATGGTGCTCGACGGGTTAGGCCTGGAGAAGGAGGCGGTTGTCGACTACATCACAAGAAATAGACCGACCTATCCACAGTTCGAAACCTGGATTAAGCAGCAACCGGGCACCCGACTGGACACCGCCTCAATCGCAAAACTCAACGAAGCTATCCGCTCTTACAATCATGACGATGGCACGGTTCAATCCGTTCTCGGAGACAATGAGTTGCCACCCGATGTCGGGATTCGCGATGCGGTAACGCTCAACAGGATCGATGACTGGAAATGCTTTCATGAAGCGTTTTTGAAGTGAATCTCATCGGGCGGCGACGACGAAGAGCCTTCGGAAAGGAAAAAGGACCTTACCGTTTATTTGTGGCGGAAACAGATTGCGATAGGATTCCTGCAGATCGGATTTGAACCGGTCTCGAAGTTCGTCCGAAGGCAAGCCTTCCAGGTAAAGCTTCAGCCCAGTGCTGGAGTAGAATTCAATGATCTTTTGATGATTCTCCATTTCGTGGAAGTAAACGGTTTCCCAGATCTGCAGGTCCCTCGATATCGGAGCGAGCCAATCATAATAGCGGATCGGTTCGTGGGCGCGGAGGGTATATCTTTCCTGCAGACGGTAAGGCTGCCACCTCCGAGACTGGGCCAATTCGTTAACTGCTTGCGAAGCGGGTTGGTTGTACAGCGCCGGGATCTGAAACGCGAAAACGCCCGCCGGTTTTGTCATCGCGATCAGCCGGCGCGTGAGGGTTTCGTGATCGGCAATCCAATGCAGAGATGCGTTGGCAAATATCAGGTCGAATCGATCGGGCTCGGACCACGATTGAATGTCTCCGACTCTCCACTCAATATCATTTGAGCTCTGACCGGCGCGTTCGATCATTGCCGGCGAAGAGTCCAGGCCTACTAGTTGCGCATCGGGCCATCGCTGCCGTAGCACCTGTGTACTGTTGCCGGGTCCGCAGCCGAGATCGATGATCTGCTGTGGCGATTCAAGCGGGATTCGCCACGCCAGATCAACAGAGGGTTGCGTTCTTTCCTGTTCGTACCGCAGATATAGTTGGGAGTCCCAGGCGATCATCCAGCTCTCCGATATAAATTGCGATCTAGTGCACCAGGCTTAACTCTCGTTTCCTGGCTGCGACTCGGTTGCAGGCAGTTTGGCCAGATTTTCGTAAGACGTCACCACCGCGTCAAAGGCGGGAATAGCTTGCCGGAACGAGTCCTGGTCTCGGGCCGATACGGTGATGAAATGGATGGAGTTTTTCGCCTGGATGTATGCCGCCGCTTCGAAATTGCCGAATTTATCACCTGCAAAGTAGTAGATTTCCGCCTTGCTCGCATCCTGGGTGGTAACTGTTTTGACATGTTTAACAGCCACGTTCGGACTCCCTGTTGCCCGCAGGTTGCGCAACGTATCATTAACCTGGTCAGCGATATTCCGAATTGTCGCGTCGTTCGTTCGAACTCGGACATAAATGACTGCTTTGCTGGTATTCCAGTCTGTGCCGGTAGGGTAGAAGACCAGGTTGATTCCCTGGTCCTTCGCGGCTTCGTTGTCGAGGACCCAGCTTTGCGGCGCCTTAATTTCAAATGCATAATCCTTTCCCCGCACGACGCTGTACCCTTCGAGAATTGGTTCAGCGAAAACGCTGTTCGCAAAAATAATGAAGCACACGCCAAATACACGAAAAAGGAGCATAGTCTGACCGGATTGGGCGGCAGTATAATGCTCATCGCACTCACCACGCAACTGATCTCCTCCTCCTTGAAAAGGCGATGTTTTCGAGATCATCTAAATCCGTTGCCGATTGTCCTGAGTTCCGAATTTGCAGTGTGTAGTCTACCTCGTGTCTTCGGTTTTTCGTTATCAACTCGAGGCCACCGTTTGACAGAAGTTTAAGTTCGGTTCTCTGGAAGATCAGCCCGCGATTAGTCTTTCGAAATTGATTTCTTTACGATTCGAAATAATCGAGGAGCAATAGGCGAATCGCTCGCGCTGACCAGCTCTTCGACGATCCATTCCTGCTCGGACAACTGCTCCAGGAATCGCCGAAGCTCGTTATACTCTGGCACGCCACCTTCGTGTCCACGATACACAAGTAGCGTCACGCGCCCGCGCTCAGCCAAATGCTCAAGCACTGACCGCAGAGCGCTCACCGTTGTGTCGGGTTTCGTGATAATCTGACGGTTGCCACGCGGCAAATAACCAAGGTTAAACATCGCGCCCTGGATCGTCGCTCCAGCAGGCAGATAGTCAGCCAATCGAGAGTGGGAATCATGGATCAGCGCAACGCGATCGATCGAGCCGACGAATTTCAATATTTCGCGGGCCCCGGCAAGCGCTGCCTTTTGCACGTCAAATCCAAGTACCTTTCCTGTTGGACCGACACGGTGCGCCAGAAACAACGCGTCGTACCCGTTTCCGACCGTAGCGTCAATCGCGAGCGCGCCATCAAACAGCGCAGCCTCGATCCAGGCGGTTGCGGCCGCAGTCAATCTACCCTCCGCTACTGCCACCAGGATTTTCGGCATACATCAAATTCCGGATGAATCGGCTCACCCGTATCGAAATTAGCAATCAATTGCATGGACGCAAAAGGAGCCTCTGGATTGATTTCAAAAAATAAACTCCCGCTCACCTTATAACCCTCGCACAATACTAGCGCTTGTGCGGAGCATCCGCGTGATTTCGCGCGATTTATTGAGAATCGCAGTTCGTCATAATTGAATTCGCTCTCAACCACTCTCCGGGTCCCGCCACACACGGCCGCTCCCGGAGAATGAAAGCCGCAACGTCGAAGCGGCCGACTATGGCAACTCCAAAGCCTTCCAACCATGACTTGACCAGCGGCAAAGCAAGGGCAATCGAGCGATCCGAGATATTTCGCGCAATCGCCCAAGGCGAGCCGTTCAGTCCACTGAAGTAACTCCTCCGCGGGCGCCAACAGCCGCCGCATCTGCCACTTCACCTCCAAACCTGAAACCAACCTCAGATCTTGAAACCGCAGATCACCACCTCACCAGTAAATGTCATCCGGCATTTCAAAGGCTCCCTTGATCAGTTCTACCCGCGGAGTGGGTTTCATCAGCACCTCCACTACATCGAACCGATACCGCACCCGAGGATCATCGAGCAATCGTAGCCATTCTTTGGCGCCTCTGACAATTCTGTGCTGCTGCGCTTGCACTACCGCGGCGTGTGGCGGACCGAATGCGTCTGTTGTGCGTGTTTTCACCTCAACGAAAACCAGTGTGTCTTCGCTTCGATCGCGACAAACCAGATCGATTTCCCCGCCTCGTCGAGATCGAAAATTCCTGTAGAGAACGCGGAAACCGTGGCGGCGGAGATAGTCGGCCGCGATTTTTTCGCCTGCTCGACCAAGCGTCAGATGTGGAGGGGCAAGTCGGCGTCCGGCCACTCTCGGCCAGAATCTAATGAAAAAGAAAATACGTTTGAGCGACCGGCGCAAATGAGCGTCGATGAATCGGACAAGGTCCATGAATCTGTAAGTTTTCCAGGTGCGCTGGCGTTCCATAGCCTTTGTTCTGATCGAAATCATATAGCGGAAAATCGCTATGCCATCTTCTCATCATACGGTCTCGCGTGACCTTCGCAATGACGCTAGCGGCAGCGACGCTCAGGGATTTTCCGTCCCCACCGACGATCGCGGTCTGTGGTTGGTGCAACACAGGAACCGGAAGACCGTCTACCAGAAGATGATCCGGCTGCACCGGTAAAGCGGTGACCGCTCTCTGCATCGCCAGAAATGTCGCCCGGAGAATGTTAAGCCGGTCGATCTCCGTTGATTCGGCGATGCCAATGCCGTAACCGACGAGTTTTCCGGGAGTGGTCAGAGTTTCAAAGAGTTGCTCACGCACTGTTTCCGGGAGCAGTTTTGAGTCGTTCAAGCCGGTCAATGAGAACTCGGCTGGAAGAACGACCGCCGCCGCGACTACAGGTCCCGCAAGCGGGCCGCGTCCGGCTTCATCGATGCCGGCAATAAGCGGAACGCCTGTCGACCAGAGATGCTTCTCAAATCTAAGACCACAGCGCGGCATCGGGCGATATTCACTTTTGCGATTTTTCTTTCACGGTTATCGCTTGCTTTCCTTTGCGATTGCGAAGGTAGTTGAGCTTGGAACGGCGTACGCTGCCGGCTCGCTCGATTTCGATCTTGGCTATGCGGGGAGAGTGCAGAGGGAATACACGTTCGACGCCTTCGCCGTAAGAGATCCGGCGAACGGTGAATGTAGAATTGAGCCCGGTGCCCCTTTTACCAATCACGATGCCAGTGAAGATCTGGATCCGCTCTTTGTCGCCCTCCACCACGCGGGTGTGAACTCTGACGGTGTCGCCCACCTTAAACGAGATATTCGGCTTCAGCTGCTCTTGCTCAATCTTCTGAATGATGTTCATACAAGGCTCCTGGCTGCGTGGAGGGTGCAACAACTAACTCAGCATGGTGAAAATGCAACCCCCAAAAGGACGGCAGCCTCACGCTCAAAAGCGAAACGGCGCCCGCGTTTGGAGCGGCGTGGACTGATCGGCCGCGGCAAACGAAATGCGTCATTTGGGACAAGATAATAGGCGGCACCCTTTCGACGCAATCCAGATAAACCGTTACGATATATTATATGCCAACTATCATTTTCGACCAATCCGCGACTGTCTTCAGCGCAGATTATCATCCGGAGCGCCCTGCCCGTCTCACCACGACCGAAGCCCACCTTCGCGATCAGCATCCCGATTGGGCCTGGATCGTGCCGCGACTTGCCTCCGAGGAGGAAGTTTTGAAGGTCCATCACCCAAAACACCTCGAGAGGCTGCAGCAACCCGTCGATTTTGACGCTGATACCCCGTATTATCCCCGGATTGAAGAACACGCCTTGCGCGCTGCGGGAGCGGCGATCGGGTCGGTTGACCTGGCGCTCCGTGGCGATCAAGGCTTTTCGCTTATGCGTCCTCCTGGGCATCATGCGACCTCAACCCGGGCAATGGGCTTTTGCTATCTGAACTCCATCGCCATTGCCGCTCACCATGCGCTCGAAGCCGGGTGTCAGCGGGTCGCGATCTGGGATTTTGACGCTCATCACGGAAACGGCACGGAAGACATCGTCTTTGGCAACAATCGAATACGATTTGCGTCCATTCACCAGCATCCCTGTTATCCGGGGACTGGAATCGCGTCCCGGGGCAATGTTTTGAACTGGCCGATCCCACCCCGAAGCCCGGCCGAACGACATACGTCGGCCGTTCAACAGGCTCTTGATCAACTCATTGAGTTCAGGCCGGATATCGTGTTGGTATCGGCAGGGTTCGATGCGTACGTCAAAGACCCGCTCACAGAGATGACTTTGGAGCAGGAAGATTTTGCCAGCTTCGGGCGTTGGCTCAAGGAAACGGGTTTACCAGGAGCCCCCATCTTGGAGGGGGGATACAGTAACGATCTGCCGATTTTGATAGATGCGTTCCTGACCGCCTGGAGCGATTGAGAGTTCGCTCAGCGTTCGGGGACGCCGCGCAAGACGAGGCGTAGATGTCCACGATGCCCAAATGAGCAATTCCATCGCAGCTTGTTCACAACACCGCAAGCCGGGCCCTTCCCCGCTTGTCGATAAGCCGGCCTCTACGACAAACCCGTGATAGGCTCTCACAGCCCGCGGGCTTACCTAGTACCGGTTGCTTATACAAGGACAGGGCTCAAAGCGAAGTAAATCTCAGACTAATTCTTCGTAGAGAAAATCAAAATTCCCAGTTTGTCACCGACTTTCAGCTCCTCTCCCGAATTGAAGCTGAATTCGCCATGTTCCATCTGCGATCCTTGTGCGTGCTGAAGTTGGGGCTTGGCGATCTTTACCGTAAACGAGCCATCTGAATATTTGTCCGTCGGCGCGTAGATTCTGGCACGAACAGTGTAGCCGCCGACTTCTACGCCCTCGGCTATCTCAACGACGGGTTGCTTCGTCACGCTTATTACTTCTGCGACTCCGGTGCCTTCCTCCATCCCAGCAGTTTGTCAGCGCATCGACCACAGGTCAAATCGCGCTCTGATTTACAACTTCATTTTTCCGACAACGCTCAAGAGGCAACGCTCAAAACGCCCAAGAGGGACAGGTCGAAGGGCGGGGATACGTTAACTCAGGTAGGCCTTATTTGACCTGTCCCTTTTCCTTCTCCGCTTCGTGCTAGATGAAAAAGGCGCGCAAGAAGGACAGGTCGAAGGCGGAGATACGTTAACTCAGGCAGCCCTGATATTTGACCTGTCCCTTTTCCTTCTCTGTCGGGGAAACCAGGTGTGCGCTTTTTACACCATTCTGATCCGTTCCGAAATCGGTCGCTTTTGCTCTCTGCCCAACTCACCCCTTCCCGTGCTACGATTTTTAAAGCTTCTTTCGCTACGCTCGTTGATACGTCATCGTGAACGGGCGTTCGGAGAAAGGCGTCGCGCTTGCGTTGGAGCAAAGTAGGCGAGCTATGCCGGAAGGCAACCTCAAACGCTTTGCACGGCCAACTCGGCCGAGGATCTGTTCGAACGGTTCCTCGCGATAGGCATTATCGTTAACAACCTCGGAATGAAATCGAGTCGATGCGTTTGCACAGATGTTCCTATTGGCTGGGTGAGTGCGAAAGCCAGGCAATCTAAATTACCCAAAAAGCCGGACTCGCAGGTTACGAAAGACCCAGAGCGATGCTGGAGCGAGGAGCTTTAAGGGGGTCGGGCCGCTCTTGCGCTTGTAGCCGATCTGTTGGTTCAGTCGCTGACAATGAGATTCGACAAAAGAGCGACTTCCCAGGATGACTCCGTCGCTAAAGTAGCGGATTTTGCAGCGCAGCTGTTCCTGGGCCGAGAG
>JAFAQT010000328.1 GCA_019246215.1 Verrucomicrobiota bacterium
TGGCGGATGGGTCGGCATCGTGAACGCTACACTCCCCTGTGGCGGGTGAGTCGGCATCGTGAACGCTACACTCCCCTGTGGCGGATGGGTCGGCATCGTGAACGCTACACTCCCCTGTGGCGGGTGAGTCGGCATCGTGAACGCTAAGCTCCCCTGTGGCGGATAGGTCGGCATCGTGAACGCCAAGCTCCCCTGTGGCGGGTGAGTCGGCATCGTGAAGGCTACCGCTGGCGTCCAGGCGCTGCGAACGGTCGGTGGCACCGCCGTTTTTTGCGGGCTGCTCCAGATCCAATCCTGCTCTTTGTAGAAGTGCCGGTGAGCATCGTTGCCAACCGGCAACATGGCCGCAGCCTGTTCGGGGAATAGTAGCCCGGTAGCGAAGCTGCACATTGTGGCAATAAGTACTGGATGTGTTTTCATATATTGAGATACGGGTAACCTGTTTTGACCCTAATGCACCTGGAATCTGGTAATTATTATAATTACCATGTATCCGTTTGGTCCTTTGGCGATCTTCGCCCACTCGCTGGCTAGGGTCGGCAACTCTCAGAGAGTTCATTCCAATTCTTGAAACCGGAGAATTCCCCAATATTTTTAAAGTTTTCTTCTCGCTTGAAAACAAAATTGCGATCCAGCGACCACGTTTCCGCGTTGTCGAGCAGAGGTTGACTTATCGACGAGACCGAGTAACTATCGCGGTCGCCCGTCATTCTCCTGGAGTTGGAGACCTAACTGCATGCTTGTAGGGAAAACGAAACGGCCGCGCAACGTGGATGCAGCCCGTGCTGCGGCGATTCTTTACGGCGACTGGGGCACAAGTAAGGCATATGTCATCGGGTTAGCCTTTGCGATTGCTGGCTACAGTTCTTTCTGGTTGATCGCCACGATGTGTTTACTGACCGCGCTGGTCGGCGTGAACTACATTGCTATTTGCCGTCATTATCCGGACGGGGGTGGGGTTTACGCGAGCGTCCGCCATCGTTCCGAGATCCTGTCCATTGTCGGCGCGTTTCTGCTCATCGCAGATTACATCGTCACTGCGGCGATCAGCGCGTTATCTGCGTTCCAATACCTGGGCGTTAGCCATCCCGAGCTTTTTGCAGGAGCAGCGATTCTTGGAATAGGCGCTTTGAATTATTTTGGCCCTAAGCATACCGGTGGACTCGCCTTCCTCGTCTCAGTCCCCACGGCAACCGTCGTCGTCCTTTTGGGACTCTTTGCTCTTCCCCATTTAGGACAGGCATTCCACAATCTCAGACCCTTGTCCGGAAGCTTGCTCACAAATTGGAACGGCTTTGTGGGGATCGTCTTAGCCCTCTCCGGCGTAGAAGCGATCGCGAATGCGACGAGCGTGATGAAGCTCAATCCCGGCAGCACGGAAGAGAATCCGACGGTGTCGAGAACGTCCACACCAGCCATTCTCTGGGTGATGGCGGAAGTCTGCCTCTTTACGGCCCTGCTTGGGCTGGCCATGATCGCGTTAAACGGTCTGCAGGTCCATAATGGTGACGTGGATGCTCCCGGCAGTCCGGGCGTGAGGGATTACATGCTGCGGTATATGGCCGAAGTCTTCGTCGGCACTCCGCTTGGTTCCTTGGCCGGTCAAATAGCCGGCTGGGTCGTTTCCGGGGTGTTCGGGTTTCTACTGCTGTCGGCGGTGAACACGGCAATTGTCGACTTAATTGCGATCTCTTTCTTGATGTCGCGAGACCGAGAGTTACCCGAGGCATTCGAAAAGCTGAATCGCTTTGGGGTTCCGAATTTAGGATTAATTGTCGCGACGCTAATCCCGGCGTTTCTGGTCGTGGCGGTCAAAGACGTTGCCGGCCTGGCTGATCTCTACGCTGTGGGGGTCGTTGGAGCAATCGCGACAAACCTTGGCGCCTCCTCAACTGACAGGAAGCTCAATCTGGAATTCTGGGAACGGGCCTTGATGTTCTTTACCTTTCTCATTATGGCGGCGATCGAAATTTCGCTGTTCATCGATAAGCCGAACGCACGCCTCTTTGCTGCCACGATCCTTGTTCTTGGGCTCATTCTACGCGGCCTAGTCACTGAGCGCGCCCAGAAAAAGGCGGTGAGTGTTGGGATGGCAACCGAAACCAGGAAGGGCGAAGTGGGGCTCCCACTCACCGTACCGATCAGCGAGACGTCTGGTCCCGCGATGCTGTGCGCTGTAAGAGGCATCGGCCGAACTCTGGATTTCGCGGTTCAGGAAGCCAGAGAAACCGACCGGCCGCTCTACCTCCTCTTTGTGCGCGAGCAACCCATCCTCGCGCCGGAAGACCGCAAGCGGAAATGGATCGACGACGAAGAAGCCAAGGCGATTTTTGCCTACGCGAGGGGCAAGGCTGAGGGACACACGATGCTGCCTTGTTATGCGGTGAGCGATTCCGCAGCCGATACAATCGTTGACATCGCGGCAACTGTTGGAGCTTCTTACCTGATTCTCGGCGCGCCAGAAAGGAACATGATAGTCAACCTCCTTAGAGGGAATATCATTCAGAGCATCTCCGGCATTTTACCTGAAGAAATTCATCTCCTGGTTTACGCTTGAGCAATCGTTCCCGGTACCGCCCTTCCAGAAGAAGAGCCGAGATGCTGGTGGAACAATTTGGGGGCATCCCGCCGGTCTAACCCGCCTTGGTTCAGTTATCGTGAAACTGCGTATCCGCGGTTTACCTCCAATGAGAGCAATATTCCCTTCGCGGCTCGCACAAAAACTAAAGGAGGTCGACATTACTGATTTGCCCTGCTAGAAATTTTGACCGCAGTTTGTCCATTAACTCGAACCCCAAAATTCCACATGCTACATGTCATTTGGTCCATCATTATCGGATTTATCGCCGGCGCCATTGCGAGTCATCTCATGCACACCCATTTGGGATTCGTTATGACGACGGTGCTCGGTATTGTGGGATCGATCGTCGGAGGGTTAA
>JAFAQT010000333.1 GCA_019246215.1 Verrucomicrobiota bacterium
CCCTGAGGTGCGCTCCGAGTTTTTCGTAAATCTCATAGTGGTTACCGACTTTGTACAGATGCATGTCCAGCTCGCCTAGAATCGGACCATAAGAATAGGGGTCGCTCACCTGAAAAATCTTTCCCGACCGGGTGGTGACTTCTAGCAGATAGTCAAAAGCCTCTGATACGCCCGTCAGCTGAGCTTCAAACAATCCATCTTCTGCGATACGGGCTGCAGGGAAGCGCCGACCGAGGCGGTGGCGGTCGACAATGGCGAGTTCTTTCGCATCCGGTCTGAAACTGCGCACGACCCACAGTTGATCGATCTGATGCAATCCGAGCACGCCAAAGGGGTCATCATGTTTGGCATGTAGAAGCCGGTCGGTATCGTATGAGGTTAATTTGGTGTTCATATTAGTTCCTTTGCAGAGCTCGAGGTCTCGGGGTAGGGCGAGCATCCCGCTGGGGACATATTGTCCGAGCTGCTTACGCAAGACAACCCGTTAAATTCGCGGTGCCGTTCGCGATATAACATGGTCCTCCAGCCTGATCTGATTACTTTTCTAAAAATCTTTGCGGTTGGCCCTTTTTTCTGAGTTTGATACGATTGAGTGATCTTTAACGAAGCTAACCTATATACTCCCCAAACATGAGCATCATTACCTTTTCCGAAATTGGAAGACTAACCTCGATCGGCTTGTTTTTGACAGGTGTTCTTTCTGTACAGACGTTTGCTGAGACTAAAAAGCTTGACTCAGTGGCCCTAACTGTGGGCGACCTCGGGAACCCCTTCTTTGTCCAAATCGCTCATGGGGCGGAAGCCGAATCTAAGCACATCAACGGCAAGGTGAAGTTCACGGCTCTATCGAGCAACTACGATGTCAACACCCAAACCAATCAGATTGACAACTTCGTTTCTTCGAACACCAACCTCCTTTTGTTAGGCGCAGCGGACAGCAAGGGGATCGCGCCGGCGGTCATGCGGGCCAAGCAAGCCGGGATCACGGTGGTTGCCGTCGACGTGGGGGCGGAAGGCGGCGTGGACGCCACGGTCACCTCGAACAACAAGCAAGCCGGCACCAAAGACGGCGCCTTCGTAGCCGATCGGCTTAAAGGCAAGGGGCAAATCGTAGTCGTTAACGGGCCCCCAGTCACGGCGGTCACCGATCGGGTGGAAGGTTTTGTGGAAGAAATCAAAAAACATCCCGACCTAAAAATCGTTTCCCAGGACCAAAACGCAGGCGGCAGCCGCGATGGGGGTCTGCGCGTCATGAGCGACCTGTTGACAGCTCTTCCGAAAATCGATGCAGTCTTCGCCATCAATGATCCAACCGCCATTGGTTGTGACTTGGCGGCGAAACAAGCCCAGCGAAAAGACTTCTTTATTGTGGGCGTTGACGGCTCGCCAGACATCGTGCCTTTCTTGAAAGATTCCGGAAGCTTAATCGCGGCGACGGCTGCTCAGGATCCATACCTGATGGCCGAAGAGGCCGTAAAAATCGGTTACAACATCATGCAGGGTAAAAAGCCCAAGGAGCCGCTGACTCTTATCCCGGTGGGTCTGATAACCAAAGAAAATGTTGATCGATACGCGGGATGGACCAAGTGAGAGAAGCATGAGCCTCTGGTTTTTGTATGATTTTGCGAGTTAGTTTTCCGCGTTGAGATTGGCCCTAAATTCCCGGATCACCTCTAGAGGCAGCAAAGGCGTGGCTCCGTCATGCGAAGCGACAATAGCGCCCAGGCGGCAAGCCGTTTCCAAAACGATTTGAGAGTCGGCGCCGCGCGTCAATCCAACGATCAGCCCAGCCATGAAGGCGTCTCCAGCCCCCACGGTATCTCTAACGACCACCTTCGGCGCAGGCGCAGTAACGAGGCTGCCTCGATCCCACAGCGCCGCGCCCTCTGCGCCCATGGTGACGCAAATACGTGGCGTGTCCGTTGCTTTTGAAAGAGCCGCACAAGCTTCCGCGACGGCATCTGGATTGGCCGGTGGATTCGGTGTTGCTTCGCCGGTTCTCAGCCAGGAAGCGATCTGACCAACTTCGTCATGATTGAGCTTGAGAACATCGGCGCGGGCAGCCAGATCGACGATACGCTTCGGATCGGCGAATGGAGGTCGGAGGTTAACGTCAAAGAATTTCAATGGGCCCTTGACCGTCAGCAGACGATCCAATTGCTCGAGATTGTACGGCGAACGCGTTGCGAGAGAGCCGAAGATAAACGCGCCCGCCTCCGCCACGGCCGCGAGCGCCTCCGCGGAAACAATGATCTCGTCCCATGCCACGGGTTGAACGAGTTCGTAGGTAGCGTTGCCCATGGCGTCCACGGTCGCAATCACCGTCCCGGTGGGAAGGCCGACGCGCGCTCGGCCCACGAACTGGACATTGACCCCTTTGTCTTTCGCAAATTCCAGGATCTCATCGCCGAGAGCATCCTGGCCGACCGCCGAGAGTAAAGAAACGGGAACTCCTAATTGCGCGAGATGAGCGGCGACGTTAAACGGAGCGCCACCGGCGTGTCTGCCGGAAGGCAGACAGTCCCAGAGTATTTCGCCAAAAGTGAAGAATTCAGTGTTCATCAGAGGGAATGTGTGGGGATGGATGGTGA
The DNA here is from genome assembly GCA_019246215.1 of Verrucomicrobiota bacterium. Classification (GTDB taxonomy): domain Bacteria; phylum Verrucomicrobiota; class Verrucomicrobiia; order Chthoniobacterales; family JAFAMB01; genus JAFAMB01. The sequence goes on from JAFAQT010000333.1 coordinate 2,592, forward strand.
GATCGCGTCATTTGCGTCCAACAGTCCAGGAACAAGCACGAGTAGAGAGGTGGAGTGACAATAAACGCTTGGCGTTTCTATGCTAAAATGTGTTAGTAGAGAACGAAACTCTTTTCTCGAGATGAGTGCTAGTTTTGATCTTAATCACGATAAGCTTGCCAGTGATTCCAAGTTCGCCTCCATCGCGTCTAGTCTGAGCAGCCAGTCGCGCATCGACTCCCGGCAGGCGTTCAATCGCTATTGCCGAAAGGCGTGCTCGCTCTGGAATGAGCAGTTCAGCAATCGGCCCGTGGGAACGATCACCCTTTTTCCTGAGCTTCTCGACCGTATCAATCGAGGTGGCGACGGCATCATACAAACGCCTTGGGGAGGTGTGGTCATTGTTCTCTATGAGCACCCGCGGGTCGAAAAGTATCTCGTAGTCCGTCAAGGTGGATACCTCGCTCTTGAGATGCACGAGCAAAAGGACGAACACCTCCTGGTCCAGGAAGGCGCCGGGCTTATCTTGTTTCGGAGTGCCGCCGACCAGCCGCTCACCGTCGAGGCACTTGCTCCGGGCAACCGGTTTCATTTTGAGCCTGGAATGGAGCATTGCTTGATTGGGACAGAGAACCTGCTCGTGTTCGAGAGGTCGCTCGATCCCAAAGGGATGGACCAGGACCTCGTGTTCATCTACGAACCGGACGCCGGCATCTCCTGAGCCCTTCATCCTAGTCGTAGTGCACCGTCTCGCATACAACGGTGATGTCGTTGCGTTCAAATGGGCCGCCGGAAAGGTGCTCCGAGCCGGACTGGCGTAGGAGGGCACATCCCGCTCCAGTTTTCCTTCTGCCATCTCCTCTCTAACGTTCAGGAAAAAACTGGGGCGGACGTAACCGACGAGCAACGCAGCCGCCGGCCCATTTTCAACGAAACTTCTGGGCCGCGGCCAGTTGGCTGTTTCCGCGTTGCTCGCTTGATCCATATGAATTCACATACGGGCACTTCGCTCGCGCCTTGAAACACAGCCATCCGAACTGCGGCGACATCACCGCTTATGCGAGGCGGTACACCAGGTAGTAGTGGGGCTGGTTGGACACGGTGACGATCACCCCCAAAGATCTAGCTCGCGTCAATGGCCGCCTGTCGCCGATATCCCGCGCATGCCCTCCTCCGCACCGCTTAGTCTCGGCCACATATACGCATAAATTGCAATGAACCCAAAGCACACCATAGGCACGATGAATGCCCGGGACAGATCGGACGCGTCGGCAATCGCTCCCATCACCTTTGGCAGAATCGCCCCGCCCATAATGGCCATAACAAGAAAGGAAGACGCCCTTTTTGCCCGCTGCCCGAGACCGAAAATTCCCAGGGCAAAGATGGTCGGGAACATGATGGACATAAAGAAATAAGTCCCGAAGACCGATAGCGCCGACAGCCAGCCTAACTTGAAGAAGATGAGCAGACAAAGCACCGTATTGATGGCGCCATAAAGACCTAGAAGTTTATCGGCGGCGAATTTTCTCAAGAGAGCAGTGCCGATGAACCGGCCGCCCAGGAAGAGAAGGAGCCCCACCGATACCAGATTGGAGGCACCTTTATTGTTGAAAGCGACAGCGCCGGTGGTGCGGATTTCGGTCAAGCTGTTCATCCAGTGCTTTAAGAAGTCGGGGCTGTGTTGCACGGCCCCGTCCACCGAGGGAGGAATTTCGGGGACCTGAGAGGTCATGTAGTTAATAAAGAAGCTGAAAATGCCAGCCTGGGCGGCGACATACAAGAATTGAGCAATAACGGCCATAACGAAATGCGGGTGCGCCCAGACTGAGTGCGAAACCCCCGGCGTCGAATCGTCTATGTGAAAGTCGTCTTTGGCTTTGATGTCGGGAACATTGGCAAAATAGAATACGACGGCCAGTATGATGACCACGACTGCGACACCGGCGTAAGGAATCCAGAGATGTTCGCTACCCGTACTTTCTCCAGCGGCATTTTTGGAATAGAAAAACATGCCCCCTGCGATTGGACCGAAAATCAAGCCGATGCCGTTGCAGGATTGCGCCAGATTGATGCGAGTGGCGCCATATTGCTCCGGCCCAAGAACCGTGGCGTATGGATTAGCGATGGTTTCGAGGAAGGTAAGACCAGCAGCAATGATGCAGACGCCGAGCAAAAATGCCCAAAAAGATCCAATGTGCGTTGCCGGGATAAACCAGAATCCACCCGCCGCAACCAACAATAGACCCGAAATAATGCCGCCTTTGTAACCCAGTTTCGCCGCCAGCCATCCCGCCGGGAGCGCCATCAGGAAATAGCCTAGATAGTGCGCGAATTGCACCCAGGCAGATTGGGCCAAGTCCAGGTGCAGTACTTCCTGAAAATGCTTGTCCATCACGTCGATCATCCCGTTGCAAAATCCCCACAGAGCAAATAGCAAGATCAGGAGTAGAAAGGTGAAGAGGACGTTTTGGCCGTCGTCAGTGACAAACATGCCCTTGTTGGTAGTATTTTTGGTGTTCATTTTTGGAGGACCTCTAGTTGATTAAGAGCCGATTCTTAACCTGCCCTCGCCAGCAGATTAGCAAGGATAAAAACCCTTCTCTGCGCGCCCGTCTAACTACCCCATTGGATCAGGTGTTGGGTAAGGATTCTAGCCAAAACTTACTAATCTCGATAACGCGCCCGAAAAGATAATCTTGGCCAAGATGTAGCGGTCACAGTTCCGGACACCCGCGGGTGATTGTCGACTCTGATTATCCCTGAAACCAAAATTCGACCCGTGGAACGCCCCGACCCTTATGGCAGCCGGCTGTAGGAATAAGCGAGTGCCTCCGTTCCTACTGTACCGTCTCGCATATAATTGTCCTTGCGAGACGGTACACTAGAAACGAAGGAGATTGTGAAACCAACAGGGAGATGGAAATTTAAGGCTCCCACTCCTCGAAATCTCGTTGCTCATGTATATCCGAAACAAACTCTCCTGGCAGTTGCCCGACTCGGCAGTGACTTCTCAATCCAATTACGTTGGAAGGCGCCAATTTCTGCGCACCTTCGGCTTGGGGCTTGCAGCCGGGGCCTTGCTGCCGTCTGTGGCACCTGCCGCGACCTTTGGATTTCCTGATTCGCTGAATGCCGCAGAAAGCCTGCCCGGAGTTAAACTCACACCGTACGACAATATCCTCGCTTACAACAATTTTTACGAATGGGGCCTTGAGAAGGGCGATCCGAAAGAAAACTCCAACAACGGCTGGAAGACCGAGCCTTGGACAATCGAGATCGGCGGCATGTGCACAAAACCCGGTAAATATGACGTTGACGACTTCATCAAAGCCGTCGGCGGAATCGAGCAGCGTAACTACCGGCACCGATGTGTGGAAGCCTGGTCAATGGTGATACCTTGGGACGGGTTCGCTCTCTCAAAAGTTGTTGCTATGGCCCAGCCCAAGCCCGAGGCGAAGTATCTGCAATTTACCTCCTTCATGGACCCGAAAAATTGTCCAGCTCAGCGCTCACAGGACTTTCCCTGGCCATATACCGAGGGGCTGACCCTGCCCGAATCAACAAACGAGTTAGCATTCCTGGCGACGGGCATCTACGGGAAGCCCTTGCTGAACCAAAACGGGGCGCCCATCCGCTTGGTTGTTCCGTGGAAGTATGGGTTCAAAGGAGCGAAATCGCTGGTTCGAATCGATTTTGTGGCCCAACAGCCAAAAACCTTATGGAACCAGATGGCGCCTAACGAATACGGATTTTATGCAAACGTCAACCCGGGGGTTGATCATCCCCGCTGGAGCCAGAAAACGGAACGCATCATCGGTGCCGGCTTTTTTGGGGGTAGACAACCGACACTCAAGTTCAACGGGTACGAAAAAGAGGTTGCCGGACTCTACGCCGGGCTGGATCTTCGGCAAAATTTCTGAATCCACGGAGAATAGCTTGGACATGAATCTCGTGGCCAGGATTCTCGCCAGCAAGATTGTTGCGCTCGCCATCCTATCGGGGGTCGGCGTCTGCCTTTTGGTCGTTCCGGCGCTCACCAACCAACTCGGCGCGAATCCGATCGAACGACTGCTCCACGTCTCGGGCGAGATTGCAATCTGGACGTTGGGGTTCGTCTTAAGTTTGGCTCCGCTACGGGTACTCTTTCCCGGTTCTACGATCGTGAATGCGCTCAACCGGCATCGTCGTTACATCGGTGTGTCGGCCTGCATCTACGCAGTCGTCCATTTCTCGTGTCATCTGCTCTACCAAGGCGATTTGGAAGATGTGCTTCAGAGTTTTTCTAAGCCGTTTATTTGGTTCGGCTTGACCGGGCTGGCAATCCTGGTATCGCTGGGATTGACCAGCAACAACTGGTCGGTCCGGAAATTGGGCGGTAAGAGATGGAAACTTCTTCACCGACTGGCTTACGTGGCAGCAATCGTATTGATCTATCATCAAACGATCGCAGGCAAGGGACACTGGTACATCGCCCGATGGTTGCTCATCCTTCTAGTCGCGTTGGAAGGCGCTCGGCTTGCGAAAAAATTCTGGTCCACTAAGCCGAGCGCCGCCAGGGTCAGGGAGGTTCCTCGATAGCCCGCCAGTTTACGCCGATTCCGCCGCTCTTTTTACACGGGAATGCCATTGACAGCTTTGTGTCAATTTCTTCAGACTCAAACAGGTTTTCCTTCCCGAACTCTGGGAGTAATCCTTAATGTAGGCAGGCTTATAAGTGCGTCGGAAAATCCCAAGCAGGACAACCCGTTTACCGTCGCGGAACTTGGGATGCTCGCGCATCTGTATAGAGGCGAGATGTACCGGAGCAAGATCTGGAGGACCCGACTCGATGCAACTACCAACTGGGCTGTGGCCACCACTGGCATTGCGCTTTCAGTCGCCTTTGGCAGCTCAGGCAACTCACCGCTTCCGCTCGTTCTTGTGGCTTTGATGTCCCTCATCTTTTTATCCATCGAGGCTCGTCGATACCGTTATTTTGATATCTGGCGGACGCGTGTGCGCGTCTTGGAAACGGGCCTCTATGGACCGATTCTTCGTGGGGAAGGTGTACGCATTGATAGTGGATGGAACCAGGAGCTGGCTCGCGACTACGAGAAGCTACGTTTTCACATCACGTTTATCGAAGCGATGGGACGACGATTGCGCCGCAACTACTCGTTCATGTTCGGCGTTCAAGCGTTTAGCTATGTTACCAAAATATGTGTTCACCCAGTCCCGATTGGATCACTTGATGAGTTGTGGCAACACGCAGCAATCGGGCCGATTCCCGGTCAAGCGGTGCTAATCTGCGGATTCCTTTTCCACGCCGGACTGCTTGCAATCGCGATTCTCACCCTGAAAGGACAGCGCGCCGTAGGGAGGGTCGGATGACCGTCACCACGAACGTAGTAGTGTGCGGTCTCGCATCTTATGGATGTTGCCGCAGGTCAGTTGGCTTTTTTGTAAGGCGGTCCGAGCCGAACCGGCGGCAAGCGCCTAAATCTGGATTGATACGGGCCGAACGAGCAACGCGGAAAACAGGCAACTGGCCGCGGCCCGGAGCCTGCGACATCACCATTGTATGCTAGTGCTAGTGTACCGTCTCCTAAATCCCTTAAGGTTTGCCGTAGGACAGATGGCTGTTTTTCAAGGCGCGAGCGACGAGCATATCTAGATCGATATGTAAGGAGCGAGCAACGCGGCAAAACAGCCAACTGGACACGGCCCAGAGGGTGGCGTTGAAAATGGGTTGCTCGTCGGTTACGTATCCATTCAGATATGCGCCCTCCTCGCGCCTTGCCGGCGGCCCATTTTGAACGCAACGAAACTCAAGGGATTTAAGAGACGGTACACTATAGCCAAGGACGGCTAATAAATCTCGCGCGAGCGCAGGCGATACAAGCGGAATATTCTGGAGACTACAATGGGTTATCGTGACGAATTAGAAATTTGTTTTCGTATCATTTGCTGCTTTTTCGCTGCGACTCACCTGCTCGATGGAGCGACTGTTTTGACTGGGGCACGGATCATCGATGGCACCGGCCGAAGACCTCTGGAGAATGGCGCGGTTGTCATCGAAGCAAATCGGATCGTGAATATCGGGCCGGCGGATACGGTCGGACGGCCTCCAGGTGCGGAGATCATCGATCTCAACGGCAAGACCATTATACCTGGCTTGATTTCCGCGCACACCCATCTGGGATTGTGTAAGGGAATCATCGGACCAAGCCCGGAGAACTACACGCGCCAGAATGTTCAACAGCAACTCCAGCAATACGAGCGATACGGTGTGCTGACGGTGATGTCGCTCGGAGTGAATAAAGATGTCCTTTACGCCTGGCGAGACGAACAGCGCGAGGGGAAATTAGACGGCGCAGATATTTTCACCGCCGACCGTGGATTGGGGGTGCAACGCGGTGCTCCACCCTTTCCGCTTTTCGAAGATCAGGTTTATCGGCCGGCCAGTGTCGAGGAAGCCCAGGCCGACGTCAGGGAATCTGCCACGCGCCACCCGGATATGATCAAGATATGGATAGATGATCTTTTCGGCAAAGCGCCAAAAATGACGCCGGAAATCTTCAGCGCGGTCATCGAGCAGGCGCATGCCATCGTAAATGAAGCGCATAAAAACAAATTGAGGGTAGCCGCTCACATTTTTGAGCTGAGTGACGCGAAAGCCCTGGTAAAGGCGGGGATAGATATCATTGCGCACAGTGTTCGAGATAAGCCGGTCGATACCGAATTCATCGATTCGATGAAAACGAATAGAGTCGCTTATATTCCGACGCTCGACCTCGATGAGTCCCAGTATGTTTACGCTGAGCAACCTGCCTGGATGCAGGAACCATTTTTTACCAAAGCGGTTGATCCGGCTCTTCTCGAGCGCTGGAGGAGCCCGCTCTACGCCAAGGAGATGCAGGCTAATCCGAATACAGCAAAAAACAAAGCGGCAGCGATCACCGGCCAACACAACGTCAAAGTCCTTTTTGATGCGGGTGTGACGATCGCGTTTGGCACGGATTCAGGCGCGTTGCCAACAAGAATTCAGGGGTTTGCCGAACATCGGGAGTTACAATTGCTTGTCCAGGCTGGGCTGAGCCCGACGGCAGCAATCGTCTGCGCGACAAAGAACAGCGCCGAAGCCATCGGCGCGACAGATCGCGGCACTCTGGAGTCGGGGAAGCAAGCTGATTTAGTCGTACTGAATGGCAACCCGTTGGAAGATATCCGCAATACTACGCGAATCTATATGATCTATCATCATGGAAAGCGCGTGAGCGAGCCCTAAGGGCGCCCCTGTTCCGGTATTTCGTCTACTGATATCGCCAGGACGCGCCATTGCCACTGAGCACTTTCTCTACAGCCTCGGCATTTCGAAGGGGCAACAGCTCAGCGCTCTCCGGGGTCAAAATAGAAGTGAAGCTAGC
>JAFAQT010000143.1 GCA_019246215.1 Verrucomicrobiota bacterium
CCTGGACAGTTTTCACATCGAACCGGAGCCGGCGTTTGTCGCCCAACTTTTGAGCGAAGAATCGCTCCGGCGCACCGGGTATTTCGACGTCGCGGCGGTACATCATTGGCGGCGAGCCTTTCGCACGATGCCAGTCGGTTCCCTGCCGCGTCTTTCCGTGGAGATGGGTTTGACGGCAGTGGTGGCGACTCAGCTTTGGCACCACATGTTCACCGGCGGCGCACTGGCTGATTTGCCGACATTGTTCAATAGCAAGTGCATCGTCTCATGAATGAGAGACATACCAGCCCTCGGCGATTTGGGCCGATTTTCAAGACGCGATGCGAGGAGCATACTTAGATCCGTGCGTGAGCAGCGAACAACGCAGAAATTCGGCCAAAGCGCCATCGCCCCTCCGAGTTGGCTTGAAAAGGGTTCGTCTGCGTCGTTGCTCGTTCGTCACCTATTGCCGCGGATATGCTCCTCACTCACGCCTAGCATCCGAACCCTTCTGAAACCAACGGATGCCTCCCAATTATGAGACGATGAACTAGTTTCCGCTTTTTTGTGTGTGAGCCGTTTTCCTTGTTGTTAGTTTGTTGTCGGCGTTCCCAAAGGCGCCAGCTTGTACTGTTTCCCTTGAATCGCAGTTCGGAGGGAATTGACTGCACATTTCTGAACTCCTGAACTCCTGAATGAAAAATCCCGGCAACCTCATCGCACTATTTTTCCTAACCTGTTATCTCAACGGCTGTTCAGTTCTGCCGAACCATTGGCCGTATGGGTCACGGGACCATGCGTTTATCGATTACTGGCCGGTCCCTCGCGAGAGTAAGCAAATGAGGCTGGCCGTGAAAGACAACATTGATGTAAAAGGTGTCGTCACTAGCGCTGGTTCCGAATATGTCATTGAGCATAATCCGCCCGCGGCACGGGACGCGACCTGCCTCGCAATTGCACGCACGCGAAACGTTCGGATTATCGGGAAAACAAACCTCAGTGAATTTGCGGTGGCTCCTTCCGGCCTGAATGATTACTTCAGAACCCCGGAAAATCCGCTCAGCAAACGGTGCAAGCTCATTCCGGGAGGTTCATCCAGCGGTTCGGCCGTGGCGGTAGCCAAGGGAAGCGCCGATGTTGCCTTCGGAACAGATACTGCAGGTTCCGTCCGCGTACCTGCCGCGTGCTGCGGTGTTGTTGGTTTGAAGACGACTTTTGGTCTCGTTTCGATAAAGGGCATATTTCCGGTTGAGGCCAAGCATCTGGATACCGTCGGGCCGATCGGCAAAGACGTGGATCACGTTGTGCAGGGGATGGATCTCTTGCAAGACGGATTTGCAGCACGGTATCACAGAGCCGTTGCCAACCAACCGACAGCGAGGAAAATCAGGATTGGACGACTTTACCTGAGCGGCACCGACCCTAGGATCGATGCGGCGGTAGATAAAGCTCTCGCCCAAGGACATTTTCGAGTCACCACCTTGGGCCAAGGCTTCAAGGCGAAGTGGGATCAAGCCAAGACGGACGGAAACACTGTCGCGGCCGCGGGGGCGTGGCTCAGCGATCGAGAGTACGTCGCCAGGTCAGGGGTACAGCCGAGAACCGTTGCAGTGATAATATTGGGTAGAGTCTTATATCCCGCCCAGTACCAGAAAGCTCTTCAAAGACGAGCGCAATGGCAGCATGCTCTTAATCAAGTCTTCAAAAAAGTTGATTTCATTGCTCTGCCAACACTTCAGTCCTTGCCTCCAAGGATACCGTCCATTGGCAAAATAGCCCTTTTAGAGGCGCGCGTGTTGATCATGCAGAACACCGTCGCCGTGAATTATGCAGGAAATCCTGCGCTTGCGTTACCCATTCCGGTGAACGATAAGACCATTCCGGTCACCAGCCTGCAACTGGTGGGACCCAGGATGAGTGAAGCAGCACTCCTTAATGTGGGCCGCCTGATCGAGTCCGAACGTCCACAGCTTGAACGACTGATCAGGCCGTCGAAATCCGCGCGCAGGCAATGAAGGGGCCGCAGGCAACCGGGAAAAATTCGAAGCTTCGCGCATCATTAAGCGTGCTGCCGACAAAGCGATCAAACTGAATCCGAGCAGTGACTTGGCTTGGCACGTGTTGGGTCGCTGGCACGTGGCCCTAGCCGATGTGAATGCCTTCGAACGAGGCCATGGCCCAGATCGCTTTTGGTAAGCTGCCGGACTCTACCTGCCAAGAGGCCGGCCGATGCTTCGAGAAAGCGATTGAACTTAATCCTGACCCACTCATGCACTACATAAGCTGGGACGGGTTTACGCGCACATGGGACGGACCGACGAAGCACGAAATCTCATCAGCAAGGTGCTTGGCGATGCGGGAAACGGAAGAAGACGACCCCAGGACCAAGCGTCTAGGTGAAGAGTCGCTGGCCAAGCTGCCGTAGAGATTCCTCCAGAGTTGGCGAAAATTTCAATAGCCAAAGTGTCTCGCACTGAGCGATAGACGTTAGAAACACAGATTACGCACTGGTCTGCTTTTTTGCTACTCCTTGCGTCGGAGCAAGTCAGAGATTACTCGAATGAGTTCTGCCGGTTCGATCGGTTTTGAAATGTGCAGCTGAAAGCCAGCTTGGTCAATTCGATCTCTTTCGTTACCGCGGCCAAATGCCGTCAGGGCAATCACGGGAATCTCTCCTCCCTCTGCAGGTCCGAGA
>JAFAQT010000221.1 GCA_019246215.1 Verrucomicrobiota bacterium
CTCGAGAGTTCCGGATAATGGCCGAGCTCCCGTTCAATCAACGCGGAAAAATTAACCGATCCGAGCTAGCCAGGTTACACCTCGAGCGCACCGGCTTGCCAGGGTAAGAGAAGAAAAGGAATACATAGAAGGCCACAGCGCGCTATAGTCGCCCCCACAGGTTCGTCAATCTCTGAACAGCGCGAAAATATCACAACAGTTTTACTTGGTGATACTTTCCAAGTAACTACTTTTCGCTCACGCGAAAATTGCTGAACGAGTAAGAAGCCGGATTCGCGGACAAACTTGAGAGCGTTAACCGCCCGGGGTTTGCCGTATCTGTGATATGGAAGACCACGCTGCAATCTGTCCATCGATCGGGAATTTCCAGGGTTGTTCCTTCAGCAACGGAGGCCTGATTTCGATCCGTCATTTCAGGAACGACATAGACAAACTGCGAAGGCACAACTTTCGCCTGAAATTGTATTTCGTACGTTTTGCCTGAGTCGAAATTGACATCGGCGGCCCGCAATTCGACGCTCCAGAACTCCGCCCCAATCTTGGACACCACGGCCGTTACGGCTGGCTGGCCGTCCGGTCCCTGGTCGTTGACCGCGGCATGAGCCTCCGCGCCTTCAATTACTTCCAAATGAAAGCGATCTACCTCGATTTTGGCTGCTTGAGCATGAATCGACCGTGCGGAGAGCAAAGAAAAAGTCGCCACCAATACCGCTATGGGTTTCATTGAGAACGCATTCTCGCTGTTATTCAACAAGGCTTCAACTCTCAAGCCAGATGGCCTGCCGAGAAATAAAAAAACGTCGATGCCCGAATCGCTCCCAGCCAGCCAGCGACGCGATCTGGTGCATTTCGGAAAACGAAAACGCGCGGCGAATCGAAAGCCGGGCATCGAAACGAGTCATTGGCTCCCGGTAGGCGCAAGAGGTCAATAGATAGATGCCGAGGATCCCAAAATCCGTGCGTTCCAGATCAGCGACTAGGATTCCTCTCCGGGCCATGAACCGTATATGCTGCAGAAGCCGGATCGCGGCATCGTCGCCAAAGTGATGCAGCGCCAGCGAACAGAACACAAAATCCACTGGTCTTTCCGGCGCGAACTTCAAGGCGTCGAACACAGTAAAGGTTATCTCGGGATAGGAACGTGAATGTTCCATCGCCAGCGCGAGCGTAGCTGGCTGAAAATCGATTGCGGTGATCTGCGCACTGACACCGTTGCCACGACACCAGTCGATTACGAAACGCGGGATATCGCCGAAACCGGTACACAAATCGATCGCCGTTACGGAACTGCCAGGGAGGAACCAGCGGCGAAGGAAATGCCTGATCAGCCGGTAGCTACCGAAGTATCGATTGAGTTGTTGAAGGTTCGCCAGATCAATCCGCAACTCCGTCGATACGAGCTGCGGGCGATCCATCCTTTCGATTGTCGCCTCATTGAATTCCCGCGCAGGAACCAGTAAATTCGTACACACAGAAAGCTCTCCAAACACTGCACGGCATCACAAGAACCGTTTCAAGTCAGTCCTCTGATCCGCTTTCTTTCGCGCCAGAGCCCGAGCAAACCGAGAAGGGTTGTTCGCCTAAAACTACGCCGATCCGCCCATGCGCGATCCGCTGCTCTTCAAGGCCAGCAGAGCGAGCATTCGGCCGGTTCGGCCTTTCTCCATTCTGTAGGAATAATATCTTCCCAGATCTGCTGCGGTATCCTTACCTGAATCGAAGACGGATTTCACGCCGGAGCGCTTTAGGCTCCGGGCAATATCCGCGGCGAAATCGACCTCATAATGAGGAGGTCGAATGCACGGACTGAGCTGAGCCACCAGGTCGCCAGGGTCCGTCCCGAAGGCAGTCGTCATCTTTAGTACCGCGGCGCTGACGATGTTCAATTCGGTTCCCTTTTTTCCCGAATGGACCAAACCGATGGCGTTCTGATGAGGGTCTACCAGAAACACCGCACAACAATCGGCCACGTAAATTCCAAGTAAGACGTCTCGGTCACGTGTGATCAGGGCATCCACCAGCGTGCTCTTCGCGGCTGATTCCACTGTAACGACGGCAACAGAGTCGCCATGGACTTGTTCGGCGAGACGAACCTGCCGGGCTCCGAAGGTTCGACGTGCTATTTCGTGAGATGCGTCGAGCTTTCGCAACGCCATCTCCCGATTGGTGCGAACGTCGAGGCCCGGCACTCGGACCACAAACCCATGCAGAACATCTTCCAGCGCATCCAGAGCGGGAAAATGTTCAATCGGCGGGCTGGCGTCCTGACCCCCAAATAGCATGTGGAGAAAGGATACTAATCAGTGGTTGTCTGGACCTTGCCCAGGGGCGGCATCAACGACTCACGTTTCGACTTCGTAGTCGCCGGCTTGTCAGGATCCAGTGGTGAATCATGTCGTGACCGAGCCGCTTTCCCGGCCTCGGTCCCGGTCAAAGTGGCCGGATGCGCCTGCGGGGCGTCGAACATATCGTTGTACTTCGTCTCAGTCGCCGTCGCCTGCTGGTAAGAGGCAACTGCTGAAATGTAAGAATACTCAGCCTGTACCAGGTTAGAACGCGCCGTGGTGAGAGCCTGCTGAGCGGTCAAAACATCGAGCTGAGTGCCGGTCCCGGCAGCCAGGCGCTCGTCCGCCAGACGCAAAGCCTCGAGGTTGACGTTCACCCCCGTCTGAGCGCTTTGCACAGTCTGCGCGGCTTGTCGAAGATTGCTGACTGAAGTGGCGACTTCCAGTTCGACTTGCCTCGCAGAATCGTCGTAGGTGACCTTCGCCTGCTCCAGTTGCGCTCGCGCCTGCTTTACTTTCCCATAAGTCAGGAACCCATCGAATATATTCCAGGATCCTTGTAAACCGAGGAACCATCCCTGCAGAGTGTTCGTCAGACTACTGGTCCTCGGATTGCTTTGTTGTTCCAACCCGACATTAGCAGAAATAGTCGGCTGGAAACCGGCCGCCTGTACGGTGATATTCTCCACATTGGCAAGAATGTTTGATCGTTGCGCCTTCAGGAGAGGGCGGTTTGCACGTGCGGCAATCAGCGCAGAACCAAGATCGTATTTGATCGGGTCAAAGCTGAGTTGTCCCGCTACGGGCAGAGGATTGTCGGTTGCATATTGCCGGTCTGCCGGGATTCCAAGAGTGCGCGCCAGCGTCAGTTGGGCGATGCGATAATTGTTCCGGGCTGTGATCAGCTGCGGAATCTGGTTTTCGAGTGTGCCCTCGGCTTGTAGAACATTGAACTGCGGCACGGTACCCGCCTCATAACGGCTCTTCTGGTCTTCCAGTTGGCTTTGGAGGAGGTTTACTGATTCTTCCTGAACCTGAACTAACGCTTTATTGAGCAAAATTTGATAAAACTGTGTGCGGACCGTCTGGACGACTGTGTCTATCGTATCCCGCAGCGTGTAGTAAGCCGCATCTTCGTTGATTCGCGCCGCCCGACGCGATGCAATCGTCGCTCCGCCATCCCAGATCAGTTGAGAAGCGGTCAATGTGACCTGCCAAGTTTGTAGTGCCGTTGCGGACGTTGTGCCGGGAACCCCAATGGCATTGTTATGCGGTTGTCCAGGTCCGAATGAACCGACGTCCAAGGTACCAGCACCAGGACCGCTGGTAGGCACAGCAAGAATGTCAAATTTGGATGCGCCCGCGGCACTCGCCGGGTTCAAAGCGCTGTCGTTTTGCGAATAACTCGAATTAGCAGTCAACTGCGGCAAAAGTCTTGCCTGTGCCTGGTAGAGAAGACCCTTTTGCAGTTTGAGTTGCTGCACTTGCTGCAGAATCGAGGGATTCTGTTTGAGCGCCAGCTGAACAGCTTCATCGATCGTCAACGGATGGTTGCGAAATCCAAAAGTTGATTCGCCGCCGGCGATGACGTTGCAGGACATCCCTGCGAAAGTTAAGGCAAAGAGCGTAAGTCTCATCTTTTTGGCAGTTTATCGGAACAATCTGCGATCTT
>JAFAQT010000234.1 GCA_019246215.1 Verrucomicrobiota bacterium
TTCCGTGAAGCGAGCGCAATGGTGGCGCCCGCGGCACCCAGCGCCAAGGCCATCGCCTTGCCCAGTCCTTTACTGGCCCCTGTGATGACGGCCACTTTACCATTCAGGTTATATTCGCTCATCGTACTTTTGTTCAGGAAGCCTGACGACTGACGCTTGCTGTGTCCTCACGAAAAAAAGATGCTTTCGGCAATGATCGCGGCCAGCGCGCCACTGCAATTGACCTGATCGGAATATCAACTCTTTCTTGATGAGGATATCAACTCTTTAGTGCGGAGTAGATCTTCACGCTGCATCCGTTCGGCATACAACTGGCCTGGAAAGGCAATCGCCACAAGAGATGAACTTTCTGAAAACGGTTGACTGTTTTCGGTGCAGGCAATGCCTACCATCTCTGTTCTGGCGGTCGCCTTTCGGTGGGGCTGCGCTGGCGGACATCGACATCAGCGGCGCTCGGTTGGCCAGAATTCCCTTGCAGACGCTTAGAGGCTCGGAGAACTGTCACAGGGTGCTTTTGAGGATGTCTAACGGGATAACATGAAGAGATCTAACGATTTTTCCCTCCTTGAAACCGGAGAAGAGCGCATCAACCCCTTCAGTGAAAGGGGGGCACAGGGGAGCGGCCTCACAGATGAAGAATTGGTTTCCGAGGCTCAGGCCGGGGATGAGGGTGCCCTTGAGAAATTAGTTCGTCGACACCAGCCTTGGGTTTTTAACATCGCTATCCGAATGGTTTGGAGCCGTCAAGTGGCTGAGGACGCGACGCAAGAGATTCTTATCAAGGTAGTAACGAAGCTGAGCACATTTCGCGGCCAAAGCCAGTTCCGGACGTGGCTCTACCGGATAGCGTTCAATCACCTGCTCAACGTGCGTAAGTCCGAATTCGAAAAGAGTAGCGTCACCTTTACGGACATGGGTCGTGCTCTCGATGAAACGCCAGACTTCGATTTACCCGATCCGAAGAGCGTACCAGTCGAATTGCCATTGCTTGTCGAAGAGGCTCGCATTGGCTGCATGACCGGAATGCTCATATGTCTTGACCGCCGTCAGCGTCTTTCCTTCATCCTTGGCGAATACTTCGGTGTTTCGAGCGAAGTTGGAGGCGAGGTGATGGAGATATCGCCGGAGAATTTTCGACAACTTCTCTCACGTGCCCGGCGCGATCTCTATCAATTCATGAATGAGAAGTGCGGTTTGATTAACACTGCTAACCCTTGCCGCTGCGCTAAGAAGACGCGCAGTTTTATGCAGGCGGGATACGTCGACCCAGACCGGCTGGAATTTACGAGAGGTAGACTGGCCAGCGTCAGCGATGTTGCACCGCACCGGCTGAACGAACTCGAAACACTCGACCGAAAGCACGCCGAGTTATTCCGCGATCACGGGTTTCTGGCATCGCCAGATCTGGCGACCAGGCTTCGTGAACTGATAAACCAATCTGGCTTTGACGCTGAGATTGCACCCGCTCGCTAAAAAAGATCTTCCGGAGAACCGTCACAACGCTTGCTGGTGATTGTCTTAGTCTGATGTGGCCACTACCGGGTGGCAAAACGGAAAGGCAGAACAAATGAACGGTCAAACACTGATGGGGAAGTTAACTGTTGCGTCGAGTTTAATCGGCTTGGCCTTTGGTTTTTTATTACTGGGCATCCTGATATTATCTAACCAAACCGGTGAAGGTATATCGGTGCTGGCCGGCGCTACAGGCATTTTGTTAGGTACCGCGTTTTTTATGTTAGCGTTTTCATATTGGAGACAGCAAACGCTTAAATCGTGAGACTAATGAAAAGGGAGCAGGGCGGCGTCGCCCAGATGTGCGGGAAAGAATGCGTAGAGCTCGTGCCGGCTGATTGGGATGGGCAATTCGCTAACGGGACAGAGGTCAGGGTTGATGGGGAGGGATGCGGCGAACACTGAATGGCCCTAAAGCGAGTTGTGGTCGCACTTCGCAGAGCAGACCAAAAGATGCTTATTATCTGGGTCGACCCCCCCGGTGCTTCGCCCATCGGTTTGCGAGAATCCCGTTCGTGAAGAGCTGGAAGGGGTGGTAGAGCATGAGCGGAAGCAGAAGGAGGCTCAGATCAGTTCGCGTACCAAAGATAAGGATCGCGAGCGGAACCCCCATCGCAAGAGTCTTCTTAACGGAGCAGAAGTAACAGGTGATTGCGTCTTCGCGATTCAGATGCGCCAGATGAACCGCGAAATAGATCAACAGCGAAACGATCCCAAAGAGTGCGGCCACGCAAAGAAGGATCTGAACCGTCAGAAGGAGTCCATATTGGTGCCAGATTCTTTCTTTTACGGAATCGCAGAAGGCGCTGTAGACAAAGAAAAGGATGACGCTGTTACTGATTCTGTTGACCCATTTCTTTTTGGCATCCACCCAGTGACGGATGAAGGGGCGAAGTCCAACCCCAACCGCGAACGGCAAGAGGGTCAGCATTGTAATTTCTGCCAAAAGCGGTCCAAGCGAGCCGGATCCGCTCTTACCCGTCACATGTATCAGCAGGCCAACCAATAGAGGAGTTAAAATAACGCCGACAATATTCGAGAATGCCGC
>JAFAQT010000186.1 GCA_019246215.1 Verrucomicrobiota bacterium
GATCTTTGATCGTGCGGTCAAAACTGGCTTGCGATGCGAGAAAAACCACCAACAAGTACGACTGCGTTTGCCCACACCTGATTAACGTCGAGAACGAGAACGATTGGGGGGAGCCTATGTCCAATGCCGATGGCGCTGGGCTATAACGGTGCGAGTGCCATACCCGTAATAATGCGTTCAACGGCTTCTATGGTTGTCTGTTTCGGATCGATATCGTCGGCAACTTTCTTGCCGCGCCGCATAATGACAATGCGGTTAACCACTTGAAAGACGTGGTAAATGTTATGAGCGATAAAAATGCAAGAGTGTCCGGAATCTCGCGCGTTTCGAACGAAACGCAAGACCCCCTGAGTCTCTTCCACGCCCAGATTATTCGTTGGTTCATCGAGAATAATCAGTTCACTCTCGAAATGCATCGCCCGGGCGATCGCGACCGCTTGACGCTCCCCTCCCGAGAGCGCGCTGATCGGTGTGGTGGACGGGATATCTTTCGTGATGCCAACCTGCTTTAACAGCTGACGCGCCGCCTCATTCATGGCTTGCTGATCTAATCGATCGAACACACGCGGCCCTTTAACCGGTTCCCGTCCAAGGAACAAATTTCGAGCAACCGAGAGTTGCGTCACCAGTGCCGAGTCCTGATAGATCGTCTCAATACCACGAGCAATGGCGTCGCTCGTATTACGCATTTTCACCTTGGCCCCGTGAATGTAGATTTCTCCGCTATCCGGCCTGAGTGCGCCTGAGAGGATCTTGATCAGGGTTGATTTGCCTGCGCCATTGTCGCCCAGCAGCCCAATGATTTCATTTTTACGGACGGACAGCGTAACGTCATTGAGCGCCTGTACACGACCAAAGAATTTGTTTATGCGCTCCATGCGCACGAGTTCGTCTGCCATTTGATCAAGTTCCCGCGCGATGTCTCCGTTCTAACCAGGAATGAAGCGCCATCATTCCAAGAATGATCGCGCCAATGAAAATGTTGTAGGCAAGTCCAGGAACGCCCACCAGGACGATGCCATTCCGCATCATGCGCAAGATCAGGACGCCGATAACCGTTCCGATGATTGTACCTCGCCCGCCCGTGAGCGCTGTGCCACCGATGACGACCATCGCGATCACCTCCAATTCATAGCTCGTGCCGCTGTTTGGGTTAGCCGCTGACACCCGGATCGAGCTGGTGACGCCAGCGTACGCGGAAATGACCGCTGTGAGGATGAAGAGCAATATCTTTGTTTGTGCGACACGTACTCCGCGCGCGCGAGCCGCGTCAGCGTTTCCGCCCGCGGCCTGAATCCAATTGCCTGCTTTAGACTCCGTCAGCACGTAACCGAGGATCACCGTGAAGAGGACGAACCAGAGGACCGACGCATGGATGCGGAGCCCACCGAGAGAAAACTCTCCGACGATCACATTCGTCAGCGCGGAATTAGCGCTCCAGGTTCGTTGAGGGAACCCGTCGGTAATGTAAAGTGCGATTCCTCGTACGACCAGGAGCATTCCGAGCGTTACGAGGAAGGACGGAATTTTAAGACGAGTCACCATCCAGCCATTGATGAAGCCGATCAAAGCCGAGAGCACCATGGCAATCACGAAACCTGTTTCCAAGGATGCGGTATGAGTATTGTAAACCGTCCACATGATAATCGGCGCGAAACCAAAGACCGAACCCACCGACAAATCAAACTCGCCGGCGGTCATCAGCAGTGTCATTCCTAAGCTGATCATCCCTAGCTCGGGTGTGAAGGCCAACACGTTGCTGATGTTGCTCGCAGAAAGGAAGACGGGCGATCGCAAGGTGAAAACGACAATTTCAATTACCAGCAAAACAAACGGCCCGAACTCAGGTGCAGAGACAACGCTCCGCAGCAAGCGCGCCAATCGCATTTGGTGCCTCAAGGACGGAGAATCCAACGAGACCTGGCCGGTGACGCGGCTGTCTTCCATGCTCCTGCGAAGCGGTCGATCCGAATCGTGCACGTCCGTATTAAATCACCCAGCCGAAACCGTTTCGGGCCGCAACGCAACCCGAAACGTGACCCTGCAATTACTTATGCGAGGCGCCCTGCATGATTTTAAGGTAAGTTGCAGCCTTGTCCTTTTCGTACAGAGTGCCGACTTTGACGTCGAACCCGGGTGGAATGCCGCTGGCTGCCATCGCCGCCAAGGAGAGCGCGACGTAACTGGTCGCCTGTGGGTCCTGCCACATTGCTGCATTGACGTAGCCATCCAGAACTTCCTGAGCCGTGTCGGGCGAATTGCCCCAACCGACCACCGGAAGGTCGCCAGCTTTAATCCCGACTTGGTCAAATACACGTTTGATGCTTCCCGTGACGAGATCACCGAGTCCGATGATCGCCTTGATCTTACTATGGTTCGCAGTCAGATAATCGGACATCCGAGTAATGATCTCCGCCTGATCGAGCTTTGCTTCAGTGATTTCGTGGGTAATACCGAGCGGTCCGAACACACTGTCGATCCCCTGAGTTTCCAGCACTCCGTAGGTCGCTCCGGGAACTTCCACAGGGGTCCAGACAACATCACCCTTTTTCACGAAACCGTGATCCACAAGATATTGCGCCCACCGATGTCCGATCTCCACGTTGTCGCCGCCGACATACGCGTCACGGCCGCTGGTCTTGTCCTCTGTGTTCATGATGATCACGGGAATTCCAGCTGCATGCGCCTCAGCGATGACTTTCGTCAGACTGCCCGGATCAGGCGTGCTCGTGACGATCCCTCTGGCCTTCGCGGTAATAGCCGCACGAACAGCTTCCTGTTGCGACGGAACATCGCCACTGTGGAAGGAGGTCCGAACTTCGTGTCCGGTGTCCTTGGCCCATTGCTCCGCTCCCTGCAGGAAGTATGTCCAGACCGGGTCTGTCGGAGATCCGTGCGAAACCCAAAAATAAATCGGCTTCTGCTCCTGAGCCGAGATCACGCGCGGAGCGTGAATTGCTGCAACGGCGCTGAGAGCCAGCGCAAAGAGACCTAATTTTTTGAACATGGGGGTATTCTTTCCAGAAAAACATCCGGTTCGATGCTTGTTTATCCAAGCGTCGACCGACGAGCCATATAGCGGAATCACTCGATTTAGTAAACACTATTTCAGGAGTACAGGAGACTTCTGGCTTGCAGGGCTGGGAAGGAGGACTGCGGGCTGGCGCGGCCGCGCGTCGCCGCGCTGAAAGCGCTGAAGCAGCCGAGGGTCAACCGAAGCGTGTGCCAGGGACTACCCCGAAAAACGCCAGTTCGCGTGGCCCCTTCGGCGTCCGAACGGGCCTTGTTGGTTGGTGTTGTGTTGTGGTTGTTGTTGGGGGGGTGTCACTTATCCGATTCGCGATTGCGCGTTCACACCTTTGCCCTCTGTTGTACTCCTCGGCTCCTTTCTTCCGGCCTCGCAATGCCGCCTGAACTCCTGTACTTCCGAGCTCCTGTCTCTTGTACTCCCACCCAGCCGATCGGCCGATCGTCCGACACACTCCTCCGCGCCCTATCGCACCGATCTCGGTCCGCCTGCGGCAACTATTACTCCGATGATGACAAGCCCGGTGACCAAGAAGCGAACGCCTGCGCTCACTCCGAAGGTGTTGAGCATCGTGAGCAGGAGCACCAGGAAGAGCGCGCCGCCCCATAGCCCCGGCACATTGGCTTTGCCACCGCTCACCGAGGTACCGCCGATCACGACCACGGCGATCGAAGCAAGCAGGTACTCGTCCCCTATTTCCAGCGATGATCCTCGAAAATAGCCCGCTAAAAGCGATCCACAGATCCCGCCAAGCGCCCCGCTCAAAACATAGGTTCCCAATCGAACCCGTTCCACGGAAACTCCAGCCAGCCAGGCGGCACGAGTATTTTGCCCGATAGCAAGGACCGAGCGGCCGTAGATCGTCCGGTGCAAGATCACCCCGATCCCGATCGTAAAAATCGCGGTTCCTATCGCCAGGAAAGGGATTCCGGCTATTTGAGCAGAAGTGAACTCGGCATACCCGGGTGGCGGCTTGATCTGTAAACCGCGGCCGTAGCTTATGCCGGCCGACTGAATGATAAAGCTGGCGGAGAGGGTTGAAATGATGGGCGGAATGCGCAGCAACCAGATCAGAAGATAATTGAAAATCCCAATGCAAACGCCCGACGCAAGGGCGGCGAGGAAGCCGACGGCGATCAAGGAATCAGATCCATTCATCATTTTCATGGCGACGGCGCTCGCCAATCCGATATTGGCGGGCAGCGATAGATCGACGTTACCCGGGCCGAGCGTAATCACGAACATCTGCGCGACGCCCGCGATCACAGAAAAGACGGCGAGCGCAAGGGCAGCGGTGAGCATCCCCCCGGCACCGTAACCGTGCGTGAACAGGATCGCCGCAAGCCAGACGAGAAATGCGCCGAGGTAGGACCAGATCCATGGCTTGCCAAAAACGTTGAATCTCCAGTCAAATTTCATACTGTTCTTCTGCCGGTCTGGTCGATCATTGCACGCGCGGCGAGAACGATGATGAGAATTCCGCCCTGGGCTCCGACCTGCCAATCGGGGGAGATCCTCATGAAATTGAGAAGCGAACCGGCAAGCGTCAACGTCAACGCGCCGATGACCGCCCCGATCGGCGACACGCGTCCGCCCACGAATTCTCCTCCGCCGAGAATGACCCCGGCGATAGATAGCAAGGTGTAGCCCTTTCCGATGTTCGCGTCGGCGGAGGTTGTTAACCCAACTAACGCCAGTCCGGAAAAGACGCCAAAAACACCTGCCAGCGCAAACATGACGACTTTGGTTTTGAGCAAGGACCATCCGGCTCGGCCGATCGCGCTTGGGTTACCACCGGACCCGCGCAAGATGGCGCCATAGGAAGTTCGCATCAGCCCGATGTGAACGAGCGCCGCGAGCGCGATCGCGGCAACGATTGGAAACGGAACATAGGGCATGTGGAAATTCATCAAATCGTGCAGCCACCCGGGAGGTTTACCACCTGGCTTGGGCAGGACCAGGATCGCCAATCCCTGCCAGACGAACAGCATCCCAAGCGTCACGACAATGGAGGGAATGTTGCGCAGATAAATGACTGCACCCGTAAGCGCGTAGACAGCGACGCCGCCGATCAGTACGGCATACCCGAGAAGCGGAGCATCTCGCAGCCAAGTGGCTGCCACACAACCAACGAAGCTGACGAACGTGCCAATCGAGAGATCGAGATCGTTGACCGTGATGACAAACATCTGGGCGACGGTGGCGAGTGCCGTAGGAAGCCCGAGATTGAGCATCAAGTTAAGACCTAAATAGCTCATCGCTCGTGAATTAAGCCACGCGATCCCAAGCAGGACTAGCGCGAGCGATACCGATGGCAGCGCAGCGCGCAGGAATCTCAGGGTCAGCGAGGATTGAGGTGGACTCCACCCAATTTTCAAGACGTTTGTGCGCGAACCCGGGTTCACGTTACCGGGCCTCCTGAAAGGAAGATTGAATAACTCGCTCCTCGCTGAGTTCGCCCCGGCGCAGATCAGCCACGATCCGGCTATTGCGGAACACATAGACATGATCGCAATTCTTGAGCTCCTCCATTTCGGTCGTGTACCAGAGGAATGTGCGCCCGGCATTCGCTTCCGCGCGGATCAGTTCGTAGACTTCGAGCTTGGTGGTAATGTCAACGCCGCGCATAGGGTCGTCCATCAAAACTATTTTCGCTTCGGAACCGAGCGCTCGTGCGAACAGGGCTTTCTGCTGATTTCCGCCCGAGAGCGAGAGGATATTGTTGTGCATGTCCGCGGTGCGGATATTAACGCGCTTCTTCCAGCGCACAGCAAATTGATCCTCCAGCTCAGAAGAAATCAAAGGACCTGTGCGAAGCGCGCCGAGCGATCGTATACCGATGTTTTTCGCGATTGACCAGAGCGGGAAAATCCCGTCACTCTGTCGGTCTCCGGCGATCAGC
Organism: Verrucomicrobiota bacterium; assembly: GCA_019246215.1. Classification (GTDB taxonomy): domain Bacteria; phylum Verrucomicrobiota; class Verrucomicrobiia; order Chthoniobacterales; family JAFAMB01; genus JAFAMB01. The sequence goes on from JAFAQT010000186.1 coordinate 5,931, forward strand.
GCAACAGGGTCGGTCACCTCGAGTCCAGGAAGTCGTCGCGTTGCGCCGCGAAAGACCGAGAGTAACAATTCCGTTTGTCCATGGCCGGAGAGACCGGCCAACCCAACAATTTCGCCCCGATGCGCGACCAGTTCGATACCATCGCTTCGGGCAAAGGGCCTTGCACGCACACACACCGGCGTTGTTCCGCGGGGCGCCGCACGTTCCTGAACCGATCGCATTTTGCTTGCCGCAGCACCACCCATCGCGGTCACCAGCTTATCCCGGTCAAAGCGGGAAGCGCGATCGGCTGCCGCAATTGCGCCATCTCTCATGACTACGATACGATCGGAGTACTCAAGGATTTCGCCAAGGAGATGAGAGATCAGCACGCAGCTGGCTCCGGTCGCCACGACTCGCCGCACATGGTCTAACAGCTGCGCTGCCGTGTGGCTGTCCAGAGAAGAGGTTGGTTCGTCAAGAATCACCAGATGAAGAGGTGCCTTCGTGGTCGTAAAGGCGCGAGCAACTTCGATCATCTGCCGCTTGCCAATCGACAGGTCGCCGACAACGGCATCGGGTGCAATGGCGTGCCCTGGAAAAATTTCTTCAAGCTTCTTGCGGATCAGTGCGGCGGCTTGCTTTCGCCAGCCCCAGCCGGCGATCCCTGGGTGCAGAACGCGCGCATTCTCGGCTACGGTTAGATTAGGGCAAAGCGACAATTCCTGGAAGACGCATCGGATCCCCAATTTCTGCGCGAGAAGCGCCGAATAACCTTGCCGCTGGAGGCCGTCGACGACGATCTGACCCTTGTCAGGAACAAGCGTGCCCGCCAGCACATGCATCAGTGTTGATTTTCCGGCGCCGTTATGGCCGACCAGCCCGACGCATTCTCCGGCAGCAACCGAAAAATCAACTCCTGTAAGCGCACCGACGGCGCCGAAATATTTTTCGACGCCGACCAACCTGACAATGTTCACCGACGGTCCGGGCATGACATGCGAAAACTCAATCGGGCTCCAAGGCGATCGCGTTCAACGCAGTGTTCATGATGCCCCCTGACAGCCCTTACTTCTTCATGTTGGCTTCTATTGCCTTCTTGGCGTCTTCCTGAGTGTATTCATGGCTGGCGACGCCGCCCACAGGAATGCTGGGAAGCGCTGCTTCGAAATCGTCCTGCGTAAACGCGAGATACGGCACAAGTAAGTCGTGAGGGATATCCTTGCGACCATCCAGGATCTGCTGTGCGACCCAAAACGCAAGTGTCGAAACACCCGGAGCGATTGATGCGGACCAGGTGGTGTACCCGTTTTTGGCTTTCTGCTCTTTCCACCAGGCAAGTTCGTCCTGGCGATTTCCCATGATGATGATCGGCTCCTTGCGGCCAGCCCCGGCAAAGGCCTGTGCAGCACCGTATCCATCGCCGCCTTGGTCAACCACCCCAACGATTTCTGGCAATGAAGGAAGTACAGTCGCTACCGCCTTCTGCGCCGTTGTCTGGTCCCAGTCGCCTTCAACGCTGTTGACGATCTTAAATTCCGGATGTTTGCTGACCCCCTGCTGGATCCCGGCATGAATTGCATCATCGATCGAAGTTCCGGCCAGACCGCGTATCTCCAGCAAGTTTCCACCTTTCGGCAGCCATCCGGCCAGATGCACCACCTCCTGTTCGCCGTAATCCTTAAAGTCGACGACCACACGCCAAGCAGAAGGTTCGGTGACTATTCCGTCGAAGGACACCACGACGATGCCGGCGTCTGTGGCCTGTTTGATTGCACCGTTCAACGCATCCGGGGAGGACGCATTAATGACAATCGCGTTATAACCCTGAAGAATCAGGTTCTGAATTTGTGCTGCCTGCGTCGGCACTTCCTTGTCGGCCGTGGTGAAGACGTCAGCGGCGGCAACCACCCCGTCCGTGACGGCTTTCTTGGTGACAATATCATAACTCTTCAACATGGCCTGACGCCATGAATTGCCCGCATAGTTGTTTGAAAATGCTATGCGCATATTTTTGGTGTCCGCCTGGGCCACCCCTATCAACGCAATGCTCGCCAGGAGGGGGAGCAGAGCTCTACTGTAGGTAATTCTTTTCATGCCTTGGTTCCAATCGGTGCTTGAGCCATTGTTCACTGGCGCAACTACTCCCGGGCAAATGCGCCGGACGGGCTCATCCCCTGCCGAGCGAGGCCAAAGCGCAGGATTGAAGCTTTGGCAACGAGGACAGATTTTTGAAAACTGGGGAGAACCAAGCACCGACCGACACGAATGCCTCGAGCGCTGCGCCAAAGCGGTTAGACTATATGGAAAGATCGCTGAATCAAATCCTTTTGCACCCACACAGCGGTACGTGGCGCTGACCTGACGAACCCTTTTGCAGCCAAATAGTTCTCTTGAAGCTTCGCACCGCATCCAAAAAAGTGCGATAGGATAGCCCAGCACTGCGGTTAATCGATGATGGCACCAGCGACGCTGAATGGAGGTTAAAGTATGGGCTCTTCGCTGAAAATAGCTTCTTTTTTTGGGATTGAAGTGCGAATTCACGTGACATTCCTGCTTTTTTTGGCGTGGATTTGGTTCAGTTCTTACGAGTTGGAAGGGTCGTCTGGCGCTGTCAAAGGCGTCCTCTTCATCCTGATCCTGTTCGCCTGCGTACTCTTGCATGAGTTCGGGCACGCCTTTGCAGCGCGGGCATTTGGCATCAGAACTCCTGACATCACGCTGTATGCAATTGGTGGCGTTGCGCGGCTCAATCGGATTCCGGACAAGCCATGGCAAGAACTTATCGTCGCCATCGCAGGACCGCTGGTGAACGTGGTGATCGCCGCAGTCCTGATTTTTGGGATTCACGTCACCGCTGGCCTGCAGCAGGTTGAACACCTGGAAAGCCCAAGAATCGAAATGTTGGCTAAAGTGGCCTCTCTCAATGTAATGTTGGTTTTGTTCAATTTGATTCCGGCTTTCCCAATGGATGGGGGGCGAGTCCTGCGAGCCCTCTTAGCGATGACGATGCCGTATGCTCGGGCCACCCAAATTGCTGCCCGGATTGGCCAAGGTCTCGCTATCGTGTTCGCCATCTTTGGTTTTCTCGGCAATCCGATTTTGATCTTCATCGCGATGTTCATCTTTGTCGGAGCGCAGCAGGAAGCTTCTATCACACGAGCGAATCGATCTTCGCGGCCATGATGAAGTCGTTCCGATGCAATCCTCGAATCTTGTGAGTCCAGAGAGTGACCGTCACGCGCCCCCACTCGGTCAGGATTGCTGGATGATGACCTTCCTCCTCCGCCAGTGCGCCTACGCGATTTGTAAAACTTAGGGCCTGCACAAAATTCGCAAAACGGTATACCCGTTCCAGCCTCTTGACTCCCTCGCGTTCCAGCAGTGTCCATTCGGGAATTTGAGGTTTGAGTTCGCTGATCTCCACCTCAGTCGCAGTTGGGGAATCACGACGACAAGCCGTGCATTTTTCATCAGTGAGCGCGTCCATAGATATCGGTTAGCAACGTCTATTTGCCCCGCCTCCGCAAACTGAACCCAACACCTAGCCAGAAAACATCACACGCGGCAGCGCTCGTGATATTTTGCGCTGAAAACGCCGCCTAGAAAGCGCTTGCAAATGATCGGATCAACGAGGCAAGAAAACAGGGTGTCTGCTCATTTCCGGACTTTGTGACCGGTGCAGGCAAGGATTCCACTGTGTCCAACAGTGCGCCTTTCTCCACCTGATAAAATGGCACTGGCGACTGCTTATATAAAGGGACGAAGCAGCGAAAGGTCGGCGGCACTCAGCCGTTCCTTTGCCGTCTTCGCCTGGTGCCAGTAAGGGTAGAGCAGCCGAGGCAAACTCGCGGCATCGAGGCGTGACCTTTCTTCCGAAGAGAGTGTAAGGTTGGCAGCGCCTAGATTATCGCTCAGCTGAGCTTCGGAGCGCGCTCCAATCACCAGAGACGTTATTCCCAGGCGTCCAAGGGTGTAAGCGAGTGCGACTTGAGCAGCCGAGACCTTCCGCGAATCAGCGATGTCAACCAGCACGTCAATAATCCGGTAGAGCTGCTCTTGATCATGAACGGGCGGTTCACCCCAGTCGTTCAGGTGGCGAGAACCTTCCGGAGCTTGCTGCCCACGACGGTATTTGCCGGATAACAGGCCGCCAGCGAGCGGACTCCAGACAAGAATTCCCAGGCCCTGATCGAGCGAGATTGGAATTAGCTCATATTCTGCGTCGCGGGACTGCAACGAATAATAAATCTGCTGACTGACGAACCGCACGTAATTGTGACGCTCGGAGGTAGCCAGTGCTTTCATCAAATGCCATCCCGAGTAGTTGGAGGCGCCGACGTACCGCACTTTACCCGAACGCACCAGAGTATCCAGGGCTTCCAGGGCTTCATCCAACGGTGTTCGCCCGTCCCACTCATGAAGCTGGTAAAGATCGATCCGATCCGTACGAAGCCGCCGCAGACTTTTTTCGCATTCCCGGATCAGATGGTAGCGCGAGACACCACCATCGTTCGGTCCATGGCCGACAACCATCCTTGCCTTGGTCGCGATGAGGAGCTCATCTCGACGACCTTCCAAGACCTCGCCCAGTATTTCTTCCGATAAACCGTCCGAATAGCAGTTGGCTGTGTCAAACAGATTAACGCCAGCTTCTATGCTGAGATCCACTTGACGACGGGCGCCTTTGACATCGGTCGCCCCTATCTTGCTGAAATTTGATCGGCCGCCGAAGGTCATTGTGCCCAAGCTGAGCACAGAAACCATTAGGCCGGATTGTCCGAGTTGACGATATTCCATGGCTCCCTCCATACATCATGGCCTGCTCGTCTGCGACCACCTTTAATCGAGAAAATTGGGCAGTCGCCGTATTTTCGTCAATCGCTTTGACAAGACCAGTACTAGCGAGGCCGCGTCTCAGACCGACGAGATGTAGGCTAGCTTGATCGTGCTGGGCCTGGCACCGGGCTGGGCTAGTGTCCTGTCCCCTAAATAAGAGGTATATTGTTGCGATCAAAATGGGCCGTCGGCAAGGCGCGAGGAGGGAGCATATCTGAATCGATACGTGACCGACGAGCAACGCCGCCGCCGGCCCATTTTCATCGCAACCCTCTGGGCC